>PQCP01000051.1 GCA_003062205.1 Candidatus Sedimenticola endophacoides
GTCAATCCCAGAGAAAATGAAAAAGCTTCTGCTCAATACCCGGGCGGTATTCGATATTTTGAAAATGACGCGTAACGCGATGCCACGTAATGGGAATTTTGCCGGAGCGTAGATTTACCGTGCCCCGCCGGGGTGCCTGGCTATTGACCGCCCTGCTGGCTGCGGAAATACTGGAAAAACTCCGAATCGGGCTCCAGCACCATCATATCGCCACCATTGGAAAACACCCCCTTGTAGGCGGCCAGACTGCGGTAAAATGCGTAGAATTCGCGGTTCTGGTTATAGGCGTTGGCGTAGGTCTCCGCCGCCCTGGCGTCACCCTCGCCGCGCAGTTGCTCGGCCTCCCGGAAGGCGTCCGCCAGGATCACCGTGCTCTGGCGGTCGGCGTCGGCGCGGATGCGCTCCGCCGCCTCGGCACCCTGGGCGCGCAGATCACGGGCCACCCGCTCGCGCTCGGCGCGCATGCGGTTGTAGACCGACTCACTCACCTCCGGCGGCAGGTCGATCTTCTTGACCCGCACATCGACGATCTCCACCCCCAGCTCGGTCGCCTTCTCATCGGCGTCCTTGGCCAGCAGCTCCATGATCTCGGAGCGCTCGCCGGAGACCACCTCCTGGATGGTGCGCTTGCCGAACTCGTCTCGCAGGCTGGTATTGATGCGATCGGCGAGCAGCAGACCGGTGCGGGTCGGATCCCCCCCGGTGGAGCGGAAGTACTGGGCCACATCCTGGATGCGCCACTTGAAGAAGGAGTCGACGATCACATCCTTCTTCTCGATGGTCAGAAAACGTTCGGGGCGTGAATCGTAGGTCTGGATGCGCTTGTCGAACTTCTTCACCTCGTGTATCACGGGAATACGCCAGTGCAAACCGGGATTGTAGTCGGCATCGACGATCTCGCCCAGGCGCAGTTTGAGGGCCATCTCCCACTCGTAGACCACGAAGGCCGAGACATAGATCGCTCCGGCGACAATCGCCAGGGCAATGGCTGAAAATCCAAATTTACCACCTTGCATCAGCGAATCCTCCGGCCACGGCTCTCTTCACGCACACGCTGCTCCTGGGGCTGCTGAACCCGCTCGGGGGCAACGGCTGGGGTACCGCCCGACGGCAGCGGCGCCGGTGCGCTCTGTATCAACTTGTCCAACGGGAGATACATCAGGCTGTTGCCTCCCTCGGCATCGACGATCACCTTGCGGGACTTGCCCATCACCTCCTCCACCGTATCCAGATAGAGACGCTGACGGGTCACCTCGGGGGCCTTGTGGTACTCGGTAAGGATCGCCAGGAAACGGGATGTGTCACCCTCGGCCTGGGCAATGACACTCTCCTTGTAGGCCTTGGCATCCTCCACCCGGCGGGCCGCCGCGCCACGCGCCTTGGGCACCACCTCGTTGGCATAGGCCTGGGCCTGGTTCTCCACCTTCGCCTTGTCCTCGCGGGCCTTGATGGCATCGTCGAAGGCACCCTTGACCTCCTCCGGCGGCTTGGCCGGCAGGGTGTTGACGCTGGTCACCCGCAATCCGGTGTTGTACTGATTGATCAACTCCTGGATGCGCACCTTGATGGCGTCTGCGACGCTCGCGCGGCCCTCGGTCAAAATGAAGTCGAGCTTGCTCTTGCCGATGGTCTCGCGCACCGCCGTCTCGGTGGCGTCACGAATGGTCTTGTCGGGGGTCTGGTCCTGGAACAGATAGTCCTCCGGATTCTCGACCTTGGACTGCACGGTCAGCTCGATATCGACGATATTCTCATCCCGGGTCAACATCGCCGCCTTGTGGCGGAACGAGGAGATCTGGTCCACATTGACCGGAATCACCCGGTCAACCAGGGGGATCAGCAGGTGCGGACCCGGCAGGGTCACCTCCTTGAAATCACCGAAGCGCAGCACCACGCCCCGCTCCGCGGGGGCGATGATATAGAAACTCTTGAAGGCCAGAAACAGCAGGGCGGCCAGTGCGATCAACGCCCCCAGGCCCTTCATGCCACCGCCGGAGCCCCCCCCGGGCGCGCTGCCGTTGCCGTTGCCCTTTCCACCGCCGCGCCCCCCGAACAGTCCGCCAAGGCGCTCCTGCATCTTCTTTACGACTTCATCCAGATCCGGCGGACCTTGATCGCCGCCCTTTCCACTCCAGGGGTCCTTGTTGTCCCCACCCGGTTCATTCCAGGCCATTGGCTACTCCAATCTTTGTATCTCGAATTGTGACTGTATCGCCGGATCCGGCGCCGTGGACATATACGCCGATTTTATTGGACCCTGGCGGCTCAGGCAATGAAACGATGGGACAGATCCGTCTCCTGATGGATCAGCCGATCGAATTCTCGCCGTGGAAGCTGGATCTCCAGCTCCCATCCACCCTCGTCGGTGATCTGCTCCGAGAGCACCTTGCCGCTCTGGAACAGACGCGCGCGCAGCCGCCCCTCGGCGGGCCTCAGCTGCACCACCCGCCGCACATACTCCTGATGAAAATACTCCGCCAGGGCGGCCAGCAGCAGATCGACCCCCTCGCCGGTGGCCGCCGAGAGCCAGACCCGCTTGACCAGCCCATCCTCCCCACGCTCCACCCGGGGGGCGCCCTGCTCCAGCAGGTCGATCTTGTTATACACCTCGATCTGCACCACTTCATGAGCCCCGATCTGCCGCAGCACGCTGTTCACCTCGCTGACACAGACCGACCGCTGATGGCTGGCCGCGTCAATCACATGCAGCAGCAGCGCCGCCTCTGCGGTCTCCTGAAGGGTCGATTTGAAGGCCGCCACCAACTCATGGGGCAGGTTGGAGATAAAGCCTACGGTGTCGGCCAGCACCATGCCCGCCTCGCCGCCGAGCTCCACCCGACGCAGGGTCGGGTCGAGGGTGGCGAAGAGCTGGTCGCGGGCATAGACGGCGGAGTCGGTAATCCGGTTGAAGAGGGTGGATTTCCCGGCGTTGGTATACCCCACCAGCGACACCGTGGGGATCTCCGCCTTGTTCCGGGCCCGCCGTCCCTGTTCGCGCTGGCCATCCACCCGCTCCAGCCGGCGGCGAATCTGGGCGATGCGGTTGTTGAGCAGACGGCGGTCGGTCTCAAGCTGGGTCTCGCCCGGCCCGCGCAGGCCGATGCCGCCCTTCTGCCGCTCCAGGTGGGTCCAGCCCCGGACCAGACGGGTGGACATGTGGCGCAGCTGCGCCAGCTCGACCTGAAGTTTCCCCTCGAAGGAGCGGGCACGCTGGGCGAAGATATCCAGGATCAGGCCGGTGCGGTCCACCACCCGGCACTGGAACTCCCGCTCCAGATTGCGCTCCTGGCTGGGACTGAGGGGATGGTTGAAGATCACCAGTTCGGCGTCCCGGGCGGCAATGATCTCCCTGACCTCGTCGACCTTTCCCCGGCCGATGTAGGAGCGTGGATCAGGCACCTTGCGGCTGCCCATCACCAGGGCCACGGCCTCGGCACCGGCCGAGGCGGCCAGCTCCTGAAATTCACGCAGTTCATCAGGGTCGGGCTTGATGCCGATATCGACATGCACCAGCACTGCCCGTTCGCCCGTTTTCGGCCGTTCAAACATAGCGCCCACCTGCCACGCGGAGTGCACGGAGCCACCCCGCACACCGGGGAGCAGGACCCACAACCCAGGCACGACACGACCTGGGGCCGACACCCAGGCGCTCGCCCGGGGGCACGGAGAAGCGCGCGCGATTGTCCAATAGAGTCTCTTTGATCAAGCGTCCAACACCATTTCGGCCTGTCGCCCCTGCTTTTGGCGGCAAGTGTGTGCCGCGCGGTCTCAGTAGCCGGAATCCGGCGTGTTCTCCTGGGGGTTGGTCTGGAAGCGAACGTTGCGCGCCGGCACTACGGTGGAGATGGCGTGCTTGTAGACCATCTGGCTGACGGTGTTTTTCAACAGCACCACAAACTGGTCGAAGGACTCGATCTGCCCCTGCAACTTGATTCCGTTCACCAGGAAGATCGAAACGGGTACTCGCTCCTTACGCAAGGCGTTGAGGAAAGGGTCTTGTAAGCTCTGCCCCTTGGACATGGAGTTTCTCCTTGTTGTCATGTATCAATACTGCAAGGCGTGGATTCAAAAGACAAATCCACAACATATGGCCCCTTGCAAAGGGTAATTGTAGCACAGCGGCAAGCAAGAGTGTCGCTACCTCGTGAAAGATTTTGGGACATCCCAGTCCCCAAAATCGACTCGCCAACGCGACAGCCGTTACTGCCCCGACCGTCCTGCGCTCATCACGACTCCGTCCCGCACATTGCAGCAAAGCTGCTCGTGCGCAACTCCGTCATGATGACCACAATGACTCTACGGCGTGTCGGATGCGCTATTTGTATGCCCTACGTCACTCCCTATCGGTCGTAACTGCGGCCATACAACCGCGCCTACGCCTATCGGGGACTAACCGCCTTCGCTTCGCTCTCCATGGCGGTTAGCGAACGAAACGGCTCAACCCGCGCCACCAAAACCGCATCCGCTACCCGGCCTATATCTGGGCGGCACGAATGATTTTCAATGCCTGCCCCGGAAGATCTCCCACCGCCTCGTCCAACCACCACAGCTCCCGCTCCGAACGCAGCCAGGTCATCTGCCGCTTGGCCAGTTGACGGGTGGCGACGACGGCCTTCTCCACCATGGTCGCGCGGTCCCACTCGCCGAGCAGATAGTGGATCATCTGGCGGTAGCCGACGGTGCGCATCGAGGGCATCTCCGGCACCAGGTCACCGCGCGCCAGCAGCCCCTCGACCTCGCGCTGAAAACCCTGTTCGAGCATCCGCTGGAAACGTTCGGCGATGCGCGCATGCAGACGCTCGCGCGCGGCGGGTGCCCGCACCAGCTTAAGCAGGCGATAGGGCAGCTGTTGGGTGCCGTCGGACTGCTGCAGCCGCGACAGGGGACGCCCGGTGATCTCATACACCTCCAGGGCCCGCTGTACCCGCTGCGGATCGTTTGGATGGAGGCGGTCGGCGGCGGCCGGATCGACCTCGGCCAAGCGCCGGTGCATCCAGGCGTTGCCGTGGAGCGCGGCATCACGCTCCAGGCGCGCGCGGATCGCCCGGTCCGCCTCCGGCAACCGCGACAGACCGTATTGCAGGGCGCGGAAATAGAGCATGGTCCCGCCCACCAACAGGGGAACGCGCCCCGCCGCGGTAATTTCCGCCATCTCTCTCAGGGCATCGTCGCGGAAGCGCGCCGCCGAGTAGCGTTCGGCGGGATCACAGATGTCGATCAGCCGATGCGGGGCCAGGGCCAGCTCCTCGGCGCTGGGTTTGGCGGTACCGATATCCATGCCCCGGTAGATCAGCGCCGAGTCGACGCTGATGATGTCACAGGGCAGGCGCCGCACCAGCTCGATGGCCAGATCGGTCTTGCCCGAGGCGGTGGGGCCCATCAGGAAGATCGCCGGGGGGAGCGGGAGGGCGCTCATTGGCCGCGCATGAACAGCTTATCGAGATCGGCCAGGGGAAGCTGGATCCAGGTGGGACGGCCGTGGTTGCACTGGTCGCTGCGCCGGGTGCGCTCCATATCGCGCAGCAGTGCGTTCATCTCCGCCACGCTGAGGCGGCGGTTGGCCCGCACCGAACCGTGACAGGCCATGGTGGCCAGCACGGTGTCGATCTCTTCCCGGATACGGTCGCTGGCCCCGAAGACCACCAGGTCGGCCAGCAGGTCGCGCAGCAGCCGCTCCGCGTCGGCGCCGCGCAGCAGCACCGGGATCGCCCGCACCACCAGGGTCTCGGAGCCGAGGCGCCCCACCTCCATGCCGAGTCGCTCGAACACGGCCCGCCGCTGCTCGGCGAGATCCGCCTCGCGGCGGCTGACACGCACCGATACCGGAACCAGCAGCGGCTGGCTGGCGATGCCGCCATCGTCGACCGCCCCCTTGAAGCGCTCGTAGGTGATGCGCTCGTGGGCGGCATGCATATCCACCAGCACCAGTCCGTCGCGGTTCTCCGCCAGGATGTAGATCCCCTTAAGCTGGGCCAGGGCATAACCGAGGGGCGGCACCTGCCCACCATCTGTGTCGGGGGGCGGCGCTTGCGGGGCGGGCGGCGGGCGCTGCAGGTTCATGCTGGCCCGGTAGCCGGCCGGGCGGTCCCTCACCTGAAGAGGCAGGGGCGGCTGCCAGGCGCCCTCCCGGGGCGGCGCCCCACCGCTCTCCCGAGGCTGGGGAGCGGACGGCGCCGGGTCCGCTCCCGGCAGCAACTCCCCGGTCTCGCGGTCGATGCGCTCCTCCCCCGCCCCGGGACGGGTCTCGGAGAGAACGCTGTGCAGAGTGCGGAACAGAAAATCGTGCACCAGGCGGCCATCGCGGAAACGCACCTCGTGCTTGGTCGGATGCACATTGACATCGACCAGCACCGGATCGAGTTCCAGGTAGAGGACATAGGCGGGATGGCGGCCGTGGTGAAGCACGTCACGGAAGGCCTGACGCACACCGTGGGTGACCAGGCGGTCGCGCACCATGCGTCCGTTGACATAGAAGTACTGCATGTCGGACTGGCTGCGGGAGAAGGCGGGGCGCGCCACCCAGCCGTGCAGGCGCAGCCCCAGGCGCTCCTCCTCCAGATACAGCGCCTGCTCCAGAAACGCGGGGCCGAGCAGTTCCGAGAGGCGGCGTTCCCGCTCCAGGCGGTTGTCGGCCGCCGGCAGGGCCAGGACCTCCCGGCGGTTGTGGCGCAGGGTGAAGCCCACATCAAAGCGGCTCATGGCGAGCCGCTTGAGCTGGGTCTCCAGATGTCCGAACTCGGTCTTCTCGGTACGCAGGAACTTGCGCCGGGCCGGGGTGTTGTAGAACAGGTCGCGCACCTCCAGGGTGGTGCCGACAGGGTGCGCCGCGGGCACCGGCTCCTCCACCCGCGCGCCGCCGTCGCCGCTCACCTGCCACCCCGCCTCCTGACCCTCGGCCCGGGAGGTGAGGGTGAGCCGCGACACCGAGGCGATGCTGGGCAACGCCTCGCCCCGAAACCCCATGCTGGCGACCCGCTCCAGCTCCTGCAGGGAGCGGATCTTACTGGTGGCGTGGCGGGACAGGGCCAGGACCAGATCGTCGCGCACGATGCCCCTGCCGTCGTCGCGCACCCGGATCAGCTTCACCCCCCCCTGCTCCACCTCCACCTCGATGCGCCGGGCACCGGCATCGAGGCTGTTCTCGACCAACTCCTTGATCACCGAGGCGGGACGCTCCACCACCTCACCGGCGGCGATCTGATTGACCAGTTGCGGGGGCAGTGAATGGATTCTCATGGGAGGCTGGCGGATTCGGATGGGGAGTGCGGTTTTCTGTTGCCGAAAACGGACCGGCGCCCTCGGGCGCCGGTCTCGCGTGGCCGATGGGGGGAGTCTATCAGGTCTCGGGGATGCGCAACACCTGCCCGACCAAGATCCGGTCGCCGCGCAGCTGATTGGCGCTGCGCAGGCTATTGAGGCTGATGCGATACTGCTCCGCGATGCCGGAAAGGGTATCTCCACGACTGATGCGGTGCCGTTTGGGCGCGGACTGGGCCAGCCAGGTCCCCGGCGGGGGACTCTTGCGGAAATAGCTCCGTATCCCGTTCATGATCGCCTCGGCCAGGCGCTGCTGATGGCCCGGATCGTTGAGCTTGCGCTCCTCCGCGGGGTTGGAGATAAAGGCGGTCTCGATCAGCAGCGACGGCACATCGGGTGATTTGAGCACCGCGAATCCCGCCTGCTGGACCCGCTTTTTATGGGTCTCTCCGCTCGCCTTGAGCTGCCGGAAAACCATGTTGGCCGCATCCAGGCTCGCCTCCTGACTAGCGGTCTGGGAGAGGTCAAGAAGCACCGAGGCGAGCATGTCGTCCTTGTCGTCCAGGGTCACCCCCCCGATCAGGTCGGCGCTGTTCTCGCGGCTGGCCAGCCAGCGGGCCGCCTCCGAGGAGGCACCGCGGCGCGACAGGGTATAGACCGAGGAGCCGCGCACCCGTGGATCCCGGAAGGCGTCGGCATGAATGGAGATGAACAGATCGGCACGGTTATCGCGGGCCAGTTGCATGCGCTTGCGCAGGCCCAGGAAATAATCCCCCTTGCGCACCATCACCGGGCGCATCCCCCGCTCCCGCTCGATCAGCGCCTCCAGTCGACGTCCGATGGCCAGCACGACATCCTTTTCATAGCTCCCACGAGCCCCTTTGGCCCCCGGGTCCTCGCCACCGTGGCCCGGATCGATGGCGATCACCACATCCCGCGGACCGTTGTCGGTGATCGACTTGACCACCTTCTTCTCCACACCGTCCCGCTGCGGCCCGGCCGGGAACAGGTCAACCACCAGACGATGTCCGTACTGGCGGTTGGGCTTGAGCACGAAGCTCTTGGGCTTGACCGCGCCCTTGAGATCCACCACCACCCGCAGGTCGTTGCGGTTACGCTCGGCGCTGCGCAACCGCCGGATCACCGGATCGTCACTCGTCAGCGGCAGCTCGCCCTTCAGGCGGGCGTCCGGGATATCGATCACCAGGCGAGCGGGATTATCGAGGGTAAACAGCTTGTGGTTGGCCGCGGCGGTGGTGTCGAACACCAGCCGGGTGTGATCCGGGGCCGCCCAAAGACGCAGGTTCTCGACCTGCACGGGCTCGGCCATCAGAGGCAGGGTGACAAACAGCAGCAAGAGTGCGGCGATCTTTTTCATCGTGAACCGGCCAGAATCGTTACAGTTCCCCGTTCCTGCCCATGAACATAGCACGCCATCCGTGCATTTTCCAGAATTATCCATTAGCCCGAATTATTCATAAAAAAGGGCGCACCTCGTTCAACCAATTGATATAATTGGTATTTCGCCAAAAACGCTTCGGTGAAGCTAAACGAGGTCGCCCCATGTCCAAGTCTACCCAAGAACCG
>PQCP01000050.1 GCA_003062205.1 Candidatus Sedimenticola endophacoides
CAATGTGCGGGACGGAGTCGTGATGAGCGCAGGACGGTCGGGGCAGTAACGGCTGTCGCGTTGGCGAGTCGATTTTGGGGACTGGGATGTCCCAAAATCTTTCACGAGGTAGCGACACTCTTGCATCTCGGACATGAGGAAGCCGACCTCGGCCGGGGTGTAGAACTCGCCGCTCGACTTGCCCGCCTTGCTGGCGAAGTTGCGGATCAGGTACTCGTACGCGTTGCCGAACAGATCGTCGGAGACATGGGCGCGGTCGAAGGTCTGGCTTCCGAAGTGGTTGATCAGGTTGACCAGCTTGTCGCGGGGCAATTCGTCCTGCTTGTTGAAGTCGATCTTGCCGGTAAGGATGCCGTCAAAATTGTTCTGCCGGTGGGCGTTGGCCCGCTCGATGGCGAGCATGGCGTCGTTCAGTGCCTGACCGAGCTGGCTCTTGGTGGTGCGGGCGACCTTGGCCCAGTCCGCCGCCTCGGGGACGATGAAATGGTGGTTCTGCGGGTTGCGGGCCAGTTGCAGCGCCTGCTCCTGCTCCACACCCGCCTTGATCAGGGTATCGGCCTGGGTGCGGACCTCTTCCTCATAGCAGTCGTTGATGCGCTTGTAGAACAGCAGTGCGAACACATAACCACGAAACTCGGAATGGTCGGCATTGCCGCGCAGGATGTCGGCGGCCTTGTCGAGATAGCTCTCCAGCTCGCCCTGGGTCATGCGCCGGGTGGGGCGCACCACGATGGGCGCTTCGAGCGTGGTGAGAAGTTCGGTCAGATTCATGAATGCTCCATTCCTTATTGTTTGCCGCCGGAGCTGCTGTTGCCGGGTTCCGCCGCGCCGCCGGATTCGACCCACGCATCCACCTGGCTTTTCTTGAACTTCCAGAGGCGGCCCATGCGGTGCGCGGGCATGCCATGCTTGTCGATCCACTTGTACACGGTGTCATTGCTGACGCCGAGGTGCTTGCAGATCTCGGTTATCGATAACCAGCGGTCTTCTATCTCGTTCATGTCAAAACTCCACGGGCGTTTTGGTTTGCGGCCACGTCCGCCAGAGGCGAAACGGGAGGGCGCTGGACGCACCTCTCCCAGGATAAAAACTCCTTTAATATACAAAGAGTATTCATGCGAAGTCAAACGATCTTTGCCGATTTCAGCCGAATTTATCCTTATTCAATCGAAGCCATAGGTCGTGTGCCAGTTTGGCCCAATGATCGGAGAGGAGTGGCCAAGATTTTTTTCAGCCTGAGCCGACACATCCCGCCGACACCCGGTAAGTAAGCCCTCAGAAGCAGTGCGAAAAAATTTCAGACACACGCCCGACACTTTCTCCGTCTCTCCGGTAAGTAAGGGCATAAACCAAAACGAGGAGCAACCGACCATGGACATCAACGACCTGTTTGACGGAATCATGAAGAGTATCAACCAGTTTGCCGAAGGCCGCTCTCGCACGTCCTGTGCTTCGCGGCATTCGAACATCCCTGTTCATCAGATCGCCGAGCAGCGGTTGCTGGAAAAAATGCAGGACACCGGACGAGGTCCGGAGAATGGGGGTAAGAATGTGGAGAATTTCGAGGCGAAAGAGAAGCGGGGTGTGACGGATTTCCCGAAACAGGAGTGATCGGGGCGGCAGCGCCGACACCCTGAAAGCAACGTAAGTCGCTGACAATACGCAGAAAAACAAAACCCGCCCAATAACCGGACGCGGTTAGTGGACGGGTCTGTCTTTTTTAAATGGTGGAGGCGGCGGGAATCGAACCCGCGTCCGCAAGCACTCCGCCTTCGGCTCTACATGCTTAGTCGAGTCTATTAAAGTTTAACTGCCTGACACCCGACCGACAGGGCACTCAGCGCAGCGATTCCGGTTTGTGTTTAGCGGATCGGCCCCGGACGAGCTTCAACGCGATCTTGTGAGATATGACACCCGGAGTCTGGACGCACAAGCACGGCTCCAGTCGGATGGCCTCTACAGGTTATTAAGCTGCGAGTGCGTAGTTGTCGTCGTTGGCAACTATCTTGGTACAGATGGATTTACGAGGGAATCTGTATCCTCGGCATGCACCTCGGGTTTCGCTACCCACGTCGAAGCCAGGTCGCCCCCATGGTTGTAGATGGGACATTGTAGCCATCCGGGAGTTCCGTGTCATCGGCTTTGTGCTCGCTCAGGGACGGCGTGTGGCTCAGTGGCTCTTGAGCAGGCGCTGTTTGTCGCGGTTCCAGTCGCGGTCTTTTTCGGTGGCGCGTTTGTCGTGGAGTTTTTTGCCCTTGGCGAGTCCGACTTCGAGCTTGGCGCGGCCGTTTTTCCAGTACATGGCGGTGGCCACCAGGGTGTAGCCCTTGCGTTCGACCTGGCCGATGAGCTTGTTGAGTTCGTAGCGATGGAGCAGGAGCTTGCGCACCCGGGTCGGGTGTGGGTCGATGTGGGTGGAGGCGGTTTTGAGGGGGGTGATGTGGACCCCGGAAAGGAATGCCTCGCCCTCCTTGATGAAGACGTAGCTCTCGGTGAGGTTGATACGGCCTTCGCGCAGACTCTTGACCTCCCAGCCCTGGAGCGAGACCCCCGCCTCGAAGCGTTCTTCGATGAAGTATTCGTGCCGGGCGGCCTTATTTAGTGCGATGGTCGCACCGCCGCCGCGGGGGGGCTGCTTTTTTCCTTTTTTTGCCATGGCGCGCATTGTATGCGAGCGGCCCGGTTTGTCCAAATCCGGCTGCGAGGGGAGGTGGCTGGGATGGCCCCGGCTTCTTGTCTCGCGCCCGAATATGGCTGAGAATGGCCCTTCGAACCGATTTGCCTGGTTGGCTCAAGGGGGGGGCTTTTGTCGTATCAGACTTCGATCCATGGTCAGTGGTCGTCGCGGATGGTGTTTATCCTGGCTGCGACCGGGGCCACGGTCGGCCTTGGTAATATATGGAAATTCCCCTATCTCGCCGGCGAGTATGGCGGGGGCGCCTTCGTGCTGGTCTATCTGCTCTGTATCGCGTTCATCGGTTTTCCGTTGATGGTGGCCGAAGTGGCGGTGGGGCGGCGTGGCCGTCTCAGTCCTATCAATACCCTGCGCTCGTTATCGGAGATCGAGGGCGGTTCGCCGCGCTGGGTGTGGGCCGGCGGTCTGGGGGTGCTGGCGGGTCTGTTGATCGGCTCTTTTTACAGCGTGATCGCGGGATGGGCCCTGGCTTATATGTTCCGGGCTGCGTCCGGGGCCTTCGAGCATGTGACGGCCCAGGGTATCGCAAGCATCTTCAATAATCTGATTACCGATCCAGAGCGGTTGCTCGCCTGGCATACCATTTTCATGGTGATGACGGTGGCGGTGCTGGCCCGGGGGATCCGCTCGGGGTTGGAACGGGCGGTGAAGCTGCTGGTGCCGGGGCTGCTGGTGATGTTGTTGGTGCTGATCGGCTACGGCGCCTCGACCGGGTATCTGGGGCAGACCCTTTTCTTCCTGTTCCGGCCCGATTTTTCCAGCCTCTCTTTCGCGGCGGTCCTGGAGGCCCTGGGGCATGCCTTCTTTACCTTGAGCCTGGGTATGGGTGCCATTATGATCTACGGCTCTTATCTGCCGCGTCAGGTTCCGATCATGCGCACTTCGCTGTTGGTGGTGCTGCTCGATACCCTGGTGGCGCTGCTGGCGGGGCTGGCGATCTTCTCCATTGCCTTTGCCCACGAGTTGCCGGTGAACTCCGGGCCCGGTCTGATTTTTCAGACCCTGCCGATGGCCTTCGGGAAGATGCAGGCGGGTGGGGTGTTTGGCGGGATCTTTTTCCTGTTGCTGGTGTTCGCCGCCTGGACCTCGGCCATCGCCCTGCTGGAGCCGGCGGTGGCCTGGCTGGTCGAGAGTCTGAATCTGCAGCGGGTGAGGGCGGCGGTGTTAACGGGATTCGTGGCCTGGCTGCTGGGCATCGTTTCGCTGCTTTCGTTCAGTCAGTGGGCGTTTTCCTTCGAATTCGCAGGGATGCAAAAGCAGCATGGTCTGTTCGATCTGTTCAGTATCCTCGCCTCCGGGGTACTACTGCCGCTGGGGGGACTTTCGGTGGTGCTGTTCACCGCCTGGGTGATGCATCGGGAGTCGGTACTCGACGCGCTGGGTGGGGCTGATGGACCAGGGTTCAGACTCTGGTATTTTCTTGTTCGTTATGTGGCCCCCGTCGCCTTGGTGGTGGTCTTTCTCTGGGTGTTGGGAGTGATGTAATTGCCTGTTGTCAGTAAAAGCGCACTGGTCGCCCATTCGGCGGCCCAGATGTATGAGTTGGTCAACGATGTGGAGTCCTATCCGCAGTTCCTGCCCTGGTGTGACGAGGGTCGGCTGATCTCACGCACCGAGACCGAGTTGTGCGGTGAGATGGAGGTGGCCCGGGCCGGTATCCGTCAGCGGTTTTCCACCTGCAACCGGCTCTATCCGTTCGAGCGGATAGAGATCAATCTGAAGGAGGGGCCGTTTCAGGAGCTGCGCGGCGAGTGGCGCTTTATTCCCCTGCGCGAAGATGCCTGTAAGGTGGAACTGGAGTTGCATTTCAGCTTTTCGGGCCTTTTGATCAACAAGGCGTTCGGGGCGGTATTCAGCCAGATCGCCAATACCCTGGTCGATGCCTTTTGCAAGCGTGCTGCCGAGGTGTACCGATGAGTGACGCGGATTTTGAAGTGGAGGTGGCCTATGCCACCGAGGCCGAGCAGTTGATCCTGACGGTAGAGGGTGCGCCGGGCATGACCGTGGAGGAGGCGATTCGCCGCTCGGGTATTGTCGGGCGCTTTCCCGAGATCGATCTGACGTCGCTCAAGGTGGGGGTGTTTGGAAAGGCGGCCCGGCTGGACGCCGACCTCAACCCCGGGGATCGGGTGGAGATCTACCGCCCCCTGGTCGCCGACCCGAAAGAGGCGCGTAAAAAGCGTGCGTCCGAGGGGAAAGCGATGAAGAAGGGCGGGGGACGGTCGGACCAGTGAGTGGCTCCAGGCCGGGGATGCCCGGCCCGCGCTCGGTGAGTCGATGATTTGAACTGACCCGGGCCGGGCGCGGTACCCGGAAGGAGAGACCCTCTACCTTACTCGTCTGTCTCGATGCCCACCGTCTCCAGGGCGCGGTCGAAGATTCCCTTTTCGCGCGGTTCATAGTCCGGCACAGAGACTACCGTCTCTTTCTGCTCCTGCGTCTCCGGCACCGCCGGCAGGGGGCGCAGGTCTCCCTCGATGCGCGTCAACCGGCCGTCATCGAAATAGAGGGCGATGCGCTGCCGGGTCGGCTCGTCGCGACCCTCGCGCATGCTGTAGACGTAGTCCCAGCGCTCCTGGTGGAAGACGTCCACCAGCAGGGGGGTGCCAAGGAGGTAGCGTACCTGGCTCTTGGTCATGCCGGGTTCGAGGCCGTTGACATCCTCCTGAGTCACCACGTTGCCTTGCTGTATATCGGGGGTGTGGATCACCGACAGGCGTGTGAGGCCCTCGAACATGGAGTCGCCTATATCCCGTGCGGTGGAGCAGCCGCCGAGCAGGGTTGCGGCACAGACACATGAGATGAGAAGCTTTTGCATGCAGTTTGGTCCGTTGCGAGGTTGAATGCGTGGCTCGGAATGATACCCGATCCGCCGCCTGAAAACATCTCAAGATTGGGGGGTAACCCATTGGCAGATCAGGACATCAGAAAGGTGGGGCTGAAGGTGACCGCGCCCCGGGTCAAGATCCTCCAGATCCTGGAAGGGTGCGAGCAGCACCACCTCAGCGCGGAGGATCTTTACCGCATGCTGCTGGAGGCGGGGGAGGAGATCGGTCTGGCCACGGTGTATCGCGTGTTGACTCAGTTCGAGGCCGCAGGGCTGGTGGAGCGGCACAACTTCGAGGATGGGTACTCGGTGTTCGAGTTGAACCGGGGGGAGCACCATGACCACATCGTCTGTGTCCTGTGCGGCAGAGTGGTGGAGTTCATGGACGAGGTGATTGAGAGGCGGCAGCGGCGTATCGCCGCTGAGCTGGGCTATGAGATCGGGGATCACAGTCTCACCATCTACGGCCGTTGTATCGATCCGCCGTGCCGGTCCGATAAAACAGGGCTGTGAGACAGAGACCCGCGCGCTCCTCACTCCTGAGACAGACTCAGCATCTCCCGTGCGTGGGCCAGGGTCTGGTCGGTGATCTCCACTCCGCCAAGCATGCGGGCGATCTCCTCGACGCGCCGGTGCGGCTCCAGGGGGGTGATTCCGGTGCGGGTCTCGCCGTCGTTGGATTGCTTGCTTACCTTGAGATGCCGATGGCCCTGGGCGGCGACCTGGGGCAGGTGGGTGACGCAGAGCACCTGCTGTCCCCCGCCGAGCTGGCGCAGCAGGCGGCCGACGATCTCCGCCACCGCGCCGCCGATTCCCACGTCCACTTCGTCGAAGATGAGGGTCGGTACCTGGACGCAGCGCAGGGTTGCCACCTCAATGGCCAGGCTGATGCGCGACAGCTCCCCGCCGGAGGCGACCTTGGTCAGCGGTTGAAGGCGTTGGCCGGGGTTGGTGCCGATCAGGATCTCCACCTGGTCGGTGCCGCCGGGTCCGTACCGCTCTTCGGGAAGGGGCTGAATCTGGAAGCTAAGCCGGCCACCGGGCATGCCGAGAGCCTGCATCCGTGTTTCGGCCTCCTGTGACAGGGTGGCGGCCGCCTGCCCACGGCTGGCACTGAGTTGTCCGGCCGCCTCCAGGTAGGCGCGCCGCAGGTCCGCCGTCTCCTCCTGCAACTGACCGAGATGAACGTCGGCGTGCTCCAATTCGTCGAGCTCCCGGGAGAGCTGGTCCAGGCGCTCAAGCAGCTGGTCGGGTTTGCAGCGGTACTTCCTGGAGAGGTCGTGAATCTCGCCCAGGCGCTCCTCCACCTGCCGCAGCCTTCCCGGGTCCATCTCGATCCCGTCGGCGTAGTTGCGCAGCTCCGACACCGCCTCGCGGATCTGGATGTTGGCACTTTCAAGCATCTCGCGACAACCGGCCAGACCGTCATCCAGGTGCAGCAACTGATTCAGCTCGGATAGGGCGTGGTTGAGGTGGTCCTGGGCCGAGATCCCCTCGCTCTCGTCGAGTGCGGAGAGGATTGTCTGGCTGCTTTCGATGAGCTGTCCGGCGTTGCTCAGGCGGCTGTGTTCGCTCTCCAGCTCGGGCAGCTCGCTTTCGCTCAGTCCCAGTCCCTCCAGCTCGCTGGTCTGATAGCGCAACAGATCGATGCGCTCGTTTCGCTCACTGGAGACGCTTTGCAGCTCCCTCAGCCGCTGTTGGCACTGTTGCCAGCGGGCGTGGAGTGCGGCGGTCCGCTCCAGGAGCGGGCGGTGGTTGGCGTACTGGTCGAGCAGGCCGCGCTGGTGCTCGCGGCGCATCAGGGACTGGTGGGCATGCTGACCGTGTATGTCGACCAGCAGCTCGCCCAGGCCCTGCAGCTGCCGAGCCGCCGCCGGGGTGCCGTTGATGTAGCCCCGGGAGCTGCCGTCGCGGATCAGTACCCGGCGCAGCAGGCACTCGTCCCCGGTATCGAGGGCCTGTTCGCGCAGCCATGCCAGCGCCTGCGGGCAGTGGCTCAGGTCAAAGCGGGCGGTGATCTCCGCCCGATCGCTGCCGTCGCGGATCATGCCGTTGTCGGCGCGGTCACCCAGGGCCAGCCCGAGGGCATCGATCAAGATCGATTTTCCTGCGCCGGTCTCGCCGGTAAGGGCGGTCAGTCCAGGGCCGAACTCCAGTTCGGCAAAGGTGACGACCGCCAGATTCTTGATCAGAATGGCACTGAGCATACCGGGCTATTTACTGTACCCGCTGGCAGGGTGGCCGCCCCACCCGAGCTTGGCACGCAGGATGTCGTAGTGGTCGTGGTGCCGGGGGTGGATCAGGCGCACCTTGCTTTGGTGTTTGCGAATGCGGATGCGTTCGCCTCTCGGGCGCAGGCACTCCTGGCCGTCGCAGGTGATGCGTACCTCGTCGATGGTGGTATGCCCGCACACCACCAACTCGATCTCGCTGTCACCACCGACCACGATCGGACGGTTGCTCAGGGTGTGGGGGCAGATCGGTACCAGGATGATGGCGTTCAGCCCCGGGTGGAGCAGGGGGCCGCCCCCAGAGAGGGCGTAGGCGGTGGAGCCGGTGGGGGTGGAGACGATCATGCCGTCGGAGCGCTGGGCGTTGACGAAGCTGCCGTCGATATAGGTCTCGAACTCGATCATGCGGGCGATGTTCCACTTGTGGATCACCACATCGTTGAAGGCGGTGTGCAACTCGCCGTTGATCTCGCAGCCCAGGAGAAACCGCTCCTCCTCCTGGTAGTTTCCGCTCAGGATCTGGCCCAGGGTGTCGAGCATCCTCTGTTGGGAGATGTCCGCCAGAAAGCCGAGGCGGCCCAGATTGATGCCCACCAGCGGCACGTTGTGGTCGCACAGCGCGCGCGCGGCGTGCAGCAGTGTGCCGTCGCCGCCGACGACGATGATCAGGTCGCAGCGCGTGCCCAGTTCGTCGAGGCTGGCGGGCGGTATCTCCAGGTCGGGACTCCGGGTCGCGGTGTTGGCCTCGATGAGCACGCACACGCCCTGGCTGCGCAGGAACCGGCTGATGCGCTCCAGGGCCATCCCCGGTGAGGGCTCGCCCTGTTTGCCGATCAGGCCGATGGTGGTGAAATGCTGCGCCATGGTGGTTTGGGTCACTCCGCTTTCCGGGGGGGTTCGCAGGAGAAAGTTACCATGCCTATATGCGGAAAAACAGGCCCGGTCGCTTGACACCCAGGGCGAAATCGCCCTAAACAGAAACCCCACCCAGAAACATAAAGATACTATCTAATACTGGACAACCTCCCCCACTTCGGGTAAAAAGAGCCTTTCAAACCGAAGGACGAAAGGCAATTTGAA
>PQCP01000049.1 GCA_003062205.1 Candidatus Sedimenticola endophacoides
TTCAAATTGCCTTTCGTCCTTCGGTTTGAAAGGCTCTTTTTACCCGAAGTGGGGGAGGTTGTCCAGTATTAGATAGTATCTTTATGTTTCTGGGTGGGGTTTCTGTTTAGGGCGATTTCGCCCTGCCCGGCGGGGTGTCCGAATGGACAATCCCGCCGGGGTTTGAGAGAATGCGCCGTCTGTCCTGATGGATGGTGATGTAGCCGGGTAACCACCCCGGCTTTTTTCTGGACAGGGATAACATGTGGCACGAATTTCTCATCGCGCTGGCGCTGCTCATGGTGATCGAGGGGGTAATGCCGTTTCTGAGTCCGGGCGGCATGCGCAACATGATGTTGAACCTGGCGCAGATGGATGATCGCTCCCTGCGCACGGGCGGTCTGGTCAGCATGATCCTCGGTGTGGTCATGCTCTACCTTGTGAATTGACGAAGACGACGATGGAAAACAGGCACTGGTTGCTGCCCGAGGGCATTGACGAAGTGTTGCCCCCCAATGCCCTGGCGCTGGAGCGGCTGCGCCGGGCCCTGCTCGACCGATACGGCAGCTGGGGCTATGAACTGGTCTCTCCCCCTCTGATCGAGTATCTGGAGTCCCTGTTGACCGGGACCGGCGGGGATCTCGACCTCAAGACCTTCAAACTGACCGACCAGCTCACCGGCCGCACCATGGGCGTGCGTGCCGATATCACGCCCCAGGTGGCGCGCATCGATGCCCACCTGCTGCGCGCGGGACACCCCACGCGCCTGTGCTATTGCGGCACCGTGCTCAATACCCGCAACGACGACTTTGGTGGATCCCGCTCCCCCCTGCAACTCGGCGCCGAGCTGTATGGTCACGCCGGCGTGGAGAGCGAGTTGGAGATTCTCTGTCTGATGCTCGAAACCCTGGAGTGCGCGGCCATCCCGGAGGTCTACCTCGACCTCGGTCATGTCGGCATCTTCCGGGCCCTGACGCGCCAGGCGGGGCTCACCCCGCCGCAGGAGATGGCGCTGTTCGACGCCCTGCAACGCAAGGCGATCCCCGAGATCGAGGGGCTGGTGGCGGGTTTCGGCGCTGAAGCGCAGAGCGCCGCCATGCTCTCTGCGCTGGCCGGGCTCAGCGGTGGGCCCGAAGTCCTGGAGCGGGCCCGGGTGTCGCTGAGCGCCGCCCCGGAGCCGGCGCACGAGGCGATTGCACAGCTCGAGCACCTGGCGCGGCAAATGAGCCGCCGCCGCCCCGATGTTCAGGTGCACTTCGATCTGGCCGAACTGCGCGGCTATCACTACCACACCGGCGTGGTGTTCGCCGCCTATGCACCTGGGCTCGGTACCGAGCTGGCCCGGGGCGGGCGCTACGACGATATCGGCCGGGTGTTCGGCCGTGCCCGCCCGGCCTGCGGCTTCAGCGCCGACCTGAAGTTGCTCTACCGTCTGGGGCAGAGCGAGGTGGAACACCAGGGCGGGATCTTCGCCCCGGCTTGTGACGAGCCGGGGCTGGTGCAACGTATCAGGGAGCTGAGAGAGCAGGGGCAGCGTGTGGTCTGCGCCCTGCCGGGCCAGGAGGGCGATGCCCGGGCCATGGGCTGTGGGGAGACCCTGGAAAAACAGGGCATGGAGTGGATCGTGGCGCCTGTTGTGTAACGGCCGCCTGTCGCATGTAACCGAAACTAGAGTATGAGAAATGGGCAAGAACGTTGTTGTGATTGGCACCCAGTGGGGTGACGAGGGGAAGGGGAAGGTCGTAGACCTGCTGACCGACCGCGCGGAGGCGGTGGTGCGCTTTCAGGGCGGCCACAACGCTGGACATACACTGGTGATCGATGGCGAGAAAACGGTGCTGCACCTGATCCCGTCCGGGATTCTGCGCGACAACGTGCGCTGCCTGATCGGCAACGGTGTGGTACTCTCGCCCAGCGCCCTGCTCGAAGAGCTCGACATGCTGGAGCAGAACGGGATCCCCGCCAGCTCCCGCCTCGGTATCAGTGAGTCCTGCCCGCTGATCCTGCCCTATCACATTGCCCTCGATCAGGCTCGCGAGGCGGCCCGGGGCAAGAAGGCGATCGGCACCACGGGACGCGGCATCGGTCCGGCCTATGAGGACAAGGTATCGCGTCGCGGTATCCGTTTCGGTGAGATGCTCGACACCGCCCACTTCACCGAGCGCCTGCGCGAGGTGATGGAGTATCACAACTTCTCTCTGGAACACTATTTCAAATTTCCGACCGTGGACTATCAGCAGGTGCTGGATCAGGCGCTGACCCAGGCCGAGCGCATGCGCCCGATGGTCGAGGATGTCACCGGCACCCTGCACCGGATGCGTGCCGAGGGCCGCAACGTGATGTTCGAGGGCGCCCAGGGAGCATTGCTGGATATCGATCACGGCACCTATCCCTACGTCACCTCTTCCACCACCACCGCCGGAGGCGCGGCGGCGGGTTCTGGCGTCGGTCCCCGCCACCTCGACTACATCCTCGGCATCGTCAAGGCCTACACCACCCGGGTCGGGGCCGGACCCTTTCCCACCGAACTGTTCGACGCCGACGGCCAGTACATGGGCGAGAAGGGGCACGAGTTCGGTGCCACCACAGGCCGTCAGCGCCGCTGCGGCTGGCTCGACATCGTCTCGCTCAAACGCTCGCTGGAGATCAACAGCGTCACCGGCATCTGCATCACCAAGCTCGATGTGCTCGACGGCATGCAACGCCTGAAGATCTGCACCTCCTATGACCTCGACGGGCGCACCATCGACGCGCCCCCTGTGGGCGCCGATCTGTTCGAGCGTTGCAAGCCCAATTACATCGAGCTGCCGGGCTGGTCCGAGTCCACGGTCGCTGCCCGTTCCTACGATGACCTGCCGGCCAACGCCAGGGCCTACCTGCGGAAGATCGAGGAGCTGACCGCCACTCCGGTTGACGTGATTTCGACCGGTCCCGACCGCTCAGAGACCCTGATCCTGCGCAATCCCTACAACGACTGAGCCCCACCGGGGGGCTCTCGTCCGGGCCATGCACCCGGGACGCCCCCCGGCGTCCCGGGATCGCCGCCCGTCGAATATCCATTCCCGGCCCACGGGTGATCCGGGCAGGGGGGAATATCCAGCACAACCGCGTGTTTTTGTGGCACTGCGATCGGCTTATCATCGAGGGCCGTCAACAGAACCGGTGCCAACAGAACCGGGCAGGAGCTGCCGTGGAAGCGAAAACCATCCACATCGACGAATACATCATCACGCGCGAGCCTTTCTACCAGTCCACAGGAGATGAGATCGCCATCTTTGAGGCGGCCTACGCCAACCACCTTCCGGTACTGTTGAAAGGCCCCACCGGCTGCGGCAAGACCCGCTTCATGGAGTACATGGCGTGGCGCCTGCGCCGTCCCCTGATCACCGTCTCCTGCCACGATGATCTCACCGCCTCCGATTTGGTCGGACGTTATCTGGTGCGTGGCGGCGAAACGGTGTGGATCGACGGTCCCCTCACCCAGGCGGTGCGGGCGGGGGGCATCTGCTACCTCGACGAGGTGGTGGAGGCGCGCAAGGACACCATGGTGGTGATCCACCCCCTGGCCGACGACCGGCGGGTACTGCCGATCGAGAAGTTGGGCACCCTGGTCGAGGCGCCCGCCGAGTTCTGCCTGTCGATCTCCTACAATCCGGGCTACCAGTCGGTACTGAAGGATCTCAAGCAGAGCACCCGGCAGCGCTTCGTGGCGCTTGAGTTCGACTACCCCGGGCCCGGGCCCGGGCTGGAGGCGGAGATCGTCGCGGCCGAATCGGGACTGGAGCGCGAGATGGCCGCGCGGCTGGTCCAGTTCGCCGGCATGACCCGCAACCTCAAGGGGGGCGGGCTGGAGGAGGGCGCCAGTACCCGTCTGTTGGTGCATGCGGCCAAGCTGATCGCCTCCGGGGTGAGTCCGGTCTCGGCCTGCCGCGGCGCCATTGCCCAGGCCCTCACCGACGACCCGGAGATGCTCGCCGCCGTCAACGAGCTTTCGGCTTCGCTGTTCTGAGGCGCGTCGTCATGCAAACACAGCAGGGCGCCGCGGGGGACGGGTGGTGATCGCCGCACGGCACGCGCTCTCCGCGCCGCGCATCGAGGCGTTACTCGACGAACTGTTGGAGGTGGAGTTCACCTTCCGCCAGACCGCTGATGCGGCGGCGCGGCTGGCGACACTCGACGCCGATACCCAGCACTTCATGATCGATTGGATCAAACGCGTGGCCAGCACCAACCTGGAGCTGGGCTACCAGGTCGCCTGCCGCGCGGTGGCCGCCCTCGATGCCATGCCGCGGCAGATGATCGAGGAGTGGGCCCTGCGCGCCATGGATGTCTATGACCGCAAGGGGCTGCGACCGGCACTGCTGGTGATCGAGGGTCTCGACGCCTTCGCCAGCGAGCAGCGGGCGCGGGCGCGGGGCGCGGTGCTGGAGCGGTGCGAGGGGGTGCTGCAAGGGGTATTGCACGGCCTCTCGGGACGCGCCCTGAAGGTGGAGGCGGCAGCGCGAATCTACACGGACAGCGAGAAGATCTTTCTGCCACAGCTGCTCGCCCAACTGCCCAGCGAAGCGGAGAACTTCTCGCTCTACAAGGTGAGCGCCGTTTTCCAGTGGGCGCGAACCCGATTTGGCGGCTTCAGCGCCCTGCGTCGGGCGGGGGTGCTGGAGGGTGAGGCGACGCCCGGGCTGCTGGCGCTGTTTCATCGCCTGGAGGGGCTGCGCCTGGAGGGGATTCTGAGCCGCGAGCTGCCCGGGCTCTACCGGGAGCTGACGCTCCTCGGCCGCAACCCCGCCGTGGCCGTGGAACCGCCGTCGCAGTGGGCGCCCTGGCGAAGTCGTCTGATGGAGGCGGGCGTCAGCGCCGACGATGTCCTGGCGCTGGCTCGGCGGCAGCTCGGGCGCCTGCACGGCTGGCGGGCGCCCCTCTACTACGGTGAGCCCGACCGCGAGGCGCTGCGCGCCTGCATGGAGGCGCGCATCGAGCGGGAGAAGGGGCGCTTCCGGGTGGCCCTGGCGGAGATCCAGTCCGAGCTGCGCGGCGACCACCCCCGGGGGGCGCCGTTGCGGTTCGGGCAGCGCCCGGTCGGGGAGCGCGGCGACCCGCAGGAGGCGCAGATCGAGATCCTCCTGGACGACCAGCCATTGGCGCTGCCCCCGGAGGTGCAGCGCACCCTCGGCTCCATCATTCAGGACCTCGACGCCCTGCCCCAGGAGTACCTGAGCGCCGCCGGAGCGGGCGAGTACGATGCCGAACGGGAAGGGGAGGAGCGGTGCGCCGGGGAGAGCGTCTGGAGCGGCACCTACCACGAAGAGGGGGCCTCGCTCTATCCCGAATGGGACTACCGGCGCAAGCACTACCGCAAGGAGTGGTGCGCCATGCGCGAGATCGACGTCGAGCCGGTGCACGATGGCTTCGCGGAACAGACCCTGGTCAAATACGGCGGACTGGTGAAACACCTGCGCAAGAGTTTCGAGGCGCTGCGCGATGAGGAGCGCCTGCTCAGACGCCAGCCCCACGGCGACGGAGTGGATATCGATGCCCTGGTCGAGGCCCTGGCCGAGATGCGGCTCGGGCGCGAGATGAGCGACCGGCTCTTCACCCGCATGCACCGCAGCGAGCGCAACATCGCCGCCGCCTTCATGGTGGACATGAGCGGTTCCACCAAGGGCTGGATCAATGATGCCGAGCGCGAGGCCCTGGTGCTGCTGTGCGAGGCCCTGGAGAGCCTCGGCGACCGCTATGCGATTTACGGCTTCTCCAGCAATACCCGCAAGCGCTGCGAGCTGTTCCGCATCAAACGCTTCGACGAGCCCTACGGTGCCGGGGTGCGGGCCCGGATCAGCGGCATCCGGCCGCGGGATTACACCCGCATGGGCTTCGCCATCCGCCACCTCACCCGGTTGCTCAACGAGACCGATGCCCGGACCAGGATTCTGATCACCCTCTCCGACGGCAAGCCCGACGACTACGACAACTATCGGGGCGTTTATGGTATCGAGGACACCCGCCGGGCGCTGATCGAGGCGCGGCGTGCGCGGGTTCACCCCTACTGCATCACCATCGACGAACTGGCGCGGGACTACCTGCCCCATCTATATGGCCCGGCCGCCTACACCGTGCTCAACGAGGTGAGCGCCCTGCCGCTCAAGGTCTCGGATATCTACCGGCGGCTCACCAGCTGAGCCGGGTCTGTTGACGGCGCCAAGCCGCCTTGCCATGCCACCCCGAACCCCGGAAAAAGGGCCTGTGATCGGTGAACTCCTTCTGGTTTCATGTGACGGAAGGAGCAACCGCCCGCTGCCCGGTGTTTCGGTTCGCCAGGGGGCGAGAGAGGGAAACGGGCGCGGTGGTTGACAACGAAGCGGGTACATAAAACCATGGCAGGCAGAGCCGCGTAGTGTGTGGATTTTCAGGAGAACCAGGTGGAATCGTTACTGCTGTCCATTAATACCCAGGATCCTTTCTGGATCGCCATCGCTTTCGTCTGTGGCCTGGCGGTCAAGTTGCTTGGCTTGCCGCCCCTGATCGGATTTCTCATAGCCGGTTTTCTGCTCCATGCGGTCGGCGCCGAGAGTGGCGAGTTCCTGCGCGAGACCGCCGATCTGGGTGTGACCCTGCTGCTGTTCACCATCGGGCTTAAACTCAGGCTCAAGTCGTTGGCACGCGGCGAGGTGTGGGGCGTCGCCTCCATCCATATGATTGTCGTCACCGGGCTGTTGGCCCTGTTCGCGCTGTTGCTGGCGCGGCTCCAACTCCCCCTGTTCAACGGCATCGATCTCGCGGCCGCATTGATGATCGGCTTCGCGCTCTCCTTCTCCAGCACCGTGTTCGCCGTCAAGGTGCTGGAGACCCTGGGTGCATCCGCTTCGCGCCACGGGCGTATATCCATTGGCGTGCTGATCATCCAGGATATCGCGGCGGTCGCCTTTATCGCCATCTCCGCAGGCAAGCTCCCATCGGTCTGGGCGCTGGCGCTGCTTCTGCTGATCCCGTTGCGCCACCTGCTGCAACGGCTTCTCGACTATACCGGCCACGGCGAACTGCTGGTGCTATACGGTATTGTACTGGCACTCGGTGGCGCCGATCTGTTCGAGATGGTCGGCATGAAGGCGGACCTGGGCGCCCTGGTTTTCGGTATGTTGCTGACCCGTCATCCAAAGTCGGATGAATTGGCCAAGGCCCTGATGGGTTTCAAGGATATCTTCCTGGTGGGATTCTTTCTCAGTGTCGGCATGACGGCGATGCCCGGTTGGATGGAACTCGTGGCGGCACTGGTACTGCTTGCTTTTCTGCCGTTCAAGGTCGCGCTCTATTTTGGCCTCTTCAGCCTGTTCAAACTGCGCGCCCGCGCGGCCTGGCAATCCTCCCTGAACCTTGCCAACTACAGTGAATTCGGTCTGATCGTGGGCACCATCGCCGCCGCTTCCGGGCTGCTCCCCCGGGAGTGGCTGGCGGTGTTTGCCATTGCCCTGGCGATCTCCTTTACCCTGTCGGCCCCACTGGCGACCTCCGGTGACACGATGTATGCGAGGTGGCGTGAGAGGATCAAGATTTTCGAACGGAAAAACCGCCTAACGGACGATGCCGACCTGGACGCCGAAGCGGTCGAGGTGGTGGTGATCGGCATGGGACGCCTGGGAAGTGCCGCCTATGACGCCTTTGCGGAAACCTTCCCCGGGAGGGTGTTGGGGGTCGATCTCGACGAGCAGAATATCCGGCGGCATCAGGCGGCCGGACGTTTTATCGTCATGGCGGACGGCACCAATCCCGACCTCTGGTCCCGTGCCTCCGGATTGCCTCAGCGCCTCAAGTGGGCGGTACTCTGTCTGCCCAACCATCGGGCCAATATCGCCGCGGCAACGCGCCTGATCGAATACGATGCCAAATGCCGGATCGCCGCAACCAGCAAGTTTTCCGATGAGGTCGAGGCGCTGCAACGGCACGGCGTTGAGTTTGTCTTCAACATTTACGCAGAAGCGGGCGCGGGTTTTGCCAACGATCTGCGAAGGCGTTTCGGACCAGTCTGAATTCAGTGAGGCAGGCGCCCCAAAGGCATCCGCCCCCGGCGGGTGGGGAGATCCGCTGGGTGAGTGTTTTCTTGATATCGGTCATCTTGGGTGGCGGCATTCCTTGCATCCGGGCGAATTCTAAAGGACGATCACATCATCTGCCCGAGCGGATCGGGGCGGTTGGGAAGGGGCTTCGAGGTGCTGGAATGCCGGCGTATCGGTCTGAGCAGAAGCCATCCTCTGGATAATACAAGTAGAATGAAATCGTAAGGAGCACTGAATGAAACGTCGTGATTTTCTAAAGAAAGCGGTTGCGGGCGCCGCCGGCACCGCTGCGGCGGTAGCCGCACCTGCGGTTATTGCTGGTCCGAAGAAGCTGCGCTGGCGTATGGCGACCTCCTGGCCCAAGGCACTCGACACCATTTATGGTGGCGCGTTGACCGTCGCCGAACGGGTCAAGGCGATGACCGATGGCCAGTTCGAGATCATCCCCTATGCCGGTGGCGAGATCGTCGGCGGCCTGGAGGTGTTCGATGCCGTCTCCCAGGGTACGGTGCAGATGGGCCACACCGCCTCGTATTACTATATCGGGAAGAATCCCTCCCTGGCGTTTGATACCGCCGTTCCCTTCGGTCTCAACTTTCGCCAGCAGAACGCCTGGCTTTATAACGGCGGCGGCCTGGAGCTGTCCTGGTTCAGCCTGAACCGGAGTTTTCCGGTTCACATTTAAGAGACAACCTCACGGCTGCCCGTGGGCAGATGTACCGATTGTAACTGCCTATTTTCTGCACGTCGGTTACGTGCTTCTGCCA
>PQCP01000048.1 GCA_003062205.1 Candidatus Sedimenticola endophacoides
GGGGGGGGTGGGCAGGGGGTGTGCCCGCTCCACCGCGGAGGTGGCCGCCCCGCGCAGCAGCTTGTGCCCCCGGCGCGCCTGGACCGGGCCGGGGCGGCCGTCGCAGCCGAGGGTGAAATCGATCACCACCTCGCCTTCGATGCCCCGGCGCCGGGCGGCCCCGGGGTAGAACTTCTCGCGTTCGATATGGGCCAGCAGCCGGGCAAGATACCGCTCGCGCAGGAGAGCGGGATCGGGTGGCGGAGGCGGGGGGGGTGGTGCCGGTGTTGCCACGGGTTTTGGCTTCGGCTCGGGCTTCGGCTCGGGCTTCGGCTCGGGCTTCGGCTCGGGCTCAGGCTTAGGCTTAGGCTTAGGCTTAGGCTTAGGCTCGGGCTCGGGCTCGGGCTCGGGCTCGGGTTCGGGCTCGGGTTCGGGCTCGGGCTCGGGTTCGGGTTCGGGTTCGGGTTCGGGCACCGGAACGACGGGGCGTTGAAAGCTCAGGCGCACCAGGGTCGGGGGGGCGGATTGTTCGGGCTCCGCGCGTGCTTCCAGGAGGGTTTGGTCGTAGAGCGTCCAGAGTAGCGCCCCGTGCAGCAGGGCGGAGGTGACGAGGGTCGCCAGGCGCCAGTTGGGGTCGCCGCCGCTCACGGCCGGACGGTGACGATGTCGATGGACTCCGCTCCGGCCTTGCGCGCGGCGTCGATGATGGAGACAGCGTTGCCGAAGTCCGCCGCGCGGTCACCGCGCAGGCGCACAAAACGCCGGTCCGGGGCGTGCAGGGCGCCGCGCAGCACCTGGAGCAGGTCGTCGCGGCGGGTCGGGGTGCCGTCCACCCGCAGGGTGCCGTCGGGCAGCAGCACCACGTCGATAAAGCGCGCATCGCGTGCATCGGACCCGCTGCTGGCGCTGGGCAGGTCGATGTCGATGCGCTCCTCCTCGACGAAGTGGGCGGTGAGCATGAAGAATACCAGCAGCAGAAAGACGATGTCGATCAGGGGGGTCAGGTTGAGTACCGTTCCCGAGCCGTGGCGCCGCTCATACCCCATCGGTGATCTCTTCCCAGTGGTGGGGCTGATCCCCCATTCCATCCAACTCGACCGGCTTGTTGCTGCGCCGTTCCAGCAGCAGGGAGATGCAGCGCTCCATCGATTGGGCGCGACGCTCCACGGCTCCCTCCAGGAAGTGCAGCAGTATGACCAGTGGGATGGCGACGGCGAGGCCGACACCGGTGGTGATCATCGCCTCCCAGATGCCGCCGGCCAGGGCCTGTGCGTCGACCTTGCCTCCGGCCTGTTCGATTACCATGAACGCCTTGATCATACCGGTGATGGTGCCGAGCAGCCCCAGCAGGGGAGCTGTGTTGCCCAATACACCCAGGGTGCGCAGCCCCCACTCCATACGCTGCAACTCCTGGCTGCGCACACGTGCGCCGACTCCCTGCAGATCTTTGACGCCATTGCCGTGTGCGCTGACCATCTCCTGCAATACCCTGGCTTCCGGCCCCTTGAAGCCCTGTAGCTGTTGCTGGGTCTGCGGATGTTCCAGCAGTCTGTCCAGTTCCGGGTAGATGTGGTTGGGTAGCTTGCCCAGGCGGACAAAAAACAGCAGATAGCGCTCCAGCACAATCGCCAGGCCGGCTACCGAGTAGGCGGTGAGGATCCAGACCACCGGGCCACCTTTTTCAATCAGTTCTATCAGGTTCATGGTGCTATCCATCCCATGGCGGTGGCGCTGCCCATGACGACCAACAGGGCGATGCTGGTGTTCTCCAGGGCGTTGCGCCACCCGCCGATGTGGTCTCTGAGTTGGCTGCCGAAATGGGCGACGCCGAAGGTGAAGATCAGGCTTGGCAGCAGTACTGCGCCCAGGCCGAAGCTGAGCCCCAGTTGCAGGCCGTTGAAGATGCTGGCGGTGGTCGCGGCGGCCAGGATGATGGTGCCGAGGGGGGCGCATGGGTTGAGTGCCATGCCCATGCCCATCATGAACAGGCCGCCAGGGAGCGCCGCGGACTTGTCTGGCTGGGGAGGCAGGGTGACACGCTGGCTCGTGGCGTGGCTGGCGCAAATCGGGCGGTTGGCATGGCGCCGCCAGAGTAGCGACAGGGCCACCAGGATGGTGGCGCCGCCAAGTACCCAGCGCACCCAGGGCCCCTCGATCCAATCCCGCACCAGTACGCCTGCCCAGCCTGCCGCCCCCGCCAGCAATGCATAGCCGCTGAGCCGTCCCATCGAAAAGGGGACGATGCGCCGCCAGGCGTCACGGGGGGTGTCCCCGGTGGCCACGAACACCGGACCCAGGTAGGGCAGGCAGGCGATGTTGCAGGGGCCCGAGCCGAAGCTCAGGCCGAGCAGCAGGGCGGCCCCCAGGCTCAGGGTGACCGGTTCGATGGGCATCATGTCGGCTTCGCTCCGGACTTTTTCACTCCTTGCGCATGGTTGCCGAACAGCGTCTTCTTCTCCCACTCGGTCTGTGCCTTCTTGCGCACCTTGAAGTATTGGGGATCGGCACTGAATAGCGGAAAAACGGTGTACTTTAGCTGCAGCACATCCTTGTCCGGACAGAACTCCACGCAACGTCCACACAGGGTACAGTCCTCGAAGGTGACGTTGTGCTTATCCATCTCGGTGTGGATCTCGCGGATATCCATGGGGCAGGCCTTGGCGCAGAGTCCGCACTTGCCGCAGCGCGGCGAGGGGTTTTTCACCAGCCGCAGCAGTCCGAGCTTGCGGAACACCGCGTGCAGGGCGAGCATCGGGCAGATGCGGCAGAAGGGGAGGCGAATGGTCAGGGCCATGGCGATCATCAAACCAAACAGGAAATCCGCCACCAGGGACCAGAAGAGGGTGGTGGTGGTGGCCGTGTCCACGTAGAGCTGGCTGGTGTCGCCCGCCGCCAGGGTACTCAGGATGCGGCTGGGGCAGATGCGGCAGAAGGGGTCGCCCATGTCGTGGTTGAGCCAGCCCAGACCGGTGAGCAGGGGGAAACCGAAGACCAGGAGTCCGAGGATCGCCCATTTGACCGGACGGGTGCGTCTGACGGTCTCCTCGTCGAGACTCCCGGTGCGGCGCAGCCCCAGCTTCTGGCCGAGGATGTGGAGTAGCTCCTGGAAGGTCCCCACCGGGCAGATCCAGCCGCAAAAGGCCTTGTTCAGAAACACGAAGAAGAGCAGGAAGGTGCCGAGGGTAATGAGGGTGGGCATCAGCCCCATCAGGAGGTTGCCGCCCTGGGCGATGATCGGCCCCAGGCGGTGATCCATCTGATGCTGGAACGGCACCAGGGTGCACAGATCGGCGCCGTCCATGTTGTAGGCGCAGTGCAGGGCGGGCAGCGCGCCACTCACCTTGTCGGCCAGGTAGTAGCTGCCGAGAAAGCCGCCGTAGATGAAGAACACAAAGGTGGTCAGCTGCACGAGCTTGCGGATTACAGAGAGATTTTTCAGTGGATTCATGCGCTCTCCTCCCGCCGGGCGCGGCCAAAACCGGTCAGCAGACCGCCGGCGGCAAAGCCGATGCCGGCCACCGCCACACCCAGGCCCAGGGAGCGCCAGTGCCGGGGGTTGGGGCGGTATTCGCCTTGCAGATGGCTGATGTACTCGGTGCCCTCCGCCAGGTGGCGGGTGCTGAGGGTGAATGCCGCCAGGGTGCGGTTGCGCTCTCCCCGGATGAGGCTGGGGAAGTCGTCTGGAAAGGTAAAGTCGATGCGTCCCTCAGCGTCGCTGATGCCGGTAAGGGTGGTGCCGTGGGCGGTCTCCAGGGTGAGCGTCTGCGCGGCCATCGGCCGGCCGTCGAAACGCACCTGAAAGCCCCAGCGCTCGCCGGTCTCGTATTGGTGGTGTTCCCTGGGTACCGGCTGAGGCACGATCTCCAGGCGGGTCTTGCGGGCAGCGGTCAACTCGGTGGTGCTGCGGCCGCTGGGTTTGCCGCGCATGTAGTGGTAGCTGATGATCGACTCGACCAGGTAGCCCCAGTCCTGCTCGATCACCAGGGCGTGGTAGTTGTCCACTCCGGTCCCTTTCAGGGTCAGGATGCCGTTGTCGATGGCGAGCGGTATCCGGCCCAGGTCCGGTTTCCAGAGGGTTGCCCTGGCGCCTGCGGAATTGGCCAGTGAGAACTGCTTTGGACCGCGCTGGTGCATCGGATGCGCTCCGCCGGCCGGGGGGCGCTGGCTGGCGCCGGGGCGGGCCTCTTGGGCCGGCGCCCACGACGGGGCGCCGGTGAGCGTGCAGAGCAGCAGCAGGGCAAGGGGTGTGCCGCGCTTGTGCATGGCGGGGTCCTCAGAAGGTGTAGGTGTAGGTGAGCATGGCGCTGCGGGGCGCGCCGGCGGAGTAGCTGCGGGTGCCGCTGGAGCTTTTCTTTACCTCCACCGCGTAGCGTTTGTCGAACAGATTCTCGATATTCAGGGTCAGGGAGTGCGCGTCCTGTTCGTACCCCACCATCAGGTTGGTGAGGAAGTCATAGCCGCCGTACTTCTCGGTGTTGGCGTTGTCCATGTAATAGCTGCCCCAGCCGTCGGCCTGGAGACGCCCCTTCCAGCCGTTGGGGTGGTTGTAGTCGAGGCTCAGGCTGTATTGGTGGCGGGGCACATAGGGGATCTGGTTGCCCGAGTGATCGACGCTGACCGACTCCTGGAAGTCCGTGAAGGTGTAGTCGCTGTAGGCGTAGTTCAGACCCAGGCCCCAATAGTCATTGAGTTTCCGGTGGGCGCTGAATTCGAGACCCTTTTTCAGGGTCTCGCCCGCGTTTTCGAACTCGCTGGTCCAGCCGGTATAGACCTGGATGATGTCGTCGCTGACCACGGTGCGGTAAGCGGCGAGATCGAAAGACCACGCCTGGGTGCGCCCCTTGAGCCCGACTTCGAAGTTGCGCGCGACGGCGGCGTCCAGGTTCGGGTTGTCGTTGATCTCGCCCTCCGAGGGCACCTGACCGGATTGCGCGAGACTGGCGTAGAGGTTGATCGTGTCGGTCAGGGCGTAGTTGACGCCGATGCTGGGGGAGAACAGGTCGAAGGTCTTGTCTGTCTTGGTGGTGACCGGGGTGACATGGTCGGAGTAGGTGCCACCGCTCCAGCTGTAGGTACTGTACTCCACCACGTCGAGGTCGAAGTTCATCTTGTCGAAACGGAAACCGGCGTCCACGGTCATCCCCGGCGCCGGGCGGAAGGTCTCCTGCATGAAGATGCCATAGAGGGTGTTGGTGGCGCTCTCGGTCTCCATCAGGTCGCCGATGGCGTCCGAGTTGGTGCGGATGATCCTGCCGCTGGGCAGGGTGGTGACGTCGGCATACTTGTACTTGCGCGACTCGTCGGTGTCGTCGATGCGCGCGGTCACGCCGGCCACCAGGGTGCTCTCGCCCCACAGCCGGTGGTTGTAGGCGAACTCCAGGTCGGTGCCGAGTACGTTGGTGCCGGGGTTGTCGTTGATGGCCGCGGTGACCGGGTGGAAGTGGTCCCAGTGGTTGAAGTAGAGGCGCGGCTTGAAGGTGAGATCGCCGTACTCTTTCTCGAAACGGGTGTTGAAGAACCAGATGGTGGAGTAGCGGCCGCTGTGTTTCCAGGCGTCGATGGTGCCGCTCTGTTTGCCGGTGCGCTGGAAGGTTTCCCACTGGGCGTCGCTCATGCTTCCGGGCAGTTGCATATCCGCCTGGGAGTAGCTCAGCTCGGTCTCCAGGGTGGCGCCGTCGCCGGTCATCAGGCCGTGTTTGAGACTGATCTGCTGGGTATCGAACCGGTTCCAGCGCCGCCAGTCGTTGTCCATCTCGCGATGTGATGCGGTGATGGAGAAGGCGTTGTCCTCATTGATGTCGCCGCTGATCCGGGTGTGCAGTTGCTTGCTGCCGTGCTGGCCGATACCCGCCTTGATCCGGTTTTCGTCGGTGTCGAACACGGATTTGGAGATGATCTGGATGGTGCCTCCGGCGGAGCCGCTGGCGTAGAGCGAGCCGGGCCCCTTGGTAATCTCGATGCGCTCGATGTCCTGGGGATCGATGTAGTCGAAGCGGGAGAAGCTGTCGGGGTCGGTCATCGGCACACCGTCGCGCAACACCATGATCTCGCGCACCCCGTAGTTTGCCTTCTGTCCTGCGCCGCGGATGATCAGGCGCGCGTCGTAGCCGCCGTTCTTGCTGTCGATGAGCACCCCCGGGGTACCCTGGATCGCGTCCTTGATATTAAACATCTTGGCCGCCTCGATGCGCTGCTCGTCGATCACGCTGATGGATGAGGAGACCTCTTTGGTACCACGCTCGATACGAGATGCGGTGACGCTGATGGTGTCGTAGGCGTCATCGGCGGCGAGGAGGGGCGGGGTGGCCGCCGTGCAGGCGGTGGCGAGGCAGAGGCGCAGGGCGCTGGCGAGGGGGGATGGTTTCATAATAGCTTGCTCACGCGGTTGTGGGCCGTGTCGACCGGGAAACGGAATGCGTGGATTGTATGGAAGCGGGCGCCGTAGGGGGGGCTGTCGGGGGCGGTGATTTTTGTCAGAAAAGGACGTCTAATCCTTTAATAACAATGGCTTGTGGTTGGCTCGTGACGGTGCGCGGCGGCCCCGGGTGGGGCATAACCCACGCTCATCGGGGGATATGCCCTATTCGCCCGGGGTGCAGGAGCCGGGGCAGTCGATCTGGATCGGGCGCGGGGGCCTCTTTTTCGGCACCTTGAGGGCGGTGAGACGCCCGCCCCAGAGGCAGCCGGTGTCGATGGCGTGGACGCGCCCCTCCTGGAGGTAGCCGAGGGTGGACCAGTGGCCGAATACGATCGGGTCGTTGCGGGTCTTGCGTCCCGGCACCCTGAACCAGGGCAGGATCCCGTGGTTGCGGCTGCCTGGCGCCCCTTTCTCGCGCATCGCCAGGCGGCCCTGGCGGTCGCAGTAGCGCAGGCGGGTGAGACAGTTGGTGATGAAGCGCAGACGCGGCATGCCGTTGAGCCGCGGCGACCACTGGCGCGGCTCGTTGCCGTACATCTGCCGGCAGTAGTCGTGGAAGGTGTCGCCGCGCAGCGCCGTCTCCAGTTCGCGGGCGCAGGCGACGGCGGTCTGCAGATCCCACTGGGGGGGGAGCCCGGCGTGGATCAGGGTGATATTGCGTTTGCGGCTGCGCTTGAGCAGCGGCCGGTGGCGCAGCCAGTGCAGCAGTTCGTCGCGGTCTGGGGCGTTGAGGATCGGGTCCAGGGTGTGGTCCTTGCCCCGGTGCCTGAGATTGCCCTCGGAGAGGGCCAGCAGATGCAGGTCGTGGTTGCCCAGCACCGAGTCGGCGCGCGCGCCCAGCCCCTTGACGAAGCGCAGTACCCGCAGCGAATCGGGACCGCGGTTGACCAGATCGCCGGCGAACCAGAGCCGGTCCTTCGCGGGGTCGAAGCGAATCTGCTCCAGCAGCCGCTGCAGGTCGTCGTAGCAGCCCTGGATGTCACCGATGGCGTACAAGGCCATGTCGTGCTCCTTGGGTCATCCGGGTTCAGTTCAGGGTGTTGGGTTTGGCCAGGGAGAAGACCGGGATCGGGGCGTCGAAAAACTCGCCGCGTTCGGTGCGCATCTGGTAGCTTCCCCGCATGCTGCCGATGGGGGTGGCCAGGGCTGTGCCGCTGGTGTAGCTGAAGTTGTCGCCCGGTTGCAGGTAGGGCTGCTCGCCTACCACCCCCTCGCCGTGGACCTCCTGGGTCTTGCCGTTGGCGTCGGTGATCAGCCAGTGGCGGCTGATCAGGCGTGCCGCCACCTCGCCCGTATTCTTTATGGTGATGGTGTAGGAGAACACGTAGTGATCCTCCTCGGGTATCGACTGTTGTTCGACAAAGGCGGTGGTCACCCGGATGTCGAAGGTTCTGCGCGCTTGCTGTTGCATGAAGTCCGGCTGCGTCTCGGTGTTTGGGGGAACGGGAGGGGGATATACTAATCCGATTCGCACGTCACGGGTAGATGCGCGCCCGCCCAGGTCAAGTTTTCGCGGTGCGTGCCGATCAGCAGAGTACAGGTGGAATCCAGAGGGAAGTGCCATGTGGAGGCATCTCGTTGTTCTCGCGCTGAGCGGCCTGCTGCTGCCGGTCCAGGCGGGCGATGCCGAGCAGCAGCTGGTGTCGGCGGCGGCCATGGGGCGCGAGGCGATGCTATACGACCTGCTGGCCCAGGGGGCGGACGCCAACGCCAAGAGCCCCGGCGGGCGCCCGGCACTGGTGATCGCCGCCTTCAACGGCAATATCCGCACCCTGCGGGCGCTGATCGGCGCCGGAGCCGACGTCAACGCCGCCGATGCGGCGGGCAATACGGCGCTGATGGAGGCGGCCGCTTATGGTCGGCTGGATGCGGCCCGGGCCCTCATCCAGGCGGGGGCGGATGTCAATCTGAAAAACAGCGCCGGTGCCGGTGCCCTGAAGCGCGCCGAGCGGGGCGGTCACCAGCGCGTGGTGACACTGCTACAGGAGGCCGGGGCCAAGCCCGACGAGGAGGGCGCGGAGGAGTAGCCCGCGCGGGAGAAAAAACGTATTTTCACCGTTCGAGCGTCCCACTGTCGGCGCGGATGGTTTAGCCCGAATTATTCATAAAAAAGGGCGCACCTCGTTCAACCAATTGATATAATTGGTATTTCGCCAAAAGCGCTTCGGTGAAGCTAAACGAGGTCGCCCCATGTCCAAGTCTACCCAAGAACCGCTGAGATTTCTCCCCGTTGACGGCCTGAGCCAGGGCGAAATCGCCCTAAACAGAAACCCCACCCAGAAACATAAAGATACTATCTAATACTGGACAACCTCCCCCACTTCGGGTAAAAAGAGCCTTTCAAACCGAAGGACGAAAGGCAATTTGAAC
>PQCP01000109.1 GCA_003062205.1 Candidatus Sedimenticola endophacoides
CACATAATCGCTTTTTGAGGCACTGATAGGCATCGAGAAGGCCGATTTACCGATGGTTTGCGCACGAGTTGCAATCTTGGTGCTCATAGGGCGGTGGAAAACGGATTGATAGAGGTTCCCTTTATGTATCGGCCCGGCCTGAGCAGACTTGAAGGGGGGTTATCCTCCTCCCGGGCATCCCGGCCACCTCATGGTGGTGGGACGTGGAACTGCGTGTCTGTTGCCCGGTTGCCGGTCCGGGTCGCAGTTCCGGTTTTGGTCTGTTTTCCGGCCTGAGTGAAACAGATGGGGGCGGGGGGTGACCTTTCCAACCCGTGTGCTCGGGTGTCCGGGACGCTTCAGGTTCGGTTAAGAAGCGGAGCTTATGCTTGCCCTGACGGCGGATGAGGTATGCAATACTTCGGGGGTAACATGGATACTGTGGCACAGCGACTTCAGGGCGGATTCGGCAGCCGCTATTGGCAGGAGTTTTTCGGCAACAGTGCCTATTTTCCGCTAGCCAGTATCTTTCTGGAGTTACTGCTCCATGACGCGACGGCCTATCTCTCCGGGCCGGACCCCTACCTGCTGCTGGGAGCGGCGCTGGGGCAGTCCGGGTTGCTCGTCCGCTAACCGCCATGGAGAGCGAAGCGAAGGCGGTTAGTCCCCGATAGGCGTAGGCGCGGTTGTATGGCCGCAGTTACGACCGATAGGGAGTGACGTAGGGCATACAAATAGCGCATCCGACACGCCGTAGAGTCATTGTGGTCATCATGACGGAGTTGCGCACGAGCAGCTTTGCTGCAATGTGCGGGACGGAGTCGTGATGAGCGCAGGACGGTCGGGGCAGTAACGGCTGTCGCGTTGGCGAGTCGATTTTGGGGACTGGGATGTCCCAAAATCTTTCACGAGGTAGCGACACTCTTGTATCTGGCGGGACGGGGTGTGCCCCGTCCGCTGCTGGGCAACCTGGCGGGTCCGGCGCTCTACACCCTGGTCGAGGTGCTGCTGGAAGGGGTGGAGTTCTTTTCCGCACCACATCATCAGGCCTACTGGGTATTCGCCCTGGCGGTCGGAGTGTTGCAGCAGTTGCGCCTCGGGTCTCCGGCGCAGCACTGGGCAAGGATCTTGCTGGTCAGCGAAAACCTGGTGCGCACCTCGATTCTGCTGGTCCTCTATGTGATCCTGGAACACCAACTGGGCGCTTACGACAGCGTCTGGCAGTTTTTCGAGGAGCGCTCCCATATCTACGTGGCGTTGGTGATACCGGTGATTGGCGTGGTGGTGGGCTTCTCCCAATGGACGGCACACAGCCATTTGCAGGGGGTGCTGGCGACATCCGCCCTGCTGCAGCGCTATTCGGAGTGGTTCCTGGGCAGGGAGTTGCTGGAACGGGCGGTGGCGGACCCCCACAGCCTGGCGCTGAAACGGCGCAACCGGGCGCTGCTGTTTCTGGATATCCGGGGCTTTACCGCATGGAGCGAGCGGCACGAGCCGGAGCAGGTGGTCACCCTGATCAACCGCTTCTACCAGTGCGCCGAACCGTTCTGGAGGCGCGCGCAGGCGATCAAGGTGAAGTTGAGCGCGGATGAGATCATGCTGGTCTTTGCCGATCCGGAAGGGGCGGCCGAGGCGGCCCGGGCGGTGATGGCGGCCTGCGAAAGACTGCTACGGCACGAGGGGTTGCGTTGTGGCGCGGGGTTGCACTGGGGCGCGGTGGTGGAGGGGATGATCGGCGCGCGAGGACACCAGGGCTATGATCTGCTGGGTGACGCGGTGAACACCGCCAAGCGTCTATGCGATGCGGCGGCGGGGGGGGAGATCCTGGTCTCGGGGCGTGCATGCGAGCGTCTGGGCCGGCGCTTCAGACTGAGCCCGGCCCGCCAGCTGCGCCTGAAGGGCAAGCATGGCGGGCAGGTGGTGCGTGCGCTGGTGTGGGATCCGCAGCCCGTCGGGGGGCGCGGAGCGGATCAGCTGAAGTCGTCCTCCGGGGTGTCGTATGGGTCGGGGTACTCCCTCCGGTCCCGGGAGGTATAGTCGCGATCCGACTCGTACGCTTCCTGGGGCAGATCCATGGCGCCTGACCAGTCCTCGGGGGGGGAGGCGTTTTCCAGTTCGAGCTCATCCCAGGTTTCGAGATCGTACTCGTCCACCGCGCCGTCGAAAAATTGCACCTCGATGGTCTGCTCATCCGGGTCGTAGGCCACCACCTCCAGGTGATCGCCCACCGGGGTCTGATACCAGTCGCCGATTCTCGGGGCGGGTGATCCCATCGTCTCTGCACCCCCGGCGCCTGCCCCTGGGCAGGCCATGATGAACCAAAAGCCTGTCGGGCGGTTCCCGACTACCTTAAGCATAGCCTCCGCTACGGCGGACGCCAGTCCCGTCGCCGGTTACGGGGGGGTGACGGGACGGAGGGGACAAAATCGGGTATAACCTACCCTGTCTTCGGAATCCGGAGGGCCGCGATGGAGCTGAAGGGCGAGCTGTTTTCCGCCGGGGTGGGGCTGTGGTTCTGGCTGGTCTATCTGGCGCTGTTGTTCAACGCCCTGCGCCTGGCCGCCTGGCGGGGGTTGCTGGGGGAGAACCGGCTGCATCTCTTCCTCGGTACCTGCGTCGCCCTGGTGCTGCTCTGGAGCGTGCGCGCCGAGGTCAATGCCGGGCTGAGCTTTCACCTCCTCGGCCTGCCGGTGGTGACCCTGATGTTCGGCTGGTCGTTCGGCATGCTTGCCGGCAGTCTGGCGCTGTTGGGGGTCAACCTCAACCTCGGCGGTGGCTGGGGCAACTACGCCCTCAACGCACTGGTGCTGGTGGCGGTGCCGGTGAGCCTGACCCAGGCGGCGCTGGTGCTGGCACGCTCCCTGCTGCCGAAGAACTTTTTTATCTATGTGCTGGTCAACGGGTTTCTTGCCGCCGGATTGGTGATGGTGGTCACCTGCTATCTGGCGGCCGGCCTGCTGGTGCTCGGCGGCGTTTATGAATACGCTGAACTGGATGAGACGTTTCTTCTCTTCGTTCCGCTGATGGCGATGCCGGAGGCGTTTCTCAACGGCTGGATCATCACCGTGATGGTGGCGATGCGGCCCCAGTGGGTCTATTCGTTCAGCGACGCGCAATACATCAAGGGAAAATAAGGAGGCGGTTTTGGGCTGGTGGGGAAAGGTGGCAGGCGGGGCTTTCGGTTTCATGCTGGGGGGGCCGCTGGGGCTGCTGCTCGGCGCGGTGCTCGGACACAACCTGGATAAGGGGCTGGCTGGACTGGGCGACGGCGAGGCGACGGCCAGCGGCGATCCGGAGCGGGTCAAGAGCGCCTTCTTTACCGCGACCTTTTCGGTCATGGGCGCGGTGGCCAAGGCGGATGGACAGGTCTCGCGCGACGAGATCCGCCTGGCCGAGGCGGTGATGGGGGAGATGGACCTGTCGGCCGAGATGCGGCGCACCGCCATTGCGCTGTTCAATCAAGGCAAGGCCGGGGATTTCCCTCTGGACGATGTGGTGGAGCAGTTCCGCCTAGAGTGCCACCGGCGCAACACCCTGATTCAGATGTTCATCGAGATCCAGATTCAGGCCGCCTATGCCGACGGGGTGATGCATGACGCCGAGCGCGCCCTGCTGCTGCGCATCTGCAAGCGTCTGGGTGTTCCGGAATTCGCCTTCCGCCACCTGGAGCGGATGGCCCGGGGCGGGCGCCGTTATCAGCAGGGGGGGCGACGCGAGCCCGCGGGGCTCGTCCTGGACGACGCCTACGCCATCCTCAACGTCTCTGCCGACGCCACCGACGCCGAGGTCAAGCGCGCCTATCGCCGTCTGCTCAGCCAACACCATCCGGACAAGCTGGTGGCCAAGGGGCTGCCGGATGAGATGATGAAGGTGGCGGCCCAGAAGACCCACGAGATCCGCCAGGCCTACGAGCGGGTGAAGGAGGCGCGGGGCCTGTGAGGCGGGGCGCCTCCCGGCCTGCCGAAAAGGGTGCTGGCAAGGTCGGCGCGGTTGAATTACTATTGCGCTCTGGCACGGGGCCGTAGCTCAGCTGGGAGAGCGTCGCGTTCGCAATGCGAAGGTCAGGGGTTCGATCCCCCTCGGCTCCACCATCCAATCCAGCACCGACCGGCCAGCCGATTCCGCGCCGGTTCAGCCCACCTCGCGGTCACGCACCCCCAGCAGGTAGAGGATGCCGTCCAGCCCCAGGTTGGAGATGGCGTGGCGGGCGCTCTCGCGCACCAGGGGCTTGGCGTGGAAGGCCACCCCCAGACCGGCAAGGCTGAGCATCGGCAGGTCGTTGGCACCGTCGCCCACGGCGATCACCTGTTCCAGGGTAATGCCCATCTCTTCGGCCATCTGGCGCAGCAGTTGCGCCTTCTTGGCGCCATCGACAATCTCCCCCCGGGTCTTCCCGGTGAGCCTGCCGTCGACGATATCCAGTTCGTTGGCGGAGACCCGGTCCACGCCCAGTTTGCGTTGCAGGTGCTCGGCGAAGTAGGTGAAGCCGCCGGAGAGAATGCCCACCCGGTAGCCCATGCGTTTGAGGTTGGTGATCAGGCGTTCGGCCCCCTCGGTGATCGGCAGGGTCTCGGCGATACCCCGCAGCACCCCCTCCTCCAGTCCCTGCAGCAGGGCCATGCGCTGGCGGAAGCTCTCCTTGAAATCGATCTCGCCGCGCATCGCCGACTCGGTGATGGCGGCCACCTGCCGCCCCACCCCGGCCGCCTTGGCGAGTTCGTCGATCACCTCGACCTGGATCAGGGTGGAGTCCATGTCGAACACGATCAGGCGCCGGTTGCGGCGGTAGAGGTCATCGGCCTGGAAGGCCACGTCCACCTCGTCGGTGCTGCTGATCTCCAGCAGCTCCCGGCGCAGGGCGCCGAGGTCGTCGGCGTTGCCGCGAACCGAGAACTCGACGCAGGCGCGGCGGCGCGGGTTCGACTCCTTCAGGGAGAAGCGCCCCGACAGGCGGGTGATGCCGTCGATGTTGAGGCCGTGGTGGGAGACCACCTGGGCCACGCGCGAGATGTTGCGCGCCGAGAGTTTACGCCCGAGCAGGGTGACAATATAGCGTGGCTTGCCCTGCATCCCCACCCAGCGTTCGTACTCCTCCTCCTCAACCGGGGTGGAGTTGATCCTCAGGCCGAGCTGGTGGGCCTGGAACAGCAGATCCTTGAGGACCGGCCCGGACTGTGCCTCGGCGGGCACCTCCAGCAGCATGCCCAGGGATAGGTGGTCGTGGATCACCGCCTGGCCGATATCGAGGATGTTGACGCCGTTCTCTTCGAGCACCTCGGTGAGGGCGGCGGTGAGGCCGGGGTGGTCCTGGCCGCTGACGTTGAGCAAGATGATTTCGCGCATGTCTCGTGGATGGTGTAAGGCTTCAGATACCGTCGCCTTCGTAGAGCCGGGGTTCGAGTTTTGGAGGCATCTGCAGGTAGTAGCCCTGTTCATCGAGGGCGCTGATCACGCTTGCCACATCCTCCCGGGCGAGCGGGCGGCGGTGGGTGAGCTGCAGGTTCATCACCAGGGTGGGGGTCCCGAACAGCCGTTTGAGCGGCTCGGGGAGCTCATCGAAGCCCTCCTCGCGGGCCAGGTAGAGATACATCTCGTCTTTGTTGCTGCTGCGATAGATCCAGCAGGGGGTGCTGGCGGGCTCTGTACGGCTCATCGGCGGTGCCTGGGATGGGTTGCTCCGGTGGGGAATCATTCTACCCCAATCCGGGGTTGCGGATCAGCGCCAGTTTCTGCTCCCGGCGCATGCGCTTGACCTGGTGTTCGCGCCGCAGGGCCTCGCCATGGGATTCGAAGCGCTCGCTGTAGGCGAGGCACACCGGCCGGCGGCTGCGGGTGTAGCGGGCGCCGCGCGCGCCGTGGTTGTGCTCATGCAGGCGCCGCTGCAGGTCGCGGGCGATACCGGTGTAGAGCGAGCCGTCGCAGCAGCGCAGGATGTAGAGGTGCCAGGTCAGGGCCAGATGCCCCGCTTCAGGGTGATGTTGGCCACCCGTTCGATCGCCTCCACCAGGGCGGCGGTACGCAGATCGGTGCACAGTGACGGCGGCGAGTCGCCGGCGGCGGGCAGCTGGCGCCAGCGCGCCACCACCGCATCGGTCGCGGCGACCATCTTTTCACGCAGTTTGCGGTTCACCTCATCCAGGTGCCACTCCTGGTTTTCGATGTTCTGCACCCACTCGAAATAGCTGACGGCGACTCCGCCGGCGTTTGCCAGGATGTCCGGCAGCAGCGGAATGCCCCGGGCGGTGAGGATGTCGTCAGCCTCGGGGGAGACCGGGCGGTTGGCCGCCTCCACCACCAGCCGGGCCTGGATGCGGGGGGCGTTCTCCTGGGTGATCTGGTTGCCCATGGCGGCGGGGATCAGGATGTCGCACGGTAGCTCCAGCAGCCCCTGGTTGGTCAGGCTCTGGGTGCCGGGCATGCCGACCACGGTGCCGTGTTCACGTTTCCAGGCCAGCACCTGAGTCACATCCAGGGAGGTGCCGTCGCTGCTGGCGATACCGCCCTGGGAGTCGCTGACGGCGGTGATCGAGGCCCCGGCCTCACGGAACAGGCGTGCGGCGTGGGCACCCACCTGGCCAAACCCCTGGATCGCCACGCGCGCGCCGTCCAGGCCGCCCAGCTCCGGCATCCCCGCCAGTGACAGGAAACGCTCGGCGGCGATCAGGCAGCCGCGGGCCGTGGCATCCTCGCGGCCGGGCGAACCGCCCAGTTCCAGGGGCTTGCCGGTGACCACCGGCCGGTTGTTGCGTCCCGGGTGCATCATGTCGTAGGTGTCGAAGATCCAGGCCATGGTCTGGGCGTTGGTATAGAGATCGGGCGCCGGGATATCGGTATGGGGGCCGATGTTGTCGCCCAACTCACTGATAAAGCGCCGTGTGATCCGCCGCAGCTCGGTCTGGCTGAGCTGCTTGGGGTCGCAGGCCACCCCGCCCTTGGCGCCACTGAAGGGGATGCGCATCAGGGCGCATTTCCAGGTCATCAGCAGGGCGAGGGCGGTCACCTCGCCCTCGTTGACGCAGGGGTGGTAGCGGATACCACCCTTGCCCGGCCCCATGATGCTGTTGTGCAGCACCCGGTACCCATGGAAGGTGGTTACCGACTCGTCCTCCATCTCGATGGGGAAGCAGACGCTGATGGTGCGTTTGGGGTAGCTGAGAAAGTCGAGCAGGCCCTTCTTGAGTCCCTTTAGGTGCGTGGTGGCGCGCCGGAACTGCTCCTGCGAAACATGGATCGGGGAGAGGTCCTCGCCTTCGCAGCCGCTGGCTGGCCTGGTGTCGTTCATGGTGGTGTCCTGCCCGGATATCCCCCGGGGCGTGGGCTGGTTGGTCGAAAGTTCAGGCAACGATCCTAATCAATATCCCGTGCCATTGCGAGGAGGAGGGCGCGCGCGATCCATGGACGGCGGGTGGCGAGGCGTCGAGGGTGCTTCACCATGCATTCGCGAAGACGGTGAACCCGATGACGCGAGGCCTCCTGTGCAACCCTGCGCGGAAGCTACAGCGGGAGGGTCGCATGCGGTCGCGGTTGTGTTATGGTTTCCGCTGTGGACGCTGAAGCGCCTGATTGCTGGTGGTCGGGGAGAGCGATGGGAGGATGCCGATGAGATGCTTGCTGAAGTTGCCGGTGCTGCCCCTGCGGTGGGTGCTGGCCGCCCTGCTGATCGGTTGCGGCCATGTCGCTGCGGCGCAGCCGGACCCTCTGCGGGAGCTGGAGGATCTGTTACGCCAGGGACATGGTGGCGAGGCCTATGAGTTGGCGCTGGGGTTGCGGGAGGGGCATGAGGGCGAGCCCCGCTTCGACTATCGCTAACCGCCATGGAGAGCGAAGCGAAGGCGGTTAGTCCCCGATAGGCGTAGGCGCGGTTGTATGGCCGCAGTTACGACCGATAGGGAGTGACGTAGGGCATACAAATAGCGCATCCGACACGCCGTAGAGTCATTGTGGTCATCATGACGGAGTTGCGCACGAGCAGCTTTGCTGCAATGTGCGGGACGGAGTCGTGATGAGCGCAGGACGGTCGGGGCAGTAACGGCTGTCGCGTTGGCGAGTCGATTTTGGGGACTGGGATGTCCCAAAATCTTTCACGAGGTAGCGACACTCTTGCTGCTGGGGATCAGCGCCCTCGACAGCGGCCATCTCAGCGAGGGTGTGTTCGCCCTGGAACGCCTGCTGCGCCAGCATCCGGCGCAGGATCCGGCCCGCCTGCAGTTGGGACGCGGCTATTATCTGCTGGAGCAGGACCGGCGCGCGCGCCACGAATTCGAACAGATCCTCTCCCATGACCCCGAACAGGCCCTGCGGCTCAGCGCGGAGCGCTTTATCAAGGCGCTGGATCGGCGTGCGGGCCGTTACCGGCGCAGTCTGAACGCCTGGCTGGCGGCCGGGCTGGGCCACCACAGCAACCTCAACGCCGGGCCGGAGAGCACGCTCTTTCCCCCGTACACCCTTCCTGCCTCGGCAAGGGCCCAGGAGAGCCCGTTCGCCCTGGCCGCCGGTGGTATCGGTTTTGCCCAGCTCCTGGCGCCCCGTACCCAGTTGCTGCTGCTCGCCGACCTGGAGCAGCGCGAATACACCGACTCTCCGCTCGACAGCACCCGGCTCAACCTGCGCGCCGGTCTGGACCTGCAACGCGGCGCCAACGATGCCAGCCTCTATCTCCAGGGCCGGGAACAGTGGATCGATGGCGACGCCTATCGCCGCTACCGTGGCGCGGGAATCGATCTGCACCACCGGCTCTCTCCGGCCACCCGCCTGAGCGCCTGGTTGCAGGGAGGGGAGATCAGCTATCCGGGGCAGCCGCTGCTCGATACCACCCTGACCACCCTGCGTATCGGGGCCAGCCACCGGCTGCCGGGACACGGGTCGCCGTTGCTGTTCGGCTCTCTCTATGCCGGGGAGGAGGAGGCCGACCTGGGGTCGCCCGCCGCCCGCGCCGCCGCCGAGCGCGACCTGCGGGGTGTGCGCGCCGGGGTTCAGCTGGCGCCCTCCGGGGCGTTCGATCTGTACGCCGTGCTGGGCTACGAGGAGAGCCGCTACGGTGCTCCCGATCTGCTCTATTCGGTGGTCAGGGAGGATGAATTGACCACCCTGCGGCTCGGTGGCCGCTGGCACCTGGACCGGCAGTGGAGCCTGCGGGGCGAGCTGCTGCACACCGACAACGATTCGAATCTGCGTATGAAGGCGTACCGGGGCACCGAGGCGAGCCTGCGGGTGCGTTATGATTTCAGATAGGAGGGAGACCATGGTGCGAGAGCGGTTGCATATCGCCGCGTCCGTGGGGCGCGGTCTGCTGGTGGCGGGTCTGTTGGGATTGCTGGCCGTCCAGAGCGCGGCCGGCTCCGAACCGGCCGGGCGGGTACTCGCCAGCGTCGGCGATTTTCATGCCGAGCAGGAGGCCGGAGAGGCGCGGCCTCTGGCGCGCCGCTCCCCGGTGTTCGCCACCGATACCCTGGTCACCGGGGCCGATGCTTACGGGCAGGTGCGCTTCAGCGACGGGGCGCTGTTCGAATTCCCCGCCGAATCGCGTTTCCGGGTCGAGGCGTATGCGTTCGACCCGGCCGCGCCGGAGGAGGGAGAGGCGCTGCTCCATCTGCTGAAGGGGGCGATGCGCACGGTCACCGGCGCCATCGGCAAGGAGAACCGGGAGCACTACCGGGTGAGCACCCCGGTGGCCACCATCGGTCTGCGCGGTACTCACTGGGGGATACGCCTGTGCGAGAACGGCGGGTGCCGGGACCCCGACGGCAACCCCCTTGCCGACGGCCTCTATGGGGGGGTGATCGACGGTGCGGTCCTGGTCCGTACCCAGGCTGGAGAGCTGCTCTGTTCCCCGGGGATGTTCTTTTACGTGGCGGGACCACAGAGCCCGCCGCGGCTGCTGCCGGGTCCGCCCGGGGTGGTCTTTTCCGGGGGCGGCTCGGCCACCGGGGCGGGAACCCGGGAGCTCGGGTTGCATGGCGCGCCCCTGGGGACCCTGCTTCCCGAGCTGCAATGGCGTGGTCCCGGGGTGGAGGGCGGTTACCGCGCGGGTGACCAGCTGGACAGCCGCGGGTTGCCCCAGGGGGGCGGCGGAGGACAGATCGATTCGGGGGGCGACTATTTCACGCTAACCGCCATGGAGAGCGAAGCGAAGGCGGTTAGTCCCCGATAGGCGTAGGCGCGGTTGTATGGCCGCAGTTACGACCGATAGGGAGTGACGTAGGGCATACAAATAGCGCATCCGACACGCCGTAGAGTCATTGTGGTCATCATGACGGAGTTGCGCACGAGCAGCTTTGCTGCAATGTGCGGGACGGAGTCGTGATGAGCGCAGGACGGTCGGGGCAGTAACGGCTGTCGCGTTGGCGAGTCGATTTTGGGGACTGGGATGTCCCAAAATCTTTCACGAGGTAGCGACACTCTTGGTGTAGGGCAGTAGGTTGGCGCCGAATTACTTGCTGGTGTGGTTGAATACTCCGTCCCAGCGCGCCGGCAACTTCCCGGATGGATGCGCCGTGAGGCGCTCCAGGAGAATGCGGTTGAACCCCTGGCCGGGGTGGTCGCGTGACAGCTGGCGCAGAATTTCTTGCGCCTCGGTCCACTCCCCGGCGAAGTAGTGGGTCATGGCGGTTTCGTGCCGTTCCAGCCCTTGGAGCAGCGGCGCGTCGGCATCGCGTCGGCGTCCCACCAGCTCATAGAGGGTCTCCGGTTCACTCCGTCCCTTTACCCTGACCCGGTCGAGCCGGCGGAACAGGTAGTCCCCCTGCCCCTCTCGGGTCTGCTCACCGACGATGATCGTGACACCGTAGTAACGGGTCAGGCCCTCCAGGCGGGAGGCGAGATTGACGCTGTCTCCGAGTACCGTATAGGCCTTGCGATAGATCGAGCCCATGTTGCCGACGCTCATCTCACCGCTGTTGACGCCGATGCCGATCTCGAATGCGGGCAGTCCCTCGGCGGCCAGCAGGGGTTTCAGTGCCTCCAGCCCTTCGCGCATGCACAGGGCGCTCTCCAGGCCGTGACGGGCGTGTTGGGCATCACTCAGCGGCGCCCCCCAGAAGGCCATCACCATATCGCCCACGTATTTGTCCACCGTCCCCTGCTGTTCGAAGATGATGCGGGTCATCTGCGACAGGTAAAGATTGAGCAGGCGGGCGAGCTTACGGGGGGGGAGGTCCTCGGAGATGCGGGTGAACTGCTGAATGTCGGCGAACAGTACGGTCATCTGGCGGCGGTCGCCCTCGAAGCCGAACTCCTCCAGACTGCGGTTCATCCGTTCCACCAGTGATTGCGGCACATACTGGCCGAACATCTCCTTCAATCGACGGCGGCTCAGCACCTCGCCGGTGAAACCGATCACCAGATTGTAGAGGGCCAGGGCCAGTACCATCATCAGTGCCGAGGTGACGCCCACCACCAGATGCTGGGCGGACCACATCCAGTAACTGAACCAGGCCAGTGAACCGGCGGCGGCGGAATTGATCAGCAACTGCCACCCCACGCCCGCGAAGGGGAGGGTCAGTGACAGAAGGAGGCCGAGCAGGATCATGGCGGTGAAGTTGACGCCTTCGGCCCATTTGGGTTCGTGGGGAAAGCGGAGTCCACGGCGGATGTCGGCGTAGTCAAGGATTCCTGCGATCACCGTGGCGTGGACCTCCACCCCGGGGAACTGGGGGTGCAGTGGGGTGCTGCGCAGGTCGAATAACCCCTTGGCGCTGGAGCCGATCAGGGCGATGCGATTGCGCAGCTTGCGCGGGTCGGCGGTGCCGTTCAGCACATCGCTGGCCGAAAGATAGTCGAACATTCCCTGGGGCGGACGGTAGGGGATGATTACCCGGCCGCGCTCGTCGGTCGGGATCTCCAGGGTGCCGGGAAGGAGTACCCGTTCCAGTTCCTGTGCCTCGCCGATTTGTTCAATACCGAGGGTGATTTCATCCTGCAGTAGATAGAGGCGCAGGGTCTCCAGGGCCAGGGAGGGGTAGAGTTTACCGTTGTGTGCGATCAGCAGGTTGTAGCGGCGCAATTGGCCGTCGGCGTCGGGAGTGATATTGAAGAAGCCCGCGCCCGGAGCAGCCTCGCTGAGCAGTGGCAGATTAGCGGTATGGCCGGGCATGGTGTCGATAGCCACCGCCGCTACTTGTGCCGGATTGGTGATCCGCAGGGGCGGGCCGAGACGGCCTTTGGTGTAGTTGTTCTTGTTGAACAGTTGGCCCAGCACGATGTCATGGGATCCCAGCGCCCGGGCCAATTCGGTATCGCCATCCAGGGTTGCGGCCAGCCTCGTCAGGGTTCGGGAGAGGGCCGGGTCGCTCTCCACGCCGAGCTGTCGGGCGACAACGGCGGCCGGGTTGGGTTCGGGTTCGGAAAACACCGCGTCGATAGCACTGACCACAACCCCCTGTTTGTGCAGTTGCTCCAGCAGACGGGACAGGGTGCGGCGGGGCCAGGGCCATCGGCCTTCGGTGCTGAGGGAGTGTTCGTCGATATCGATAATGACAACGGCCGGATGAGGGGCCTGTTCGCCAAACGGATTTCCCGAAAGACGGAGGTCGTAGGCGATACGCTCCAAACGCTCCCTTATACCGGTCACCATGTGATTGTCCGTGTGCAGCCAGAACAGCGACAGCAGGACGATGAGCAGGCTGCCGGTGATGCCGGCCAGCTTGCGTCCGGTGGGGATGGGCAGTTTCATAATCCGATTCTATGCCAACGTCTCAGTTTGCCGAAACGGATCACTCTTCGGTCGGTGAGCAGTCGTAGACCGGGTCGTCGTCCACCGCATCGATCTGCGACGGATGCAGGTAGCGCTCGGCATACTGAAGGTAGACCCGCTCGCGGATGAACAGTTGAACCAGCTTCAGGTCCAGGTGCCCACCCTGCGCCATGCGGCAGATGATTTGCAGCGCCTGGGAGAGCATGATCGGGTCGCGGTAGGGGCGGTCGTGGGCGGTGATCGCCTCGAACACATCGGCGATGGCCATGATCCGCGCCGGGACCGAGAGTTGCTCCCGGGTCAAACCGTTGGGGTAACCGCTGCCGTCCACGTGTTCATGGTGTCCCCCAGCGTATTCCGGAACGTGGCGCAGATAGGCGGGGAAGCGCAGGCCCTTGAGCATCAGGATCGAGGCATTGGCGTGCTGGTTGATCTTCTCCCGCTCCCGTTCCGACAGGGTACCCTTGCGGATGCTCAGCAGATCGATCTCCTCGCTGCTCAGAAAGGGGTGCGTTTGGCCGTCGCCGTCGCGCCAGCGGCGCTGGCCGACCCGATGAATACGCCGCAGCGTCTCCTGGTCGATGAATTCGCCGCCGACGTTGATTCGACGTAGAAACTCCAGGTCATTGTCGAGTGCCGCCATATCCCGGTCATGGGCCTGCTGCAGCGCTCCATCCGCATCGTCCACCCCGGCGCGCCGCTCCAGATACGCCAGCTGCATGTCGCGCCTGATCAGCTCCGCGCGCAGCCCGATTACCTGGATTCGGTCGAAACGGGTGTCGAGCTTGGTGGATTTGTTCAGCAGGTGGTCGGGGGTGGTGATCTTGCCGCAATCGTGCAGGCGTCCGGCGATCTCCAGTTCATAACGGTCGGATTCGCTCAGAGGGAGATGGGTGTCGGCGTCGCTGCTGCTGTTGGCCGCCTCGGCCAACAGCAGGGTCAGGGCCGACACCCGTTTGCTGTGCCCGGCGGTGAAGGGCGAGCGCTCGTCGATCACTTCGCTGATCATGTTGACCAGCGACTCGAACAGTTCCCGCTGCTCGTCGATGAACCGCTGGTTGGTCAGGGCCACCGCCGCCTGGGAGGCGAGAGACTCGACCAGATGCTGATCGTTGACGCTGAACGGGATCGTCTCCCCGTCATCGCCGCGGATGGCATTGATTAGTTGCAGCACGCCGATGACGTCGCCGTCGCTATTGGCCATCGGAACGGCGATGAAGGAGCGGGATCGGTAGCCGAAGCGCTGGTCGAAGGCCCGGGTTCCGGAGAAGTCGAAGCCGTCTGCCGCATAGAGGTCGGGGATATTCACCGTGCGGTGGGCGCCGGCGGCGTGGGTGGCGACCAACTGGTGGTTGGGGTTTCCGTCTTCCAGAAACAGCGGGAGAGGGGGGAAGCGTTGATCACCGGGATTCAGATCGTAGTTCCAGTGGATGCCGAGCGAACGGGTCATCAGGATCTTGAAGTCGAGATGGCGCGCGTCGTGCGACACCAGGTAGAGGGTGCCGCCGTCGGCGTTGGTGAGAGAGCGGGCGCTGTCGAGGATGCGCTCCAGCAGGCGCGGCGTCTCACGCTCGGCGGAGAGGGCGATACCGATGGCGTTGAGCCGGTGCAGGCGGTCGATCAGCGAGCGGTTGGCGTCCATGGCGTGTCCTCCCCTTTTAGTAAAGGATGTGCCTGGGGGATAACGGTCCGCTTTCGGGTCCGGGAATACCGGCCCGGGGCTCAGTCGCCGTTCAGCGGTGTGACCGGGGTCAGCCCCCATATCCCCTCATTGTACTCCTGCATGGTGCGATCGGTGGAAAACTTGCCGCTGCATGCGCTGTTCATGATGGAGCTGCGGATCCAGCGAGCGCGGTCGCGGTAGGCGTCGGCAGCGCGCTGCTGGGCCGCGACGTAGCTGGAGAAGTCGGCGGCCACCATCCAGGGATCCCCGGGGCTCAGGATCGACTCGATCAGGGAATCGAACAGGCCCGGTTCGAACTGGTTGAAATGGCCGGCGTCGAGCAACTGCATCACCCGCGCGAAGTCGGGGTCGCGTTCCACGAAACCGGGGGGGTGGTAATGGGGGCGCAGCTCGTTGATCTCCGGCTCGGTGAGACCGAACAGGAAGAAGTGTTCGTCGCCCACCTCCTCGCGAATCTCGATGTTGGCCCCGTCCAGAGTGCCGATGGTCAGTGCACCGTTCATCATGAATTTCATGTTTCCGGTACCCGAGGCCTCCTTGCCGGCGGTCGATATCTGCTCCGAGAGATCGGTGCCGGGGCAGATCACCTCCATCGCCGAGACCCGGTAGTTGGGCAGAAAGGCGACGCGCAGCAGGCCGGCGGTATCCGGGTCGCGGTTGACCACATTGGCCACGTTGCTGATCAGCTTGATGATCAGTTTGGCGCGGGCGTAGCCCGGCGCCGCCTTGCCGCCGATCAACACGCTGCGCGGAGTCCAGTCGGCGCTCTCCCCCGCCTTGATGCGGGCGTAGAGATGGATCACGTGGAGGATGTTGAGCAGCTGGCGCTTGTACTCGTGGATGCGCTTGACCTGTACGTCGAACAGGCTCTCGGGGTCGAACTCGACCCCGCACTCCGCCTTCACCAGGGCCGCCAGGCGCTGCTTGTTATGCTGTTTGACCTGGTGCCAGCGCCGGTTTAGTTCGGGATCAGCGATATGCTGTTTGAGGGCCTGGAGCTGGTCCAGGTGACAGGTCCACTCCTCGCCGATCTGCTGATTGAGCAGGTCGCGCAGACCGGGGTTGCAGTGGGCCAGCCAGCGTCGTTGGGTCACGCCGTTGGTCTTGTTGTTGAACTTCTCCGGCCAGATCTGATGGAAGTCGCGGAACAGGCCGCTCCTGAGCAGGTCGGAGTGCAGCTGTGCCACCCCGTTGACCGAAAAGCTGCCGACGATCGCCAGGTAGGCCATGCGCACCTGCGGCTGCGGCCCCTCCTCGATGATCGAGAGGCGGCGCAGGCGCTCGGTGTCGCCCGGCCAGCGGGTGGAGACCTCGGCCAGGAAACGGGCATTGATCTCGTGGATGATCTCCAGCGGACGCGGCAGCAATTGCCGGAACAGGTTCACCGGCCAACGCTCCAGCGCCTCGGGAAGCAGGGTGTGGTTGGTGTAGGCCATGGTGCGGCTGGTGATGGCCCATGCCGTGTCCCAATCCAGCCCCTTGTGATCCATCAGCAGGCGCATCAACTCCGCCACGGCGATGGTCGGATGGGTGTCGTTGAGCTGGAAACAGTTCTTTTCGGCGAAATCGCCGTACTCCTCGCCATGGCGGCGGTTCCAGTCGCGCAGCACATCCTGCAGGCTGGCCGAGGCGAGGAAGTACTGCTGCTTCAGACGCAACTCCTTGCCGCACTCGCTGGCGTCGTTGGGATAGAGCACCATGGTGATATTCTCGGCGCTGTTCTTCGCGCCAACCGCCTCGGGATAACTGCCGGCGTTGAACTCGTCGAGGTCGAACTCGTCGGTGGCCGCCGCCTGCCACAGACGCAGGGTGTTGACGGTGCCGTTGCGGTAGCCGGGGACCGGGATGTCGTATGGGACGGCGAGCACGTCGTGGGTATCCACCCAGCGGCTGTGGGTGCGTCCCCGCGCATCCTGGTGGAATTCGGTATGGCCACCGAAGCTGATGCGCTGAGTGTATTCCGGCCGTTCCATCTCCCAGGTGTTGCCGTCGCGCAGCCAGTGGTCGGGCTCTTCCACCTGATGACCATCCTCCAGGTATTGGCGGAACATGCCGTATTCGTAGCGGATCCCGTAGCCCTTGACCGGCAGTTGCAGGGTGGCGCAGCTGTCGAGAAAACAGGCGGCGAGCCGTCCCAGGCCGCCGTTGCCGAGACCGGCGTCGGGTTCGCTCTCGGCGATCTCCTCCAGCTCGATGCCCAGATCGAGCAGTGCCCGGGTGGCCGCGTCGGTGATGCCCAGGTTGAGCATGGCATTGCCCAGACTGCGCCCCATCAGGAACTCCAGCGATAGATAGTAGGCGCGTTTGCCGCCGTCCGCGTCGTAGGCGTGCTGGGTCTTCAGCCAGCGATCCATCAGGCGGTCGCGTACCGCCATGGCGATCGCCTTGTAGGGGTAGTGGGTGGTGTAGGACTCCCCGTCACGGCCCAGCGTGTGGTTGAAGTAGTGGCGGAAGTTGGCGCTGATGCTCTCGGCGTCCATCCCCAGCGCGGGCGGCTTGAGCAGCGCCTTGTTGGGCTTGCTGCGCAGCAGCGGGGTGAAATAGGTATCGCTCTTGTGCGGCATGGATCTCTCGGTTCGGTTTCACTTTCGGTTGGGTCGGGGAGTATAGGGCAAGAATCCGGCCATGTGACTCAAGAGAGTTTAAGCTTAGCCAAAAAAAAGCTGATAGGGGCGCTCCAGATCGGAACTGAGTTCGGTCAAGGAAAAGCTGCGTCCTTTAGTGATAAAGTGCTGACCCTCGAAGTAAATTTGCAGTGTGGGTACGGAAAACACCCGGGACTGGGCGGCCGCCTCGGGGCTGCGGGCGCAGTCGACCTCCACCAGGGCGAGCCGGGGGAAACGCGCCCCGATCAGGGTGGCGACCCGGGGTTTTAGATCCTGGCAGAGCCGGCAACCGGGGCCGGTGAACCAGATCAGCACGGCCGGCTCCCGGCGTATGCACTCTTTTAGTGCGTCCGGTGAGACGATGGTCTGGAAGAGGGTTTCCTGCATGGGGCGATGATACCCCCCCTTTGTTCCGCCGGGTAGATGCGGACCGGTGAGGTTAAGCGGATGGTGCTGAGTGAGATTCATGTGTATCCGGTCAAGTCCTGCGCGGGGATCGCCCTGGAGCGGGCCCGGCTCGGCGCGCGGGGCATACGCCACGACCGGCACTGGATGGCGGTGGGCGCCGATGGCGGTTTCCTCAGCCAGCGCCAGCATCCCGCCATGGCCCTGATCCGCACCGCCCTGACCCCAGGCGGGGTGCGCCTGGAGGCGCCGGGGGTCGCCCCCCTGGAGCTGCCCCTGGCGGACCCGCCTCCCCCGTGGGTGGAGGTCGGGATCTGGGGCGATCGCTGTCAGGCCGGTTTCATGGGTGAGGCCGCCGCGCGCTGGATCAGCCGCTATCTGCGGGTCCCGGCGCGGCTGGTCTGCCTGCCCGCGACACAGTGCCGCCAAGTCGATCTGCGCTATGCGCGGGAGGGGGACCAGGTGGGCTTTGCCGACGGCTTTCCGCTCTTGCTGATCTCCCGGGCGTCGCTGGAGGATCTCAACGCGCGGCTCGGCGAACCGCTGCCGATGGCGCGCTTCCGGCCCAACCTGGTGGTCGACGGCTGTGCCGCTTATGCCGAGGATGGCTGGCGCAGGATCCGCATCGGCGGCATCGAACTGCGACTGGTCAAGCCCTGCTCGCGCTGCCAGGTGATCACCGTGGATCAGGCGACGGCGCGCCCGGGGGTTGAGCCGTTGCGCACCCTCGCCCGCTATCGGGCACGGGACAATAAGGTCTTTTTCGGACAGAATCTCATTCATATGATGGAGGGGGAGCTGGCCACGGGTATGCCGATCGAGGTGCTGGAACATGCAAGTGAGTGAACAACAGGCGGTGGCGGTCACCAGCCGGTGGATCCGCGAGGTGGTGGTGGGGCTCGGACTCTGCCCCTTCGCCGCGCCGGTGGTGGAGGCGGAGAGTATCTTCTACGCGGTCACCCAGGCACGCGACGAGGAGGGCATCTATCGCGACATGCTGGCAGCCCTCGACCGCTTCCAGCAGAGCGACGAGCGGGAGATGGCCACCGGCTTCTTCATCATTCGCTAACCGCCATGGAGAGCGAAGCGAAGGCGGTTAGTCCCCGATAGGCGTAGGCGCGGTTGTATGGCCGCAGTTACGACCGATAGGGAGTGACGTAGGGCATACAAATAGCGCATCCGACACGCCGTAGAGTCATTGTGGTCATCATGACGGAGTTGCGCACGAGCAGCTTTGCTGCAATGTGCGGGACGGAGTCGTGATGAGCGCAGGACGGTCGGGGCAGTAACGGCTGTCGCGTTGGCGAGTCGATTTTGGGGACTGGGATGTCCCAAAATCTTTCACGAGGTAGCGACACTCTTGCCCAACGGCATGGCCCGCTTCGAGGAGTTCAATGCCTTCATGACCCTGGCCGACCAGGCGGTGGTCAACGCCGGCCTTGCCGGGGTGATACAGATGGTCGCTTTCCACCCGGGGATCCTGTTCGCGGAAACCGACGAGGAGGACCCGGCCAACTACACCAACCGTTCGCCCTACCCGATGTTGCACCTGATCCGCGAGGATGATCTGGAGGCGGCGGTGGCGGGCTATCCCGACCCGGACGCCATCCCCGAGCGGAACATACGGCTGCTGCGCCGCATGGGGCTGACCCGGGTGCGCGAGCTGTTGGCGCGCTGCTACACGGCATCGGCGACATGAGCGGTTTCCCGGATGCCCATGCTGGCCCTGGGACCGTTCGGGGGGGCGGCGGGCATGCCTGACTGCTGCTCCGGTTCCCGTGCCGGGCAGCGCCCGTGCCCGGTCAGCGGTCAGCTGTGCGCGGTGGTGTCGAGGCGCACGGTGCTGCACCACCTGCAGGCGCCCTGGTCCCGGGAGGTGCGGGAGCAGGATTATTACTTCTGTGACGATCCCGGCTGCCCCGTGGTCTATTTCGACCGGGACGCATCGACGATTACCGCCGAGGCCCTTCGCACGGAGGTCGGGGTAAAGGCGCTGGGGCTAGATGCCACGCTCTGCTACTGCTTCGGCATTTCATTCGGGGCCGCGGCCGATAACCCCGCCATCAGAGAGTTCGTGGTGGAGCAGACCCAACAGGGGATCTGCGCCTGTGAAGCGCGCAATCCCTCCGGGCGGTGCTGCCTGCGGGACTTTCCTACCCGGTGAGCGGGGCGCCGTGTGGAGCCCTTTCGTTGCACGTAGGCTTGATAAGCGCCCCCCTTGTCCACACCTTTATGAGCGTTGCAAACCGCGCGTCGGCGCTAGGTGGCCGCTCCGCACGGCCCGTTCGCGCCGTGCGCCTGCGAGGAGGATGAGCATGGTGCGTTTGGCGTTTCTATGTCTGGGGTTGCTGCTCTGCGCCCCGCTGCGGGCCGCACTGCCGATGCAGGCCGGGGGTGAGCCCCTGCCGAGCCTGGCGCCGATGTTGGAGCGGGTGACCCCGGCGGTGGTCAATATCGCCGCGCGCAATCAGATCCGGGCCGAGGAGCACCCGCTGCTGAGCGACCCCTTCTTTCGCTGGTTTTTCGATGCCCCGGGGCGCACCCCGCGCCACAAGAGTCGCCAGAGCCTCGGGTCAGGGGTGATCGTGGACGCCGCGCGGGGCTATGTGCTGACCAATCACCATGTGGTCTCCAAGGCCGACCAGATCGAGGTGACCCTGCACGATGGTCGCAAATTGACGGCGGCCCTGGTGGGGGCGGATCCGGAGACCGATGTGGCGGTGCTGAGGATCGAGGCCGGGGCGCTGCACGCCCTGCCCCTGGGGGATTCGCAACAGCTTCGGGTCGGTGATTTCGTGGTCGCCATCGGCAACCCCTTCGGTCTCAGCCAGACTGTCACATCGGGTATCGTCAGCGCCCTCGGCCGCAGCGGCCTCGGTATCGAGGGGTACGAGAACTTCATTCAGACGGACGCTTCGATCAACCCGGGCAACTCGGGCGGGCCGCTGGTCAACCTGCGCGGGGAGCTGGTCGGGATCAACACCGCGATTCTCGCCCCGAGCGGGGGCAACGTAGGGATCGGTTTCGCGATACCCATGAACATGGCCAAGGCGATTATGGACCAGCTGGTGGCGTACGGCTCGATCGACCGGGGTCTGTTCGGGATCACGGTGCAGGGACTCAATCCCGACCTGGCCGGGGCCATGGGGCTGGAGCGCAGCGAGGGGGTGGTGGTCAGCGAGGTGCAGCCGGGTTCGGCGGCGGGCCGGGCGGGACTGCGCCCGGGGGATGTGATCGTCGCCGTCAACGACGCCCCGGTGCGCAACAGCCCGGAGATGAACGTGCAGATGGCCCTGCTGCGCATCGGTGACCGGGTGACGGTGGATGTGGTGCGTGCCGGGGAACGCCTCCGTCTGCATGCGCGTATCGCCGACCCCTATGCCGACTATCTCCCTGGCGAGGGGATCCATCCCCTGTTCGCGGGGGCGCTGCTGGGGGAGGTCGAACGCGGTGAACTCAGTGGCGTGGCCGTGGGCCGGATCGACCGGGAGAGTCCGGTGCGCCGCCTGGGCCTGGAGGACGATGACCTGCTGTTGGTGGTGAACGAGCGGCGGGTGGAGCGGCTCTCCGATCTGCGCGAAATCATGGAGTCGGCGCGGCGTATCCGTATGGTCAAGGTGCTGCGGGGCAACCGCCTGATCACCCGGATCGTGCGCTGAGCGGCACCCCGTGGATCGGGACAGGCTGAGAGCCGATAACACCGCCTGTGATTGCGCCCAATCCGTGTGCCTGCCGGTGCCGGTCGAGCGAAACGATTTTTTTAACCATCTGCTTCGTCAGGCGGCTAGACTTATTGGTGTGAACCGTAAGGAGTGCCCATGTTTTCCTCGTCTCTGCAACAGATACAGGGTTTCGTCGATGGCATTGCCGCCAGCATCGCGGTGATCGAGCGCCAGGACGACGGCAATGATCAGGTGATCGCCTGCAATCGTTTTTTCTACCAGATGTTCGGCGGCAACAATCAATTGACGGTGACGCCGCCTTTCCTGCTCAAGGATCTGATTCCCCGCTACAATCGCCTCGAATTCCTCGACCGGGTGGGCGAGTGTTTTGAAAGCGGTCAGCCGCTGGAGTTCGAACAGGCCTACGACACCCGGGACGGAACCAGTTGGTGGCGCCTGTCGCTGAAACCGATCCTGGATGAAGGGGAGAGCGTGAGCCGCCTGCTGATGACCGGACAGGACATCACCAAGAAGGTGGAGCTGGAGCATCAGTTGAAGATCACCAGCTCCCGTTTCGCATCGGTGGTGGAGGCGGCCTATGACTGCATCATCACCATCAATCAGCGTGAGCGAATCGTGCTGTTCAACAAGGCGGCGCAGGAGCTGTTCGGCTATCACGAGGAGGAGGTGCTGGGCCAGTGCATCGAGATGCTGATACCGGAGCGATACCGCCCGGATCATTCGGATCACGTGGAGCGCTTTGCTCACTCGCCCATCACCTCGCGACAGATGGAGGAGCGCACCCGGGTTCACGGTCTGCACAAGGACGGTACCGAATTTCCGGTGGAGATCGCCATCTCCAAGATCAACGTGGGGGGTATGGTGGAGTTCACCGCCATCGTGCGCGACATCGCCGACCGGGTGCGTCTGATGGATCAGCTGGCGGCGCGGGCCTCGCGTGACCACCTCACCGGTCTGCTCAACCGGCGCGAATTCGAAGAGCGTGGCGCGGCGCTGTTCGGCACCGCCAAAGCCACCGGCACGCCACTGTCGCTGCTGATGATCGACGCCGACAAGTTCAAGCGCATCAACGACACCCATGGCCATAGTCGTGGTGACGAGGTGCTGCGGGTCATCTCCAACGTGGGTTCTACCACCGTGCAGCACCGCGACCTGTTCGCGCGCATCGGCGGCGAGGAGTTTGTGGTGTTGATGCCCGAGACCAATCGGGAGCAGGCGCTGGCGATGGCCGAGCGGATCCGCAAGATCTTCGATCAGCAGGCGTTCGAGCACGACTGGCAGGGGGATCCGATCCCCTTCACCATCAGTGTCGGGGTCTCCAGCATGCGCCACGGCGAGGCTGACGAGAGTATCCAGGCGATGCAAAAGCGCGCCGACATCGGGCTCTACCGTGCCAAGGAGAGCGGCCGCAACCGGGTCGAGTTCAACCCCTGACCGATATCGGGCGGCTCATGCGCCCCGGCTTCGGCAGCGGGCCGCGATCCGCTCCATCTCCGCCGCCTGTTCGCGCATGCTGTCGAGCAGGCAGAGCAGTTGCCTGCAGCGTTCCAGGTTCTGTCCCGGGGCGCGGGTCTTGAAGTAGTGGTTCCCCTCCAGGTAGTCGGTCATGTAACGCAGGGCAAGTTCGTAGGTGATCACCTGGGGGGCGCTGGCCAGCAGATCCAGTTCCGCCTCTAGGAGGAGCCCGTCCAGGCCGTCGAGCCAGCCCCCGAGCAGTGCTTCGAAACGCCCCGTATCGAGACGGCGGCGCCCGGCATCGGGCGTGGTGGCGGCGCTGCGCACCATGTCGCCGAAGTCGTGCAGCGCCAGCCCGGGCATCACCGTGTCGAGGTCCACCACGCATAGCGCCGCGTTACTGCGTTCGTGAAACAGCACGTTATTCAGTTTGGTGTCGTTGTGCACGATGCGCACCGGCATCCTTGCGCGCTCCAGGGTGTTGGCCAGGGGGGCGAGCTGGAACAGGCGCTCCAGGGTGGCGCCGGTCTGCGCGGCGCGGCCCACGCTGTCGGTGTCGGCGGCGCGGCGCAGGTTGCTCAGCCGTGCCCGGGTGTCGTGGAACCCGGGAAGGGTCTGGTGCAGGGGTGGGGCGGGCAGATCGGAGAGGTCGCGCAGGAAGCGCCCCAGCATCCCGGCGGCGCGGTAGGCGGTGGTATCGTCGGGGCAGTGCTGATGAGCGGTGCTGTACTCTATGTAGCGGTAGATGCGCCACCACTGTCCGTCGCCGGTGACCAGCGCATCGGCGCCGTCGAGGGTGGGGATCAGCTCCAGCGAGTCGCCGGGTTTACCGGCCAGGTGGCGGCAGACCCGGGCGATGTTCTCCATCACCTGGGCGGGGTGTGGAAAGACATGGGTGTTGAGGCGCTGCAGCAGATAGCGGCCGCGGCAGCTGATGCGGAAGGTGTCGTTGATCAGGCCGTGGCCGATCCCCTCGATCCGCTCGATCGCCCCGTCCAGGGCGAAGCGGGCGGCGATCCGCCGCAGCCTCTCCTCGGGGTGGTTCATGGTCTCTCCCTTTGAAGATAGTACCAGGCCATGCCGATGGCCTGGGAGAGCAGTACGGCGGTGAAGGCCCAGTGGTAGCCGGCCGCGGGATAGTGCCCCCGGGCGTCCTCCGGCCACAGGCCGATGAGGGCGCCGATGCACCATTGTGCGCCAAAGGCGCCGACGAACACCAGCAGGTTGAGGGCGGTGTTGGCGCGCCCGGCGAGGTGTGCCGGGAAGTGCTGGGAGAGGGCGGCGTAAGCCAGCACCCCGGAGGTGCCGGTGAAACCGAACAGCGCCCAGGCCGGCACCCCGCCCCAGCCACCGATGATCGCCAGTTGGGCGAGCATGAACAGCAGCATGCCGGTCGCGGCCACCTTCTCGGTGGCGATGCCGCGCCGGATCAGGCGGCTGGCGCCGAGGCCGATGAGGGCGAAACCCGCCACCATGGCGGCGGCGATCCAGGCCTGGTAGAGCGCCCCCTGGGCCCGTTCGAGGCCCGCCACGTCGCGAAGCCAGGGGCCGGTCCAAAGGCCCTGGATGGCCAGGAAGGCGGCCTGGGAGGTGACGGTCCAGGGTGTCAGCCGCCAGAAGCGGCGGCTTGCGAAGATCGACACTATGCCCTGGATGTGGTCACCGAGGTTCAGGCCGTGATGCTTGCTCTCGCGCTCCGGTGCCAACAGGAAGATGAGCAGCGCGGCCAGCAGGGTCAGCAGCGCCAGGGCGCTGAAGATGCCGCGCCAGTCGGTGATCCCCAGCGCCATCTCCACCGGGGTGGTCGCGGCCAGGGCGCCCACCCCCCCCGCCGCCAGTTGCAGGCCGTTGACCGCCGCCAGGCGCTCGGCGGGAAACCACTGGACGAAGGCCTTGAACGCGGCCATCAGACAGGCGGAGACACCGAAACCGATCAGGGCGCGCCCGGCGATCAATCCGGCGGTCTCTTCGGCCCGGGCGAAGATCAGCGCGCCCGCCGCCGCGAACAGCAGCAGAACCGCCTCGGTGCGGCGTGGCCCGTAGCGGTCGAGCAGGATCCCCAGGGGCAGTTGAAAGGCGGCGAAGGCGAGAAAATAGGCGCTGGTGAGCAGACCCAGATCGGATGCGCCGAGGCCCAGTTCCGCACTCAGTTCAGGGGCGATGACCGCATTGACCACCCGAAACAGGTAGGAGAGAAAGTAGCCGAGGGCGAAGGGAACGAAGATGCGCAGCAGCAGTGCCGGGCGGAGCGGTGGGGACATGGCGGTTCAGAGGTCCACGGGCAGATAGAAGAAGACGAATCGTCCCTCTTCGACGTCGATCTTTAGCCGCGCGTCGCGGTACAGGGCGTAGTCGATATAGCCGGGGATGGCGCTGTTGACGTGGCACTCGCTGGCGTGTTGCGGTGACTCGAAGTCACGATCCCGGTCGTACCAGGAGAGCAGCATGTGGCACCCCTCGCCGAGGCGCCGGTCGGCCTCGGCGTTGGCGAGGGCCATCGCCGCCAGGTAGTCGGCGGGGGTGGGCACGGGGGCCAGTCGGACGATCTCCACGCCCCGGTAGTCGGGTGCGTCGGGCAGGCGGCAGCGGGGTGTGCGCGGCGGCGTCTCCTGACTCATCGGGCGGTCTCCTTACGGGGCGCCGGGCGGGGCGGCGCCCCTGGCCACAGGCACTATTCGAAGCTCTGGGTCAGGATCACCAGCTGATCCAGCCGGCTGCGCGCCTCGCCGCTGGCGATCGCCGCCGCGGCACGCTCCACCCCCTCGGCCAGGGAGGCGCCGATGCCCGAGGCATAGATCGCTGCCCCCGCGTTGAGGCAGACGATATCGCGGGCCGGGCCCGGCTGATCCTCCAGCACGGCGCGGATGATGGCCAGGCTCTGGGTCGCGTCTCCGGCGCGCAGGCTGCTGATCGGGGCGCGGGTGAAGCCGAACTCCTCGGGCTGAATGGCGTAGCGGCGCACCCGGCCATCCTTCAACTCCGCCACCTCGGTCTTGTCGCCGATGGAGATCTCGTCGAGCCCATCCCGGGCGTGCACCACCATCACATGGCGGCTGCCCAGCTTTTGCAGCACGTTGGCCAGGGGATCGAGCAGCTCGTCGCTGAACACCCCCAACACCTGGTTGGGGGCACCGGCGGGATTGGTCAGGGGTCCGAGGACGTTGAAGATGGTGCGCGCACCCATCTCCCGGCGCGGGCCGATGGCGTGTTTCATGGCGCTGTGGTGCGCCGGGGCGAACATGAAGCCGACGCCCACCTGGTCGACGCAGCGGGCCACCTGCTCCGGGGTGAGGTTGAGATTGACGCCGGCCGCCTCCAGCACATCCGCCGAGCCCGACTTGGATGAGATGGAGCGGTTGCCGTGTTTGGCCACCCGGGCTCCGGCGGCGGCGGTGACGAAGGCGCTGGCGGTGGAGATATTGAAGGTGCCGGAGGCGTCCCTGCCGGTGCCGCAGGTGTCGACCAGGTGTTCGCCGCCGACCTCGACCCGGGTCGCCAGTTCACGCATCACGCCCGCCGCTGCGGCGATCTCCGCCACCGTCTCGCCCTTCATGCGCAGGCCGATCAGAAAACCACCGATCTGGGCAGGGGTTGCGCCCCCGGTCATGATGGTGCGCATCACCGCCGTCATCTGTTCGCTGCTCAGGTCCTTGCGGGCCAGTACCTGATTGATCGCCTGTGGCATCTCCATGGGGTGCTCCTGTGCTCGGTTCTTGGATTTGGCGGTGGAGGGGGCGGCCCCGGTCGTCCACCGTCGCGGGATTGTGCGCCCGCCTTGTTCAGGGGGAAAGGGTACCGCAATGCCAACGCGCGTCAAAGAGTGGATGCCTGAATCAGACATTTTCGTTTTTTTCGCTTATCTTCAACCCGGAAGGTGTTGTTGCTGAATGCGTTATTGCACAAGGAGAGAAGAGATGGAAAACAATCAAACAACGTGGAGCAGGGTGCGGGAGGGGTTTTACTCGTTCAGTTCCTGGCTGTTGCAGAATCTGGTTTATTACCCGACCCGCCTGTATCTGAAATATGTGAAGCGGTGCCGCCTTGACCTGGTCGGAAAGGCGCATGTATCCGACGGCCCGGTGGTGTTTGTGGCGGCTCCGCATCTGTCGCATCTGGATGTGGTGCTGGTCCCCTGCGCCATCCCCCGTGGCATGCTGCCGTTGCGGTGGCTGGCGGACGAGAAGATCTATACCGGGCCGCTCAAGGGTCTCTGGCTCAGGCTGTGGGGGGCGATCAAGGTCAAGCGCCACCCTGACGGAGGCTTCGAACCCGAGGATGTGGAGCAGGTTCTCGGTCATGCGGCGGCGGGGAAGCGGATCGGCATCTTTCCCGAGTGCTGTCTGGTCGGGGGGCGTTTCAGCGGCACCCACCGTGATGTGATCGGCGGCGCGCTGGAGCGTGGTTTCACGGTGATACCGGTCTCCCTGAGCGGGGTTCCGCTGCCCGAGACCCGGATGTCCTGGGACGGCAAGCCGTTGCAGGTGGTGGTCGCACCGCCCCTGAGGGAGTATGCCGAGCTGATGAACGCCTTCGTTTGAGCGCGCGTGCCGCGGATGCCCCTGGCGCCATGGAACCCCATGGCGTCGCCGGGTAATCGCCGGTCATCTGCCTTCGAGGAAGTTCCTCAGCAGGTCGTGGCCGTGTTCGGTGAGGATCGACTCGGGGTGGTACTGCACACCCTGGATGTTGTACTCACGGTGGCGCACGCCCATGATTTCGTCCATCGCCCCCTCCGGGGTCTCGGTCCAGGCGGTGATCTCCAGGCAGTCGGGGAGGCTCGCGCTATCGATTACCAGAGAGTGGTAGCGGGTCGCGGTGTAAGGGTTGCGCAGGCCGCTGAAGATGCCGGTATCTGCGTGGTGAATGGGCGAGGTCTTGCCGTGCATCACCTCCCGGGCGTGGACGATGCGCCCGCCGAAGGCCTGGCCGATGGACTGGTGTCCGAGGCATACGCCGAGGATCGGCAGGCGGCCGGCAAAGTGGCGGATCGCCTCCACCGAGATGCCCGCTTCGTTCGGAGTGCAGGGGCCGGGGGAGACGACCAGGTGGTCCGGCGCCATCGCCGCGATCTGCTCGATACTGATCTCGTCGTTGCGGTGGACATGGACATCGGCCCCCAGTTCACCGAAGTACTGCACCAGGTTGTAGGTGAAGGAGTCGTAGTTGTCGATCATCAAGAGCATGGCTACGCCTCCTCGCAGTGGTTGCTGGTCAGACCGGCCTCGGCCAGGGCGACGGCGCGAAACAGGGCCCGGCCCTTGTTCATGGTCTCCTTCCACTCCAGTTCGGGAAGCGAGTCGGCGACCACGCCGGCGCCGGCCTGTATGTGTAGGGTCTGATCCTTGATCACGGCGGTGCGGATGGCGATGGCGGTGTCCATGTTGCCATGCCAGGAGAGATAGCCCACCGCTCCGGCGTAGACCCCGCGCTTGACCGGTTCGAGTTCGTCGATGATCTCCATGGCGCGGATTTTCGGCGCGCCGCTGACGGTGCCGGCGGGGAAGGTGGCGCGCAACACATCCATGGCGCTCATCCCCTCGCGCAACCGGCCGGTGACGTTGGAGACGATGTGCATGACGTGTGAGTAGCGCTCGATCACCATCTTGTCGGTCAGCTCGACGCCGCCGATCCTGGAGACACGGCCGGCGTCGTTGCGCCCGAGGTCGATCAGCATCAGGTGCTCGGCGATCTCCTTGGGGTCGGCCAGCAGCTCCCGCTCCAGTGCCAGATCCTCCTCCTCGTTGCGCCCCCGGCGGCGGGTACCGGCGATCGGACGCACCGTGATCTCGTCATCCTCCAGGCGGGTCAGGATCTCCGGCGAGGAGCCGACGATATGGAACCCGCCGAGGTTGAGAAAGTACATGTAGGGGCTGGGGTTGAGGCCGCGCAGCGCCCTGTAGAGATCGAGGGGCGCGGCCCGGAACGGGATGGAGAGGCGCTGGGAGAGCACCGTCTGCATACAGTCGCCCTCGAGGATGTAGGCCTTGGTTCGCTCCACCGCCTGTTTGAAGCCCTGCTCGGTGAAGCCGGAGACGAAGTGGGATTCGTCGATCTCACTGGGTGGGTGCGGGGCGCGCTCGGGCAGGCTCTGGCGCATGCGTTCGACGATCGCGCGCAGGCGTCGGCGACCGCCCTCGAAGCTGCCTCCGCGCGTGGGGTCCTCATAGACGATGACATAGAGGCGCCCCTTGAGGTTGTCGAACACCACCACCTCGTCGGAGACCATCAGCAGGATGTCCGGGTTGCCGATCGGATCGGGGTTGGGGCAGTGGGCCAGCTTGGGCTCGATGTAGCGGATGGTGTCGTAGCCGAAGTAGCCGACCAGGCCGCCGGTGAAGCGCGGCAGATTCTCATGGCTGGCCACCCGATAGCGGCTCTGGAAGGCCTCGATGAAGGCGAGCGGGTCCTCCTCCTCGCTCTGCTCCACCACCTCGCCGTCGGTCTCCACGCGGACGCTGTGACCCGACACCCGCAGCAGGGTGCGGCAGGGCAGGCCGATGATCGAATAGCGGCCCCACTTCTCACCGCCCTGCACCGATTCGAACAGGTAGGAGTGCGGGCCGTCGGCAAGCTTCAGGTAGACACTCAGCGGGGTGTCGAGGTCGGCCAGCACCTCGCACATCAGGGGGATACGGTTGTGCCCGGCGGCGGCCAGGGCGTCGAACTGTTCGGGAGTCATGATCCTCTCCACTCAAGGGTATTCAACAGGGGGGGTGAGCGCGCGCCGCGTCACCAGCGCCATCGTCTGCCTGTCTTCAATATCCTGCCGTGGTGGATGGGGTGCATGCCGAACCTGTATCTGGACAACGAAAGCGCTAAAGATAATCGAAAACGCGGGAACTATCCAGGGTCGGTACCCGGGTGCCTGCGCTCCTTAGTCGCCCCCTTCGAGCAGCCCGCGCAGTTCAACGAAGGAGTCGATGACGTGGTCCGGGTTGGCCTCGCGGATATCTCTGCCGTGGTTGTAGCCATAGCTGACACAGAAGATGCCGAAGCCCGCCGCGCGTGCCGCCTTGGTGTCGCTCACCGAATCGCCGAGCATCAGCGCCTCGGCGGGGGCGATGTCGAAGTGCCGCGCCGCGTGCAGCAGGGGCAGGGGGTCGGGTTTCTTCTTCGGCAGGGTGTCGCCGCTGATGATCAGTTCGAACTCGTCGTGGATGCCCAGCGCCTTGAGCAGGGGGATGGTGAACTGTGCCGCCTTGTTGGTGACGCAGCCGAGGTGGATGCCGGTGCCCTTCAGGTAGTCGAGCCCCTCGCGCACCCCGGGGTAGAGCCGGGAGTTCTCGCCGTTGTGTCGGTCGTAGAGCTCCAGAAAGATCGGATAGGCCTGGGCGAACTCCTGGTCCGGCGGCTCCCCGTCGAGTTGCCCGATCAGGGCGCGGCGGGTAAGGCGCTCCACGCCGTTGCCTACCCAGTCGCGCACCCGCGCCTCGCCGTGCGCCGGGCGTCCGAGACGTTCCATCATCCGGTCCACGCAGAAGGCCAGGTCGGGCACGCTGTCGACCAGGGTGCCGTCGAGATCGATTAATATCAGCTTGGGTCTGTTCATGATGGTCTGCGCACGTACCGGGCGGGGGCTGGATGGAGGAGGCAGGGGCGTCTCCGGCTGAGGGGCGCGCGGTGCGGGCGTGCTACTCCTTGAAAACTATGGCTATGGTGCGATACGCCCGTTATCCGGGCCGGGTTTCGGTGCGGGGTGGCGCTGTGGGCCGGTGCCCGCCGGGCGCCATGGGTGGCACCGGCGGGTTTGGTGCGCAGTCGGCTCAGACCTTGGTCAGCTCTTCGAGCATCTGTCCCACGATGGTGTCGTAGCGGTTGGGATCGGAGTCCTTGCCGAAACCGAAGATACCGGAGCCGGCGACAAAGGTGTCGGCACCGGCGCGGGCGATGTCGGCGATGTTATCGACCTTCACCCCGCCGTCGATCTCCAGGCGGATATCGCGCCCGCTCTCGTCGATCAGCTTGCGGCAGGCGGCCAGCTTCTCCATGGCGGCGGGAATGAAGCTCTGCCCGCCAAAGCCCGGGTTGACCGACATGATCAGGATCATGTCGACTTTGTCGAGCACATAATCGAGGTGGGAGAGCGGGGTCGCCGGGTTGAACACCAGGCCGGATTTGCAGCCGTTGTCGCGAATCAGCTGCAGCGAGCGGTCGACGTGTTCGGATGCCTCGGGGTGGAAGGTGATATAGGTGGCGCCCGCCTTGGCGAAGTCGGGAATGATACGGTCCACCGGCTTGACCATCATGTGGACGTCGATGTCGGCGCTGACGCCGTGCTTGCGCAGCGCCTCGCAGACCAGCGGACCGATGGTCAGGTTGGGGACGTAATGGTTGTCCATGACGTCGAAGTGGACGATTTCGGCGCCGGAGGCGAGAACGTTATCGACCTCTTCGCCGAGCTTTGCGAAATCGGCGGAAAGGATGGAGGGTGCTAACTTGAAATTTGCCATTTTTATACTCCCCAGCGTGCTGCGCCGGTGTTGATCAATGCGTGAAGTGGGCATCACTTTACCCCAAGGGAGAGGGGATTTCACCAATTTATTATCTTGTAACGTATTGATTGGGCGGGTTTATTTATGGGCTCCATAAATAATTCTTAAGAGTCGGGGGTGGTGGTGATAGAGCGCGGTGGCGGGATTTTCTATACTGCCTGCTATCGACAGCCCCGCCGATGGAGGGTAACCGTATGGGACGAAAAGTTTTTTTACTGCTGCTGGCGCTGGTCATGCCGCTGGCCGATGCATCGGATCTGGCGCGTGAGCAGCGCCTGGCGGCCGAGATCGAGGAGACGATTCTGGTTGGCGAGGGTCTGCGCCTGCAGGCCGGAGGGGTGGAGTTTTTCGCCATTCACGCCCTGGCCGAGACCGACGCCGTGCGCGGCGGCGTGATCCTCCTGCATGGGCGCGGCGCCCACCCCGACTGGCCCGATGTCATCCATCCTCTGCGCTCGCAGCTGCCCGCCGGTGGCTGGGAGACCCTCTCCATCCAGCTGCCGGTCGCCGCCGTCGATGCACCGGACCACGCCTACCGCGAACTGATCCCCGAGGCCGGTCCGCGCATCCAGGCGGCGGTCGACTTTTTCAGACAGCGCAAGCTCGACCGCCTGGTGCTGGTGGCCCACAGCCTGGGATCGCGCATGGCGGTTGATTATCTGGCGGGTGGCGGACCGCCGGAAGTGAAGGCCCTGGTCGCCATCGGTCTGCCGGTCGCCGGACGGGAAGGGGGCTACGCGGCGCTGGAGAAGCTGACCCTGCCGCTGCTCGATCTCTACGGAAGCCGGGATATCGCCCCGGTGCTGCACGGCGTGAAGGCCCGCGCCGAGGCGGCGCGCAAGGCGGGCAACCGTGACTATCTGCAGTTCGAGGTGCCGGGGGCGGACCACTTCTTCCGGGGGTTGGAGCAGGAGCTGGTCAGCCGCGTGCAGGGTTGGATACGCAAGGCCGGTGCGGCAATGGCCGCGCGCTAGCCGCAGCGCCCGCCAGGCGAACCGAATCATCAGCAAGAGTGGCGGTTAAGCCATCGCCGCCCCCTTTCATCCCCACTGCATCAGGGAGCCGTTCATGCGGACATGGCCACGTCCTGGCCCAGGGGGTGAGCTCGTGTGAGCATCGGCTCACTGCCCCAGCTCCGCCAGCAGACGTTCGATCATGGAGGCGGCCTGCCCCGCGTAGCCGCCGCCGAACAGGTTGACGTGATTGAGGATGTGGTAGAGGTTGTAGAGGATCTTGCGGGTCGAGTAGCCGGGGGCGAGGGGCCAGACCTCCTGGTAGGCGTGGTAGAAATCGCGCCCCAGGCCGCCGAACAGTTCGGTCATGGCCAGTTCGGCCTCGCGATCACCATAGTAGGTGGCCGGGTCGTAGATCACCGGCCCGCCCCGGGTATCGTAGGCGAGGTTCCCCCCCCAGAGGTCGCCGTGGATCAGCGAGGGGCGTGGCTGGTGGTCGATGAGGGCCGGGAACAGCTCCAGCAGCAGGCGGCCCCGTTGCAACGCCCGGCCGGTAAAGCCGTTGCGCTCGGCCAGATCGAGCTGAAACCCGAGGCGTTGCTCGCGCCAGAAGGTGATCCAGTCGCGCTGCGGGGTGTTTCGCTGAGGTGTCGAGCCGATGGTGTTGTCGCGGTGCCAGCCGAACCGTTCCTGGGTGCTGTGGTGCAGGCGGGCCAGCCTCCGGCCGGCGGCGCGGGCATCGCCGGAGCCGCGCAGCTCGATGTGTTCGAGTACCAGGTAGCTCTGGCCGCCGGTGGTGCCGTGGCAGATGGGGTGGGGCACCCGGATGGCGGCGGTCCGGTCGAGTTCGGCCAGCCCCTCGGCCTCGGCCTCGAACATCGGCAGGTGGCGGGCCCCGTTGAGTTTGATGAAGAAGTCGCGTGCACCGTCACCCAGGCGCAGGGTGGTGTTGATGCAGCCGCCGCCCACCTGCCGGGGCGGGCCGGGCCGGAACGGCTCCCCGGTCGTCGTGCCGATGTGCCGGGCGATCGCCCGCCAGTCGCTCACAGGCGCGTGTGCAGCGGGCTGCTGCGTGGAAAGTGGGCGCGCAGAAATGCCATCTGGTCGGCCAGCACATGGCGGCTCTGGAGGTAGACGTACGCTAACCGCCATGGAGAGCGAAGCGAAGGCGGTTAGTCCCCGATAGGCGTAGGCGCGGTTGTATGGCCGCAGTTACGACCGATAGGGAGTGACGTAGGGCATACAAATAGCGCATCCGACACGCCGTAGAGTCATTGTGGTCATCATGACGGAGTTGCGCACGAGCAGCTTTGCTGCAATGTGCGGGACGGAGTCGTGATGAGCGCAGGACGGTCGGGGCAGTAACGGCTGTCGCGTTGGCGAGTCGATTTTGGGGACTGGGATGTCCCAAAATCTTTCACGAGGTAGCGACACTCTTGCTCGGCGTGGGTGGGGGTGAAGGGGATCGCCAGCAACTCCATTCCCGAGGCCTCGGGTGTGCGGTCCGCCTTGTGGTTGTTGCAGCGGACGCAGGCGGTGACCACATTGTTCCAGCGGTCGGGGCCGCCCTGGCTGAGGGGCCGGACATGGTCCCGCGACAGGCGCCGCCCGGGGAATCGGCCTCCGCAATAAAGGCAGGTGTGGTCGTCGCGTCGGAACAGGGCGGGGTTGTTGAGCGGCGGGGCGTAGCCGCTGTCCATTTTCTCCCGCGCCCGGCTGGTGCCGTGGGTGGCGATGATGGTGTTGACCTCGATGACACTGCGCCGTCGGGTGCGGGCGTTGATGCCGCCGCGCAGCCGGTAGAGCACCCCACCGCAGCGGTAGGCGATCTGGTCCAGGAAGTGGAGCCGCACGGCGCTGCGGTAGTCGATCCACTCCAGAGGCATGCCGGCGATGTCGGTGCGCAGGATCTGTTGTTTGAGCTCGCCCATTATGCTGCCGCTCACGGTTGAAGGCGGGTGCGCTCCCGCACCCGTCATCCTCGGTGCGAGTCGGCCCGCATCGTTCACCGGGCGAACCGCACCATAATGAATCGGGGATGCTACCCGGCCAGTTATGGCCGAAACTCCGGCTTCAGTCAAATGGCGCCCCGTTCCGTCCGGTTGTTGACGCCGTCCGGCGGCGCATCTTGCACATCCTCTCCCGGGGCCATGCAACCAGCATGGCATTGTGGGCGATCGCGCGCCCCTGCCGTGTCGCGGGGCCTTTTATGCACAGTGTTGGTGCGGTGGGGCGGGTGCGGGGCGGGTGCGGGGCAGGCAGGAGAGATGTATTGCTTGATATTTTTTATCTTATTGAAATAATTGAATATATTGTTTCTGTCTATTTTTTTTACAGTTTAAATAAAAATCAGTGCTGACGGGGGATAACACTGGATATCGCGTTTGTCTCCACAGAGTTATCCACAGAAAATGTGGATAACTGATTCCCGGATACGACAATCAATGGGTTAGCGCAGTGGCGGGGTGGCCAGTGGGGCGGCTTGCCCCTACGTCCGTGCGATCGCGTTCACCCGCGGGTGTTTCGATAACCGGGCGGGGCGGTGCCCGGTCCCAGCGTCGAGGTGATATTGGGCCTTAAGGATTGCCGGTAACTGGTGTACTGTTTGTCCATGTCTCAGCGCCTGATCCTGCAGGTGGCGGTGCCCGCACCATTGCACACTCTTTTCGATTATCTGTCCCCTGACGGGGAGCCGGAGGCGCGGTTGCGCCCCGGGGTGCGGGTGATGGTGCCCTTCGGTCGGGGGGAGCGCTGCGCCGTGGTGATGGGGTTGGCCCGACACTCCGGGCAACCGTCGTCACGGCTCAAGGCGGCGCGTCGGGTTCTCGACGATGCGCCGCTGTTCGCCCCCGGGGATCTGGCCCTGCTGGAGTGGGCGGCCGCCTACTACCAGCACCCGATCGGTGAGGTGGTGGCCAATGCCCTGCCGGTGCGTCTGCGCAGGGGTGAGCCGGTGGTCGATAGCGAGCACCGGGGTTGGCGTCTGAGCGAGAGCGGGCGACAGGAGGAGCCGGCGCGGCTGCGCCGCGCCCCGCGCCAGGCACAGGTGCTGCGGTTTCTCGCAGAGGCCCCCGACGGGCTGACCCGAGAGCAGATCTATGTGCGCTGCGGGGCGTGCCGGGCAGTGTTGCGCAACCTGTTGGAGAAGGGCTGGATCGAGGCGTGTGAGGTCCCCCCCGAGGCGTCTCTTCCGGTGCCCGGCGGGCAGCCCGCGCCGACGCTCAATGCGCATCAGGTGGCGGCGGTGGAGGGCGTTGCCCGGGGGTTGGGCGGGTTTGCCGTGTCACTGCTCGAAGGGGTGACCGGCAGTGGCAAGACAGAGGTCTATCTGGCGCTGATCGAGCACGCCCTGGCGCGGGGCTGCCAGACTCTGGTGCTGGTGCCCGAGATCGGCCTCACCCCGCAGTTGATGCTGCGTTTCCAGCGGCGTATCGCCGCTCCCCTGGCTCTGCTCCACTCCGGGCTTTCGGATCGCGAACGTGAACGCGCGTGGCACGCCGCGCGCAGTGGCCGGGCGCGGGTCGTGGTGGGTACCCGCTCGGCGCTGTTCACGCCGCTGCCACGGCTGGGCCTGATCCTGGTGGATGAGGAGCATGATCTCTCGTTCAAGCAACAGGAGGGGTTTCGCTACTCGGCGCGGGATCTGGCGGTGATCCGTGCCCAGCGCAGCGGCTGTCCGGTCCTCCTCGGCTCGGCCACCCCCTCCCTGGAGAGTCTGAACAACGCCCTGCGTGGACGCTATGGCCATCTGCGGCTGCCCGAACGCGCCGGCGGGGCTCATGCGCCGCGCCTGGACCTGCTCGATATCCGCTCCGCCCGGCTCGATGGCGGTCTCTCCCCGGTGATGCTGCGCCTGACCGGGGAGCAGTTGCAGGCGGGGAACCAGGTGCTGCTGTTTCTGAATCGACGTGGATATGCGCCGGTGCTCACCTGCTACGACTGTGGCTGGGTCGCCGAGTGTGGCCGCTGTGACGCACGCATGACCCTGCACCTGCAGAGCCGTCTGCTGTGGTGCCACCACTGTGGGAGCCAGCGGCGCCTGGAGCGGCGCTGTCCGGAGTGCGGCGGTGGCGAGGTGCACCCGATGGGGCAGGGGACCGAGCGTCTGGCCGAAACCCTGGGACAGCGCTTCCCCGACGTCAGCCTGGTGCGCATCGACCGGGACGCCACCCGCCGCAAGGGGAGTCTGGAACGGCTGTTGGGCGAGATCCGGGAGGGGCGGCACACGCTCCTGCTCGGCACCCAGATGCTGGCCAAGGGACACCACTTCCCCGATGTGACCCTGGTCGGCATACTGGATGTGGATCAGGGGCTGTTCGGGGCCGATTTCCGGGCCGCGGAGCGAATGGCGCAGCTGATCACCCAGGTGGCGGGCCGGGCCGGGCGGGCGGAAAAACCGGGACGGGTGGTGATCCAGACCCGCCACCCCGATCACCCCCTGCTCCATACCCTGGTGCGTCAGGGATACGACGCCTTTGCCCGCATGGCCCTCACGGAGCGGCGTGAAACCCAGTTTCCGCCGTTCAGCCACCAGGCGTTGCTGCGGGCCGAGGCGCACGACGAACGTCTGCCACGGCAGTTTCTGGAACTGGCGATGGCTCTGGGACGGGAGTTGGCGGCCCGGGATGTGGAGTTCTGGGGGCCGGTACCGGCCCCGATGGAGCGGCGCGCAGGACGCTATCGGGCCCACCTCCTGGTGCAGGGCGCGGAGCGGGCCAGGCTGCAGCGGCTGCTCGCCCGCTGGGTGCCGCGCCTGCCGGACCTGGAGGGCGCGCGGCGGGTACGCTGGTCGATCGACGTCGACCCCCAGGAGATGCTGTAACCCGCACGCGCCTGAATTACACGCCGCCCGCCCGGGCGAGGAGCACGGGCTACTGCTGGCGATCCTGCTTTTCTGGTATCCTTGCCCGCCTCGATTGAGTTATTCCAGGTAGCCGATGAAGATTCAGATCCAGCAGTTGATGTCACAGGCACTCGCGGCGGTCGCCGCCGATGGCGTGATCCCCCGGGAGTCGATTCCCCAGCCGATCATCGAGCGGGCGCGTGATACCCGCCACGGGGATTTTGCCTGCAATGTCGCCATGGTGCTGGCCAGGGCGGCTCGCAGCAATCCGCGCGATCTGGCGCAGAAACTGATCGACGCCCTGCCCGCCTCCACGCTTCTGGAGAAGGTGGAGATCGCCGGTCCCGGCTTTATCAATTTTCACCTTGCGCCCGGCGCCTACCACGCGGTGCTGCCCGAGATCATCGGTGCGGGACACGGCTACGGCCGCAGCAAAAGGGGCGCCGGCAAGCGGGTGCAGGTGGAGTTCGTATCGGCCAACCCGACCGGACCGCTGCACGTGGGACACGGCCGGGGCGCCGCCTATGGCGCGGTGGTCGCCGATCTGCTGGAGGCGGTGGGGTTCGATGTGCACCGGGAGTACTACGTCAACGACGCCGGGCGGCAGATGGATATCCTCGCCACCAGCGTCTGGCTGCGCTACCTGGAGTTGTGCGACGAGGCGCTGCTGTTCCCGGCCAACGGCTACAAGGGCGATTATATCTGGGACATCGCCGCCGCCCTGCACCGCGACAACGGTGAGGGCTATCGGCACACCGCCGCCGAGGTGTTCGAGGGGGTTCCCCCCGACGAGCCTGCCGGGGGCGACAAGGAGTTGCACATCGATGCCCTGATCGTGCGCGCCAAGCACCTGCTCGGTGATAACCGCTACCGGTTCGTATTCGAGTTGGCGCTGAACACGATCCTGGACGACATCCGCGACGACCTCTCGCTGTTCGGCGTTCGCTACGAGCAGTGGTATTCGGAGCGCAGTCTCACCGAATCGGGGGCGGTCAACAAGCTGATCGAACGCCTGCGCGAGAGCGGCCATGTGTACGAAAAGGGCGGTGCACTCTGGTTCAAGTCCACCGATTTCGGTGACGAGAAGGACCGGGTGGTGGTGCGCGACAACGGCCAGACCACCTACTTTGCATCGGACATCGCCTACCATGTGGACAAGCTGGAGCGCGGCTTCGAGCGGGTAATCGATGTCTGGGGGGCCGACCACCACGGCTACGTGCCGCGCGTGAAGGCGGCGCTGCGGGCGCTGGGCGACGACCCCGGGCGGCTCGACGTCCTGCTGGTGCAGTTCGCCGTGCTCTATCGCGGCGGCGAGAAGGTGCCGATGTCCACCCGCTCCGGCCAGTTCGTCACCCTGCGCGAGCTGCGCAAGGAGGTGGGCGCTGACGCCGCGCGCTTTTTCTATGCCATGCGCAAGTGCGAACAGCACATGGACTTCGACCTCGATCTGGCGAAATCCCAGTCCAACGACAATCCGGTCTACTACGTGCAATACGCACACGCCCGCGTCTGCAGCGTACTCGCCCAGGCTGCGGAGAAGGCGCTGCCGGTGGAGCCCAGCCCGGGGATGGAAAACCTTGAACGGCTCACCGAGGAGCACGAGCAGGCCCTGCTCAAGAGTTTGGCCCGCTATCCCGAGGTGGTCGAGTACGCGGCGCTCAACGAAGAGCCGCACCAGCTTACCCATTACCTGCGCGAGCTGGCCAACGAATTCCACACCTACTACAACGCCCACCAGTTTCTGGTTGATGACGGCGCCCTGCGCGACGCCCGGATCAAGCTGATCCTGGCGGTGCGCCAGGTGTTGCGCAATGGCCTCAACCTGGTCGGCGTCTCCGCCCCGGAGCGGATGTAGCATGCCGCGGGACTACAAGGGCAGGGCCAGCAGCGGGGGCGGCGGCAGACGCCCCGCCCCGTGCTGGGCCTGGTTCCTCGGCGGCCTGCTGGTCGGCTTGCTGGCTGGTGTGCTGGCCTGGCTGAAATACGGCGGCGGAGCGTCGGCGCCGCTTGCCAGACCTCCGGCCGCCGCCCAGTCCCGGGAACAGAAGCCGGCACCTGTTGAACCCGAGGCCCCCAGGCCCCAGTTCGAGTTCTACACCATCCTGCCCGAGATGGAGGTGGTGGTGCCGGAGCCCGAGCCCGCCCCCCCCGCGCCCCGGGGCGCGGAACAGACCGATGCGCCGCCGGGTGGGGGTGTTACGGCCATTGCGGAAGATCGCTACATGCTGCAGATGGGCTCGTTTCGCAAATACGCCGACGCCGACCGGCTCAAGGCGAGTCTCGCCCTGGTCGGCATCCTGGCCGAGATCCAGCGCGTCAACGTCAACGGCAGCGACACCTTCCACCGGGTGCGCAGCGGCCCCTATAGCCGCGACATGGTCAACAGCCTGCGCGCCCGGCTGCGCGAGAACAATATCAGCAGCCTGGTGATCCGCCTCAAGCAGTAGTTGGCGGTCGCGTTTCTTCCCGGGAACGCTCCAGCTTCTCCCGCACCAGGGCGATATGCAACCGCAGATCGTACAACTCCTCGGCATAAGAGAGGGGCACCGAGACCTTGGCGACCTCCCGGTCGATGGCGTCGAGATCCCCGATCGCCGCTCGCAGGTCGGTTTTTTCACTGTCCATGTCGCGATCGATGCTCAGTACCTCACGATACCAGCGGTAGATGCGCGAGCGGATACGCCAGCGGTAGAGGGGCGGCATCAGCTTGAACAGCGGAATCATCAGGGCGACCAGGGGCAGAAGCATCACCTTCAGACGGTCCACCAGGGTTGCGGCCCAAAACGGCAGATAGCGCTGCAGCAGCGGCGGGCCGTGCTCGTGGAAGCGCTGCGCCTCCTTGCTGAGCGGATAGGCCAGATAGCGGGCGGATGGAAACTGCCCCCGCGCCTCGAACCAGCCCCCCTCGCCGTGGGAGGCGGTGGCCGCCTGCAACAGCAGATCCACCAGGGCGGGGTGCAGCCCCTTGCGCGCCACCAGGTTGGCGCTGGCCGCCAGCAGCCGGGTATCCTTGTGCGGCAGGTTCCTGGCCAGATCGATCATCCCCTCGGGCAGCACCACGGAGGTGAGGTAGCGGTGCCGGCCGGTGTAGGCGTCGGCCCGGTCAAAGCTGAGCAGACGGATCCCGGGGGAGGCGAGCAGTCGCCCCACCACCGGCGACTGGGGCGAGGCGACGAAAAAGGCGGCATCCACTTCGCCGCTCACCAGTGCATCGGCCGCCGCCTCCCCGGGCAGGGGCGGATGTTGGCCCGCGCTCTCCCGGATACCGTTCTCCTCCAGCAGTTGCAGGGCCAGGGATCGGGTACCGCTGCCCTCGGGGCCGATGGCGATGCGCCGATCCGCCAGATCGGAGAGGCGCGCGAGCGGTTGCCCCTCCCGATAGAATACCCACAAGGGCTCGAAATAGAGGCTGCCCAGGGAGATCAGCTCAGGGTCCAGGGGTGGGCGGGCGGTGCCCCCCTGCACAAAGGCGACCTCCACCTCCCCGCGCTCCAGCCGTTCGATGTTATCGATGGAGCCCCTGCTGGGAAAAACCTGCAGCTCGATCCGCTCACGGGCAAGAAATGTCCGGTACTGACCGGCAAATAGATGGTAGGCGCCCCCTTCGCCGCCACTGGCGATACGTATCCGGTCCGGTGGCGCCGGTTCGACGAACTGCAGGGTCAGCACGAACCCCAGCAGGGTGATGGCCACGGCCGGGCCGAAGATGCGAAGGTGGTCTCTCAACGGGTGTTGTTCTCTGCTCACGATAGGCCCCTTTGTTGCCTCCACTATAGCGCCATCTTCCGTAAAAACGCAGTCCTGCGCCGGATCGGGGAGAGGGCGGCCCGGCCAATGCGCCTCGCCCACATGGCGCGGGGTTGGAAAAAAATGCAGGTCGTCCGGTAACCATCTGTTTAGTAGTCTATTATCTAAAAAAACAGGAACTCGGGAGGCGCGCAATGTTATTTCACGGTAAAGCACGGATGCCGGCCCCGGAGCAGGCGCTGCCCGGGCGGATGGAACCGATGGGCGTGCCCTCGGGGCACTACGTGATGGGCACCACGCTCTGCCCACCTTTCCCGGTGGGCCTGGAGCTGGCGCTGTTCGGCCTGGGCTGTTTCTGGGGTGCCGAACGCCGCTATTGGCAGTGTCCCGGCGTTTTCAGCACCGCCGCCGGGTATGCCGCCGGTCACACCCCCAACCCCACCTACGAAGAGGTGTGCACCGGGCTGACCGGCCACAACGAAGTGGTGCGGGTGGTCTTTGATCCCGCGGAGGTCAGCTACGGCGAACTGCTGCGGGTGTTCTGGGAGAGCCACGATCCGACCCAGGGGATGCGCCAGGGAAACGACGCCGGTACCCAATACCGCTCCGGAATCTACTGCTACACCGACGAACAGAGACGCCTGGCCGAAGAGACCCGGGCGGTCTACCAGAAACGGCTGAACACGGCCGGGTACGGAGAGATCACCACGGAGATCCTCTCGGCCCCCACCTTCTACTACGCCGAGTCCTATCACCAGCAGTACCTTGCCAAAAATCCACAGGGGTACTGCGGTCTGGGCGGTACCGGGGTGAGCTGCCGGGACGGTCAGGCGGGATTGGCCATGGGGCAAACCTGAGTAAGAGAGCGAGATTATTTTCGCTGGCAAACTGTTTTTGTCGAGGCACCATTCTCAGTCGGGAAAACGTGGTTTGTCCCCTATGCATCGTGGATGATGAGGCTGAGTATATTGCCCGGGACGACCCACAGGCAGCCCGGGTAGCCGTTCGACGGATTGTAAAACCCCCCTTTTTTATTGAGCGAAAATCCGTCCCTGGGCCACCCCGGACGATTACCGGGAACTCATGAGTTAGTCATCCCCAAAGCCCGCTGTATTGTCCCCCTGCCGAGTTCGTCCACTGCTGCAACGCATTGAGATTTTGCGTGTGTTTCACTCTTCTCGCAAAGCACCTGCTCGCTGGTAGTCTTACCCTTTCCTGATGTCCCACAAGCTTTGGAAATAGGGGATTGAGCGTGCTCCGGGGTGGCGTCCCCCATTCCCCGTTATCCGGCGCCGGCCCGTGCGGGACCCTGGCGATCCAGGCGCCGGTAGCCGATCGCCTCACTGATGTGGCGCGGTCCGATCCTTCCCGCCTGTTCCAGGTCGGCGATGGTGCGCGCCAGGCGCAGGATCCGGTGGTAGGCGCGGGCGGAGAGGCCGAGTTGCTCCATGGCGCGGCGCAGCAGCGCACGGCTCTCCGGATCCAGCACGCAGGCCTGCTCCAGCGAAACGCCGAAGAGGGCGCTGTTGGGGCAGCCGCCGCGCGCCAGTTGGCGCCGCCGCGCCGCCTCGACCCGCTCCTGGACCACCGCGCTGGGCTCCTCCTCGCGGATGGATGCGTCGAGTGCCCCGGGATCCAGGCGGGGCACCTCGATATGCATGTCGATGCGATCCAGCAGCGGCCCCGAGATGCGTCCCCGGTAACGGCTCACCTGATCCTGGGTGCAGCGGCAGGCCCGGCCCGTCGTCTCGCCAAGGTGACCGCACGGGCAGGGGTTCATGGCGGCGACAAGCTGGAATCGGGCCGGAAAACTGGCCTGGCGGGCGGCGCGCGAGATGGTCACCCGGCCACTCTCCAGGGGTTCGCGCAGCACCTCCAACACCCGGCGGTCGAACTCCGGAAGCTCATCTAGCCCGAATTATTCATAAAAAAGGGCGCACCTCGTTCAACCAATTGATATAATTGGTATTTCGCCAAAAACGCTTCGGTGAAGCTAAACGAGGTCGCCCCATGTCCAAGTCTACCCAAGAAC
>PQCP01000047.1 GCA_003062205.1 Candidatus Sedimenticola endophacoides
CAATTATATCAATTGGTTGAACGAGGTGCGCCCTTTTTTATGAATAATTCGGGCTAGTTCAGCTCCCATTCTGACGCCTCGACGCCGTTTGTCGTAGGGGTGGGGAGGAGTCCATCCCATTGCTTACCCGCGAGCTGGTGCCGTCCTCCCCCCGTACCTCGATCACCCGGATCGGCAGCAGGGTCTCGCTGTCCAGGGCGACCAGGGTGTGGGGGAGATAATTGGCCACCATGACGATGCGCCCGTCGGCCGAGACGGCGGCGTTGCGGGCGTTGATCCCGGCGCGTACCTCGGCCACGAACTGCAGGCTGTGCATGTCGAACTTGCTGACCCAGCCGTCGCGCGAGGTGAAGTAGACGAAGCGCCCGTCCGGCGAGTATTTCGGGCCGCCATGGAGGGCGAAGCGGGTCTTGACCCGGGTCAGCGGCGCCATGCGGTCGCCGTCGAGGATGGTGGCGTGGTGATCCCCCAGCTCGACCACTACGAACAGGTTCATCGGATCGGCCCCGTGCAGGGGTTGCCCGGGCAACTCCCCGGGACGCTTCAGGAGGATGCGGCTGGCGCTGATTTGGGGCATCCCCCACGCCGGCAGCCGCTCCAGGGGGGTGTAGATGTAGGCGACCAGGGCCTCGATCTGCGCGGCGCTCAGCTTGTCCCGGAACGGCGGCATCTGGGTGGCGGTGCGCCCATCGGCAATGACCGCGGCGGCCCGTTTCCGTTTGAGACGGGTCAGGTTCTCCGGCAGCAGGGCGGGGCCGAGGGCGCCGAGGCGGTCCGCGCTGTGGCACTCGGCGCAGTGCTGCCGGTAGAGCGCCCCGGTCGCTGTGGTGTCGTCCGCGGCGGCGGCCGTGGCGCCCAGCAGGGCGAGGCAGAGGAGGGGGATGCGGGGGTTGCGGGTGAGTTGTCTGTTCATGGCGTCGTCGTGTAGGGGCCGTGCCGCGCGGTGTGGCCGGGTCATGCGCTGTATCGCGCCCCGTGGGGTGCGGCGATCTCTTCATCGGTGAGGTAGCAGCCGGGATCCTCGGCCCAGAAATTTCCGCTCAGCTGCCAGGCGCGGGTGCGGCTGTTGCCGCCGCAGATCGGCAGGTGACGGCACTCCGCGCAGCGCCCCTCGAGGGGGCGCCGGGACTGTTTCAGCCCCGCCATCAGCGGGTCGCTGGTGTCCTGCCAGATCCGCGAAAAGGGGCGCTCGCGCACGTTGCCGATGGTGTAGTCCCACCACATGGTGTCGGGATGGACGCGGCCGAGGTTGTCGATGTTGGCGATGTTCACCCCGGAGGCGTTGCCGCCCCAGCGCCTGAGCATCGCCTCCAGGCGCTGCGTCTGGGCGGGCAGGTGGGTTTGCGTCCAACGCAGCAGATAGGCCCCGTCGGCGTCGTTGTTGCCGGTAACGAACTCCCGTGGGCGGCCCTGCCGGATGCCGCTCCAGCAGGTCTCGATCAACAGGTCCATCGCCTCGCGGGTCATGCGGTGGTGGGCGTCGTCGCCGCGGTTCTTGTTGCCGCGCCCGGCGTAGTTGAGGTGTGAGAGGTAGAACTTGTGGATCTCTTCCCGCTCCATCAACTCCAACAGAGCCGGCAGGTCGGCGGCGTTGTCCCGGGTGAGGGTGAAGCGCAGGCCGACCTTGATCCCGGCGTCGCGGCACAGCCGCACTCCGCGCAGGGAGTGCTCGAAGGCGCCGGGCATGCGCCGGAAGCGGTCATGGGTGTCGGCCATGCCGTCGATGCTGATCCCCACGTAGTCGTAGCCGGTGGCGGCGATCTCGCCGATGTTGTTTTGGTCGATCAAGGTGCCGTTGGTGGAGAGTCCGACATAGAAGCCCATCGCCTTGGCGCGGCGCGAGATGCGGAAGATCTCCGGGTGCATCAGCGGCTCTCCGCCGGAGAGGATCAGCACCGGCACGCCGAACTCTTTCAGGTCGTCCATCACCCGGTCGATCTCGGCGCCGTCGAGTTCGCCCTTGAAGTCGGTGTCGGCCGAGGTGGCGTAGCAGTGCCGGCAGGTGAGGTTGCAGCGGCGGATCAGGTTCCAGATCACCACCGGCCCGGTGGGGGCGGCCACCTGGGGTCGCCGGGGCGGCGCGCCGGGTTCGGCCAGGGCCTGCAGGTAGCGTGTCAGTCGGAACATCTCGAACCCCCCGGCCCGCGTTTCTCCCCGGGCATCAATACGTTGGTCAATCGGTCATTGCGGGACAGTGACCATGCCCGCTCCCCGGCATGCACCGGATGGCGCGCCGCATCCTCCTTGTTTGTGTAACCCTTGATCCCTGTTGCGCCATGGAGCGAGCCTGGCCCGTCGGCCCTCATCTTCAGGCGGCCAGGCGCAGGCCGGTCTTCTTCAGCACCTCGGTGCTGAACAGCACCTCGTGGCCACGGCAGTGGCCACCGAGCAGTTGCGCGATCCGCCCGGTCTTCTCGCGCACTTCCGCTAACCGCCATGGAGAGCGAAGCGAAGGCGGTTAGTCCCCGATAGGCGTAGGCGCGGTTGTATGGCCGCAGTTACGACCGATAGGGAGTGACGTAGGGCATACAAATAGCGCATCCGACACGCCGTAGAGTCATTGTGGTCATCATGACGGAGTTGCGCACGAGCAGCTTTGCTGCAATGTGCGGGACGGAGTCGTGATGAGCGCAGGACGGTCGGGGCAGTAACGGCTGTCGCGTTGGCGAGTCGATTTTGGGGACTGGGATGTCCCAAAATCTTTCACGAGGTAGCGACACTCTTGGTCGCGGTCGCGTCCGTGCACCATGGCGAACAGGTTGTAGGGCCAGACGCCGTGGTGGCGGGGACGTTCGTAGCAGTGGCTGACGAAGTCGAGCCCGGCCACCAGGGGGCCCAGCTCCGCAACCCGCTCATCGGGGATGTCCCACACGCTCATGCCGTTGCCCCGGAAGCCCAGCTGGTAGTGGTTGGGCACCAGGCCGATGCGGCGGATCACGCCGCTGTCGAGCATGCGGCGCAGGCGCCCGATCACCTCGCCTTCGGTGATGCCGCTGCGCCGTGCCACCGCCGCGTAGGGGTGGGGTTCGAGCGCGAGCCCCTCCTGGGTGTCCACCACCAGGCGCCGGTCGATGTCGTCGAGGCGGTGTGCCGGGCCGTTCGGGGGCGCCGCGATGGAGCGTGTGGCCAGCGCGCCCTGCTCATCGATCTCGAACCAGAGGCCGAGGTAGAACTCCCGGCGTTTGGGAAAGTCGTACACCGGCAGCCCGCAGGTCTCCTCGATCCGGGCGATGGTCCGCTCCAGCCCCGGGCGGTCCTCGGCGGCGATGACGAACCACATGTTGAGGGGGGGTCGCGGCGGTAGTTGTGGGCTACCGTCGGCAGCATGTTGACCAGCCGGGTGACCGAGGGGTAGGCCTCCTCCTCCACCGCCAGCGCGGCCAGGGTGAGGGCGCCGCCGAACCGCTCGGCGTTGTAGAGGGGGCCGAAACGGGTCAGCCAGCCCCGTGCCAGGAGCCGGTCGATGCGTCCGATCACCTCATCGGGGGCGATGCCGAGTTCACGTCCGACCGCCTCGAACGGCGCCGCGCAGAGGGGAAAGCCCCCCTGGTAGCGATTGATGATGCGCCGGTCGCTCCGGTCCAGCCCGGTCATTGGTTCAACCCCCGCAGACACCGCGCCAAGGGGCCGGTGCCGGCAATGGATCGCTTGGGGCGTCGTAGCGCGCCCCGCGCTGCTTGAAACGGCGGCGGCTGAACAGCAGTTCGTGGGCGATCTCCTGCAGGGCGCACTCCTCGACCACGCGCTGCACGTTGGCGATTACCTCGTCGCGGTCACGGCCGTGGATCATACTGAAGAGGTTGTAGCGCCAGTGGGGCAGGCGGCGCGGGCGCTGGTAGCAGAGGGTGACGAAATCGTACTGGCCGATGCAGCGGCCGACGCGTCCGATCCGGTGATCCGGGATGTCCCACACCACCATGGCGTTGAAGCGGAAGCCGAGTTCGTGGTGGCGCACCACCACGCCGAAGCGCTTGATGATACCCATTCCCTGCAGGCGGGTGATGCGCTCGATGACCTGTCGCTCATCGAGCCCGAGGCGGGTGGCGATCTCGGCGTAGGGTCGTGGCACCAGGGGCAGTCCGCCCTGGATGGCGCGTATCAGCCGCATGTCCAGGGCGTCCGCCCCGGCGCCGCTCTCCAGTCTGTGTATGTTCAGTTCCACTTCAGGTCAAATCCCAGATCGATGAAATAGTCCTCGACCATCGGCAGATCCATCACCGGGAGTCCGCACTCCCGGCTGATGCCGTCGAGCACGGCGTCGAGGTGTTGGGTGTCCGATGCGGTGACCACGAACCAGAGATTGAAGCGGTGCAGCCGCTCGTAGTTGTGGTTCACCTCGGGGCGGGCGCTGACCAGGGCGGCCACCCGTTCCAGCTCTCCGGGCGGCACGGCCATGGCGGCGAGGGTGCTGACGCCCACGCGGTTGGGTTTGAGCACCGGGCCAACCCGGCTGATGGCGCCCTCCCGGTGCAGCCGACCCAGGGCGGTGAGCACCTGCTCTTCGCTCACGCCGAGGCGCCGGCCGATTTCGCGAAACGGCTCCGCATCGAGGGGAAAACCGTGCTGGAACTCGTTGAGCAGGCGCTTCTCAAGCGCGGAGAAGGTGTGTGCCGGGGGTGGGGCGGGGGTGCGGTGTCGATGCATGGTGGCGGTCCCTAGAGCCCGATCCGGTGGGCCCGGGCGGTAAAGAAGATGCCGCTGGGTTTGTCGGCGGGCAGCGCCTTGAGCATATCGAAGGTGCGCGTGTCGTAGATGCGCAGCAGATCGTCGTCGCGCACCGACAGCCACACCTTCTCCCCGCGTGGGGTGAACTCCATGTGCAGGACCGCCTTGCCGGGTTGCAGCTCTTTGATCACCTCCATCGCTAACCGCCATGGAGAGCGAAGCGAAGGCGGTTAGTCCCCGATAGGCGTAGGCGCGGTTGTATGGCCGCAGTTACGACCGATAGGGAGTGACGTAGGGCATACAAATAGCGCATCCGACACGCCGTAGAGTCATTGTGGTCATCATGACGGAGTTGCGCACGAGCAGCTTTGCTGCAATGTGCGGGACGGAGTCGTGATGAGCGCAGGACGGTCGGGGCAGTAACGGCTGTCGCGTTGGCGAGTCGATTTTGGGGACTGGGATGTCCCAAAATCTTTCACGAGGTAGCGACACTCTTGTCCAAGGGTGTCGATCACCTGTACCCGCTCGTTGTTGGGGAAGGCGAAGTTGACCCAGACCTGGCGGCCGTCGGGGCGTGCCATGACGAAGACCGGTTGGCCGTGTACCGGGATGCGCTTGATCTCCCGCCAGCTCTTGGTGTCCACCACCAGTACCTGGTTGAGGCCCACGGCCGGGATAAAGGCGTGGTCGCCTGCGATGGCCCATCCTTCGAGGTGCGGCATCTTGTACACCGGCAACCGCTGCTCCCCCTTGCCATAGTCGGGCAGTACCCGGCGTACCCCCGCCTCCAGGTCCCACAGGTCGAGCATCGCCAGGCCGTCCTCTCCGAACAGCCCGGCCATGTAGTAGCGGCCGTCGGGGGTGATCAGGGCATCGTAGGGCTGTCTGCCGATGTTGCGGAAGCGTTGTATGCGGGGTTGGACGCGGTCGCTCAGGTCGGCCACCCAGATCTCTCCGGCGTCGAACAGGCTGAACACGAAGCGCTGATCCGGCGCGTCCACCAGGCCGACCACCTTCGACTGCTGGCCGTTGCCATATGCGGCGGGGATATCCAATACCAGCTCCAGGGTCTCGGCGTCGAAGACCTTGACCCCGCCCGGATCGTAGTTGGAGACGGCCACCAGGCTCCCGTCCTGGGAGATCGCCCCGCCGATGCTGTTGCCCGACTGGAGGGTGCGTGCGATCAGCCGCTGTTCCAGGATGTCGATCTTGCTCAGGCCGCCGTCGCGGCCGAAGAGGTAGGCGTAGCGCTGATCACGGGAGTAGACCGCCGAGGCGTGGGAGAGGTCTCCCAGCGATTCGATCCGCCCCAGGCTCTGTTGGGCGCTGGTGTCGATGATCTGCACACTCCCGGCGGCGCGCTCGATCACGATGCCCAGGTCGCCGGTGCCGCGCAGCTCGGCGGCCTGGAGGCTGAGCGAGAGCAGGGCGGCGCAGCCGCCGCAGGCGAGGTGTCGCAGGGCACCTTTGATCATCATGGCAGTTTCCCCTGTTTCAGCGCGTCGGCGATCCACAGCGCCTCGGGCCGGGTCAGAAACGGCCCCCAGGGGGGCATTGGCGTACCGGGCCTGCCGTAGGTGATGGTCAGGGCCAGTTGCTCGGTGGTGAAGCGCTCCAGCGGGGCGGGTTTCAGGGAGGGGCCGAGGCCCCCTTCGAGGCGCATGCCGTGGCAGGAACCGCAGTCGTGGCGCACCAGATGGCGCAACGCCGCCTGGCGTTCACTGCTGACGGGGCCGGTGGCGGCGGGAGGCGCCGCGGTGGCGAGCGGCGGCAGTAGCAGCAGCAGGCAGAGCGCCGCCAGGACCTGATGTTTTGGTGTGTTGCCGCTGACCAAGCCCATAAAGCCCCCACTTCAGAATGGTTCACACTATGGGCCAGTCGAGGGGCGCGGCGCTTTGATCTTTATCAAGGGGTGCGGGTGGTGCGCGCTTCCCCGGAGGCCGGTTGCCGGAGTGGCAGCGCACGCCCTTACTCGACCCGGATCACGCCCCGCATCATGGGGTGGGGGCCACAGCGGTAGGGAAATTCACCCGCCGTGTCGAAGGTGCGCTCGACGCTCTCGCCAGGGAAGAAATAGGGCGGTTCCGGCTCCCCCTGCTGTTCGAACCAGACGCTGTGGTACTGGCGCTTCTCTTTGTTCACCCAACGCACGGTGTCGCCGGCCTTTATCGTGAGTTCGGCGGGGGTGAACGCGAATTTCACGATCGCCACCTCGACGGTCTGTCCGGCCACGGCGTGGCCGCCGAGCAGCAGGGGGGCGGCCAGCAGCGCCCAGCGCAGTGTTTCTCTGATCATCCTCTGTCTCTCCTGTTGGTCTCCGCGGGAGTGTGGGACGTGCCTGGGTCGACTTACTGGGCGGTAACGTTGACCTCCGCCGCATCGTTGTCCAGCCCCAGCTTGTAGCCAAGGGAGACGTGGTGGAAGCGGGCGCTGCTGTGGTCGTCGTGGATGGCGAAGCCGAAGTTGTAGAGCTGTCCGGGCTCGATGCTGATGTCGCCCGGCTGGTCGGACCTGAGGGGGCGCTTGATTTCGACCACCCAGTTGCCCCCCTCCTGGCGGGCGTTGGCCTGGAAGCCTTGGCCGCCGCTCATGTAGCGCTGGTCGAGAATGCAGCCGTCCTCGGTCTCGCCCTGGCCCGATTTGTAGCGCAGCAGATCCATGAACCGCCCCTCGGCGAGGGCCGCGCCGATCTCCTCGGGACTCTTGAGCTGGTCCCAGCCGCCGCGCACCTTGCCCCGGCGCCCCTGGACCTCGATCTTGCCGCGGCTCTCCTGCAGGTACTTGGTAACGCCGCCGCTCAGGTCGAGACGCTGGGCCGCATCGGCGCCCGCCGTCTCGGCGGGGGTGTCGGGCATGGTGCTGGCGTCGTGGTGGCAGGTCTGCCAGCAGCCGGAGCGGTCGGCGTACTCGACCTGGTCGGTGGACAGCATCAGGGCCAGCTTCATCGGATTGGCGGGGTCCATCTTGCCGCCCTCGGCGAAGGGGACCGGGGCGTGATCGCCCTCCTCCCACTCGAAGCGCAGGTAGAGGTTGGCACCGTCGTGGGCGGCCTGGACCCCGACCGGGATGGCGGGGCGCTTGCCGGGAATGGGTTTGGTCTCGGCCTTGGCGCCGGTGACCATCTTCTTGCCCATATCGGCCACCTCTTTCTCATGGCAGGTGACGCAGCGGTCGCCGCCCTGAGTGAGGGGACGGGCGCCACCGTGGTCCTTGCCGGTCAGCACCCACTCCATGGAGGTCTCGCCGGGGTAGAGCAGGGTGATGGTGCGGGCCGGTACGTCGCCCCAGTCGATGCCGAAGCCGGTGGCGGTCGCCGCCGCGGGGGCCATTTGGGCGCCGCCGCCCTGGGCCGCGAGGGCCGCCGCCACGGCCTGCTGGATGCGCTCCTGCTCGGCCTTCCTGGCGGCGATCTTCGCCTGCCGCTCCTGCTCCATGGCCTCTTTCTCCAGCGCCTCCTGTTCGGCCTCCTTGGCCTCCACCCGCTCCAGCCCCCTGGCATACATATCGGGGACCGGGCGCTGGTAGGCGGGCCAGGGCTTCTCCAGCTCTTCCAGCTCTTCGTCGCTGAGCTGTGTATGGACTCCTCCCCGTTTGCAAGCTTTTTTGCTCGTCTGGCCGACAATGAGTCGACTGCCAACGTGTATCCGGTCTCTTGGTGATGCCACATCCGGCATCGGACCCTGATGGGCTATCCGCAC
>PQCP01000046.1 GCA_003062205.1 Candidatus Sedimenticola endophacoides
CAATGTGCGGGACGGAGTCGTGATGAGCGCAGGACGGTCGGGGCAGTAACGGCTGTCGCGTTGGCGAGTCGATTTTGGGGACTGGGATGTCCCAAAATCTTTCACGAGGTAGCGACACTCTTGAACGACAACGGCCGATGCCCTAAGACAGGTCATCGGCCGTTGTGTTTACTGCCATCAAATAATCAGATGATCACCACATCAGATTACGTGGGCACTCTCACAGGCCGCCGCCGACGGCGAAGCGATCGTTGACCTGAAAGCCGATGGTCGGGTTGAGTTCCAGGGTCTGCAGGGTGAACTCCTCGGCGAAGGCGGCGGCGGTCCCTTCCCAGCGTTTGGAGAGGCCGGCGGGGGAGATCATGGAGAAGCCGTAGCGCCAGCCGTCCTTGTCGTCACTGACATAGTGCAGGGTCGGCATCTGGAAGTTCTCCACCTGGGATCTGTCGTCGAAACTCGCGCCGTCGTGCTGGATACGTGTCAGGTGGATCAGCGTGAGATCCGCCTCCAGGGCGCGTCCCCCTTCGTTGAACGCCATCGCGGCCGGATTGTTGTAGGAGGCGTCGGCGCCGTGGGCGTTGGCCACGTAGGCCGCGGAGAGGGCGGTACTGTTGAGCGACTGCTCGGGGATCTTGTAGCCTGCGGCCTGGGTAGGGGCGGAACCGAACAGGATCAGAGTGCTGGCCGCGCTCAGTGCTCCGGCGGTAAAACGGGTGTGTGATGGCATGGTGTGCTCCGTGGATCGTTCTTATCAGGGGGCGCTGCAGGGCCGGGCTCCGGCAAAATGGGAGTCCCTGCGCGGACCCGCCCGGATCGCACGAGGGTAGTTGATTTTTCATGGTTTTTCCAGACCATCCTGGATGATGCCCCAGACGGGGCGGCGGGAGGGGTCCACGCGCGGTCTCCTGTGGCGGGCGATTTTCCTTATATTCCGGTAATTTGCTGCATGTGCGAAGGGGTTCGCGGGGCTGGCCTGCCAGTGCGAAACTATGATATAAGATTCTTTTATCGCAATATCCCCGCTAGGTATACTTATGGCCGATCGTAGATTACAGGTGTTTCATACCGTCGCGCGCCTTTTGAGCTTTACCAAGGCCGCCGAGACGCTGCACATGACGCAGCCTGCCGTCACCTTTCAGGTCCGCCAGCTGGAGGAGTATTTCAACACACGGTTGTTCGACCGCACCCACAACCGCATCAGTCTGACCGAGGCGGGGGGGCGGGTCTACGAGTTCGCCGACAAGATTTTCGAACTCTATGCCGAGATGGAGAACTCGGTGCGGGAGATGACCGGTGAGATCAGCGGTTCGCTGACCATCGGCGCCAGCACCACCATCGCCGAGTACATGCTCCCCGCGCTGCTCGGTGACTTCAAACTCAAATATCCGGACGTCAACATCCACCTCAAGGTCTCCAATACGGACGGCATCGTCTCCATGGTCGAGAACAACACCATCGACCTGGGGGTGGTCGAGGCACCGGTGGCGAACAAGAACCTGGTGGTGGAGACCTGCCGCGCCGACCAGCTGGTGGCCATCGTTCCACCCAGGCACCCCGAGGCGGCAAAGCGCGAACTGACCTATGATGATCTGGTCAAGTATCCCTTCATCTGCCGCGAGGAGGGCTCCGGGACCCGCGAGGTGATCAACGAGTATCTCCAGGAGATCAACAGCGGGGGCGATGGGTTGCGTATCGCCATGGAGCTGGGCAGTCCCGAGGCGGTGAAGGGCGCGGTGGAGGCGGGCATGGGCATCTCCGTGGTCTCCCGGGCCACCATCCAGAAGGAGATCAAGCTCGGTACCCTGATCCCGATCAATCTCGCGCCGACCCTGGAGCGCCCCTTCTCCTTCGTGCATCAGAAACAGAAGTTCCGGGCGCGGGTCATGGAAGAGCTGCTGGAGTTTGCCAGGGATTACTGCAAGGAGCACGAGAACGACTGCCGGGAGTAAGCGTTGCTGGCACCGAAACAGAACCTGCCGGCGGATCAGCGCCGCCTGCTCAAGCTCTACAAGGCCATCGATGGGCCGGGGCGGGAGAGTCTGCTCGCCTTCGCCGAGTTTCTGCTCCAGCGTACCGAATTGGAGCCGAAGCCCCCGGAGCCGCTCCCCGAGCCGATACCGATTGCCAGGCCGGAGCGGGAGAGCGTGGTGGCCGCCATCAAGCGGCTGTCGAAGACCTACCACATGCTCGACAGGTCGACGTTGTTTACCGAGACCTCGTCGCTGATGACGGCGCATATCATGCAGGGGCGTCCGGCCCCCGAGGTGATTGACGAGTTGCAGACATTGTTTGAAACTCACTACCGGAAAAACTATCTTGGAACCTGAGTGGACGGGTTCATGACGGTGCGTGGCGTGTGCCGCGTCTTTCCGCAGCTTCGATCAATGCCCGTTCAACCCGGGGCCGGGGTCCGATAACGCGTCAGGGTGCGGCCGGGGCGCCGTGGGCAACCGTTTACCACCACCGAGAAGGCTCAAGCGATGCGCCTGGTATCCGACTGGTTCAAGCGTTACCTCTCCGATCCGGAGGTGGTGTTCCTCGCCCTGCTGCTGATCATCGGCTTCGCGGTCATCATCACCATGGGCGATATGCTGGCCCCGGTGCTGGCCAGCGTGGTGATCGCCTATCTGCTGGAGGGGCTGGTCGGCAAGCTGGAGCAGCGCCGCATACCGCGCCTGCCGGCGGTGCTGTTCGTGTTCACCGTATTCATGCTGTTTGTCACCGTGGTGATCTTCGGCCTGCTGCCGCAGCTCTCCCAGCAGGTCACCCAGCTGTTTCAGCAGATCCCTGCCATGCTGGGGGAAGGGCAGGCGCTGCTGATGCAGTTGCCGGAGCGCTATCCCGAGCTGATCTCCCTGGAGCAGGTGAGCGAGATCACCACCATCATCCGCCAGGAGATCGCCGAGTTCGGCCAGACCGTGCTCTCCATGTCGCTCTCCTCGGTGGTCGGGGTGATCACCATCCTGGTCTATCTGATCCTGATGCCGCTGCTGGTCTTCTTCTTTCTCAAGGACAAGCGGCTGATCATCGACTGGATCATGCAGTTTCTCCCCAAGAACCGTCACTTCGCCGATACCGTGTGGCACGACGTGGACCGCCAGATCGCCAACTACGTGCGCGGCAAGTTCTGGGAGATCATCATTGTCTGGTCTGCCAGTTTCGTCACCTTCGCCTTCATGGGGCTGCAGTACGCCATGCTGCTCGGGGTGCTGGTGGGGCTCTCCGTGATCATCCCCTATGTAGGGGCCGCCGTGGTCACCTTTCCGGTGATTCTGATCGCCTGGTTTCAGTGGGGATGGGGCGCCGACTTCATCTGGCTGAGTGTCGCCTATTTCGTGGTCCAGGCCCTGGACGGCAACGTGCTGGTGCCCCTGCTCTTCTCCGAGGTAGTGAACCTGCACCCGGTGGCGATCATCGTGGCGATCCTGGTCTTCGGCGGGCTGTGGGGCTTCTGGGGGGTTTTCTTCGCCATCCCCCTGGCGACCCTGGTGCAGGCGGTGATGAGCGCCTGGCCCTCGCGCGTCGCCACCGAATCCTGATGTGTCCACGGATCGCCGATGCGGGCGGGAAGCCTGCCGGGGGGCGAGTCCCTTCTCGCGGCCTTTCCCGGTGCGGCTGCGCAACGCAAAGGGCCGTAAAGTGGGGCCGATCTCCTGCCGCCGCAGTGGGCTCGGCCTGAGTCCGGTGGGGGACGCTAGGCCGAAGGTTTGTGTTTGCAGGTGTTGATGCCGAGGGGAAGGTAGGCGGGGCACCAGCCTACGGCGGCGGTCAACAAGGGCACCAGACCAAGCATGCCCCACAGGCTGCCGGTCGTCACTCCCCAGCCGACCACCCCCAGTCCGACCAGGGTGCGCAACAGGCGATCCAGGGTTCCGATGTTCGTTTGCATGCTCTCTCTCCTTGTTGTTCAAGCCGTGTGGAGCGCGGTGGAGCGCTCGCGTAACGATCTGACACCGCTGCCCGTCGAAGGTTGCGATACCCCGGCAGTTGTGTCATTGATAATTCTTCACCTGGCTGGTTTGAGAGGAGCCGTGAATGTCTCCATGGAGATCACCGAAGATTCTGGCCTGGGCCCTCTACGACTGGGCCAACTCCGCCTTTGCCACCACGGTGATGGCCGGTTTCTTTCCGGTCTTTTTTAAACAGTACTGGGCCAGCGGACTGGCCGCGTCCGAGAGTACCTTCTGGCTTGGTGTGGCGAATGCCTTCGCCAGTGTCTGCGTGGTCCTGATGGCCCCCCTGATCGGGGCGATCGCCGACCAGGGGGGTGTCAGAAAGCGCTTTCTGCTGTTCTTTACCGCCATGGGTATCGTCATGACCGGGGGCCTGTTTCTGGTCGCCCAGGGCTTCTGGGCCCTGGCGGTGGCCCTCTACATCGTGGCCATTATCGGCTTTTCAGGCAGTCTGGTGTTTTACGACTCCCTGTTGTTCGATGTGACCGATGAGCGGGGCTTCGACTTCGTCTCCGCCCTCGGCTTTGCCGCGGGCTACCTGGGAGGCGGCCTGCTGTTTTTCATCAATGTGTTGATGACCCTCTACCCGCAAAGCTTCGGTCTGGTGGATGCCGCCGAGGCGGTACGCGTCTCGTTCCTGAGCGTGGCCCTGTGGTGGGGGCTGTTTTCGATACCGGTGTTGCTGTTGGTCAGAGAACACGACGGACACCCCGGCCAGGACTGGGGCGAGATGGTCGGCGGCGGACTGCGCCGTCTGCGCGCCACCTTCGCCCAGGTGCGCCGCCTCAGGCACACCTTCCTGTTCCTGCTGGCCTACTGGTGCTATATCGACGGGGTCGACACCATCGTACGCATGGCGGTCGATTACGGACTTTCCCTGGGGTTTGAGGCCAACGGGCTGATGGTGGCCCTGCTGATCACCCAGTTCGTCGGTTTTCCGGCGGCGCTCGGGTTTGGGGTTCTCGGCCGGCGCTGGGGTCCGCGCCCGGGCATCCTGCTCGCCATCGGCGTCTATCTGCTGGTGATCCTCTGGGCCTACCGGATGCAGTCGCAGTGGGAATTTTACCTGCTGGCGGTGGCCATCGGGTTGGTGCAGGGGGGCATCCAGGCGCTGAGCCGTTCGTTCTATGCCCGGCTGATCCCGCGCAACCAGTCAGGGGAATTCTTCGGCTTCTTCAACATGATGGCCAAATTCGCCGCCGTGCTCGGACCGCTGCTGATGGGGGGGGTAAGCCTGATTACCGGGAGCCCGCGCCTGTCGATCCTCTCTGTGGCGCTGCTGTTCGTGGCCGGGGCGCTACTGCTCTACCGGGTCGATCCCCGGGAGGGGGCGGCCCAGGCGCGGACGCTGGAGCGCGGCGGGGTGTAGGGGGCGGCAGAAAGCAGGGCGGAGTCACGCCCTGACCGGGTATGGCGGGAACGACAGGCGTCCGGGCGTGTGCGCTGCTGATGTGTTCATTACACAGGGTGACTCCGGCCACTGATGAACACAACCGAGGTTGTCACTCCTTTGGGGGTGGGTCCGCTTCCAGATAGACAAAGGTCGATTCGTGGGCTTGTGGGTCGTCGGGAATTTCACACAGCAGCGAGTAGTTCAATATGTTGATTACCGACCCATTTTCGAGGGAGGTGGCTGTGACCCGCTGGTCATCCAGAAAGGTGCCGTTGGTGCTGAGGCAGTCTTCCAGCACATAGCCGCCCCCGAGGCGCTTGATCTGGGCATGTACCTTCGACACCCCGGTGTCGTCCAGTTGGATATCGTTCGAATCCAGGCGTCCGATACTGATCGTCGGCGCATCGATTTCGTACCGATCAATGGGATCTTTGTTCCGGCAGAGCGTGATTTTGATCATGAGGTTGGCTCATCGTGACCGCACGAGCCAGACTAATCCTGCCGGGTGGGGATTGTCAACATCGCCACTATGGCATTGCGCGGACGCTCCCCATGACACAAGGTGGTGCAATTAATAGGTCGTCTTACAGCAGCTCGTCAAGAGTGTCGCTACCTCGTGAAAGATTTTGGGACATCCCAGTCCCCAAAATCGACTCGCCAACGCGACAGCCGTTACTGCCCCGACCGTCCTGCGCTCATCACGACTCCGTCCCGCACATTGCAGCAAAGCTGCTCGTGCGCAACTCCGTCATGATGACCACAATGACTCTACGGCGTGTCGGATGCGCTATTTGTATGCCCTACGTCACTCCCTATCGGTCGTAACTGCGGCCATACAACCGCGCCTACGCCTATCGGGGACTAACCGCCTTCGCTTCGCTCTCCATGGCGGTTAGCGGTTGACGGCCTTGTATGTTTGTCCGCGAATGCGATTACCAAGTGCAACTCGATAGCGTTGGCTAGAGGGTGCGCATTCCAGCGAACGTGACTGCCTCACTTCCTGTGTTCCCGCTGGAGTGTATTTTTTACTCTGACCGGTCACGATCAATCAATAGATCGATGGCTCTGCGCATGGACTCGTCACGTAGATTGAGGCGGTGCTCCCCGTGTTGCAGACGATCCAGAATGGCATCAGCCAGAGTGGTCTCGCCGATGTGCTCATGCGGTCATATCAGAGCACCCACACATTGACATCCTCTCCAGGCATGCAACAATAGAGAACGAACGGAAAATGCGCGATCAGGGAACGAACATGCCAAAACCCAGAAAAAGCCTCATCAGCCTCGACGTCACCCCCCACTACCACTGCGTCTCCCGCTGCGTGCGCCGCACCTTCCTCTGCGGCACCGATGCACTCACCGGACGCTCCTACGAACACCGCAGGGGCTGGGTCGAACAGCGCCTGCTCGAACTGCCCCGCCACTTCGCCATCGAGGTCTCCGCCTACGCGGTGATGTCCAACCACACCCATCTGGTGCTGCACATCAACGCCCAACAGGCCGCCGCCTGGAGCACCACGGAGGTGATCGAGCGCTGGCACGGCCTGTTCAGCGGCCACCCCCTCACCCACCGCTTCCTAACCCGAATTATTCATAAAAAAGGGCGCACCTCGTTCAACCAATTGATATAATTGGTATTTCGCCAAAAACGCTTCGGTGAAGCTAAACGAGGTCGCCCCATGTCCAAGTCTACCCAAGAACCGCTGAGATTTCTCCCCGTTGACGGCCTGAGCGTGCGTGGCGATTTTGACGGCGGCGCCTTGTCCTCGGATTTCGGTCCCATGATTCTACGCGGCCTCGACCGCCAAATCGGCTTGACCGAGCGCTTGGCCTGCGCCTTCAACGACCAGCGCCATCCATCCTATATCACTCACAAGCTACACAAGAGTGTCGCTACCTCGTGAAAGATTTTGGGACATCCCAGTCCCCAAAATCGACTCGCCAACGCGACAGCCGTTACTGCCCCGACCGTCCTGCGCTCATCACGACTCCGTCCCGCACATTGCAGCAAAGCTGCTCGTGCGCAACTCCGTCATGATGACCACAATGACTCTACGGCGTGTCGGATGCGCTATTTGTATGCCCTACGTCACTCCCTATCGGTCGTAACTGCGGCCATACAACCGCGCCTACGCCTATCGGGGACTAACCGCCTTCGCTTCGCTCTCCATGGCGGTTAGCGGTTGACGGCCTTGTATGTTTGTCCGCGAATGCGATTACCAAGTGCAACTCGATAGCGTTGGCTAGAGGGTGCGCATTCCAGCGAACGTGACTGCCTCACTTCCTGTGTTCCCGCTGGAGTGTATTTTTTACTCTGACCGGTCACGATCAATCAATAGATCGATGGCTCTGCGCATGGACTCGTCACGTAGATTGAGGCGGTGCTCCCCGTGTTGCAGACGATCCAGAATGGCATCAGCCAGAGTGGTCTCGCCGATGTGCTCATGCGGTCATATCAGAGCACCCACACATTGACATCCTCTCCAGGCATGCAACAATAGAGAACGAACGGAAAATGCGCGATCAGGGAACGAACATGCCAAAACCCAGAAAAAGCCTCATCAGCCTCGACGTCACCCCCCACTACCACTGCGTCTCCCGCTGCGTGCGCCGCACCTTCCTCTGCGGCACCGATGCACTCACCGGACGCTCCTACGAACACCGCAGGGGCTGGGTCGAACAGCGCCTGCTCGAACTGCCCCGCCACTTCGCCATCGAGGTCTCCGCCTACGCGGTGATGTCCAACCACACCCATCTGGTGCTGCACATCAACGCCCAACAGGCCGCCGCCTGGAGCACCACGGAGGTGATCGAGCGCTGGCACGGCCTGTTCAGCGGCCACCCCCTCACCCACCGCTTCCTAACCCGAATTATTCATAAAAAAGGGCGCACCTCGTTCAACCAATTGATATAATTGGTATTTCGCCAAAAACGCTTCGGTGAAGCTAAACGAGGTCGCCCCATGTCCAAGTCTACCCAAGA
>PQCP01000045.1 GCA_003062205.1 Candidatus Sedimenticola endophacoides
CAACCCCGAAAAAATGATCGTCGCCCCGCTAACAGTTACCGGCCTGCCTAGTTCTCGGCTAATACCCTAGTCTGGTTGTACGGTATTTGTGGTCACCTAATGGTTTATGAAACATTCGGGCTAGGACATCTCAATAAAAGCAGCCTGGGGGAGGGCGGCGACGGCGCCTCCATAGCGGAATTATAGTCCGCTTTGTGGCGCTGGTGTCTTTATTGTGGCCGCCAGCGCAACGGTCAACTGCCCTGCGCGTACGGCGTCGGGGGGCGCCAAACGGGTGTGTCCAGGGGGGGCGGTTTATTCCGAACGCAACGCCTCGATCGGATCGAGCCCCGCCGCCCGCCAGGCCGGCAGTGCCCCGGCGGTCAGGCCGATCAGCAGCGACACCCCCTCGGCGAGCAGGGCGTGGGCCCAGGAGGTGTGGGTCGGCAGGGCGGGGATCAGGGCACCGAGCAACCAGGCTCCCCCGGTGCCGGCGAGCAGTCCGGCGCCGCCGCCCAGTCCCGCCAGGAGCACCGCCTCGCCGATGAACAGCCAGAGAATGCCGCGCCGGTTTGCGCCAAGGGCGCAGAGCAGGCCGATCTCGCCGCGCCGCTCGTTGACCGCGATGCTCATGATGGTGAGGATGCCGACCCCGCCCACCAGCAGGGAGATGGTGCCGAGGGCGGCGACCGCCAGGGTGAGGATGTCGAGTACCCCGCCCAGGGTCTGCAGCATCTGGTCCTGGGTGATGATGGTGAAGTCCTCACCGCCGTGGCGTTGCTTGAGGCGTGTCCGGATCGTATCGGTGAGGCTGGCGCTGTCACCGCCCGGGGCATACAGGAGGTCCACCTCCATCACGCCCTCCTGATCGAACATCGCCATCGCCCTGTGGGTCGGGATATAGACCGCGTCGTCGAGGTCGAAGCCGAGCAGGGTGCCTTTGGGCTCCATCACGCCGATCACCCGGTAACGCTCGCCGCCGATGCGCACCCGGCGACCGAGGGGGCTGGCGGCGCCGAACAGTTCCTGTTTCACCTTGGCGCCGAGTACCGCGAAGGGGCGGGCATGGCGAGGGTCCTCGCGCGGCAGGAAGCGTCCGATGCGCGGTTGCATGCGCCATACCCGGGGTACATCGGCGCCGGTACCGAAGATCATGCTGCGGCGGATGCGGTTGCCGTACTCGATCGGGGCGTTGCCCTGAACGAAGGGGAGCGCCGCCTCGATGCGCGGTAGCCGCGCCAGTGCCTCGGCGTCCTCCAGGGTGAGGGGGCGTACGGTGTTGATCACCGCCCCGGAGAGGCCGAAGGTGCTGGTCTTGCCGGGGGTGACCGCAATCAGATGGGTGCCGAACTGGGTGAACTCTCCCAGCACGAATCGATGCACCCCCTCGCCGATGGAGGTGAGTAGCACCACGGCGGCGATCCCGACGGCGATACCCAGGGCGGTGAGGAGGCTGCGCATGCGGTGGGCGGCCACCGAACCGAGGGCGAGGGAGAGGAAGTCCGCGCTGCGCATGGTCAGTGTCCCGACAGGGCCCGCACCGGATCGAGCCGGGCGGCCCTGCGCGCCGGCAGCACCCCGAACAGCAGTCCGGTCAGCAACGCCACCAGCAGGGCGGCGGCGAGCGCCCAGGGGGGCACGCCGATGGGAAAGTCCGGAAACAGATGTCCCATGGCCCAGACCCCGCCGTAGGCGGTGGCCATCCCGAGCAGGGCGCCGGTGACCGACAGCAGCCCCGCCTCGACCAGGAACAGGCGCAGGATCTCTCCTCCGGGTGCCCCGAGGGCCTTGAGCAGACCGATCTCGGCGGTGCGCTGGGAGACCGCCACCAGCATCACGTTCATGATCAGGATGCCGGCCACCGCCAGACTGATGGCGGCGATGCCGCCGACTGCGAGGGTCAGGGTGCGGAAGATCTCGTCGAAGGTGCCGAGCAGGGCGTTCTGGGTGATCACTGTGATATCCTCCTCGCCGCCATGGCGCGTCTTGAGGATTTCGCTAACCGCCCGCTCCGTCCTGGCGACGTGCTCCCGTGTGGTGGCCTGCACCAGAATCCGGAACAGCGATTCGGTGTCGAACAGGCTCTGGGAGCGCGATAGGGGGATGATGGCCAGCTCCCCCAGGTCCATGCCAAGGGATTCTCCCATGGGTTTGAGGATGCCGATTACCCGGAAGCGCCGGTCATGGATGCGGATCCAGCGCCCCAGGGCCGGGGCGTTGCCGAACAGGTTCTGTTTCAGGGCGCTGCCGATGACCGCCACGGCGGCGCCGCGCTCCGGGTCGCCGGGCGGCAGGAATTTGCCCCGGGCCAGCTCCAGGTTGCGTACGGGCAGCAGCTCCGCCGTGGCGCCGAGGATGGTCGCCTCGCGCTCCAGTTGCCGGTGTGAGACGGGGGCCGAGCCCACGATCAGTGGGGCGACATAACGTACTGTGGTGCTGCGGGTGAGGGCCAGCGCGTCGTCCAGGGTAAGGGGCTTCGGGGTGCCCCCGATCAGCGGTGGCGGGCCGCCGGTGGTCTCGGTGCGTCCCGGCAGTACCACTAGCAGGTGGGTGCCGAGGTTCGAGAACTCATTGCCGACGTAACGGCGGGCGCCCTCGCCAAGGGCCGTGAGCAGCACCACCGAGGCGATGCCGATGGCCATCGCCAGCAGCATCAGGGCGCTGCGCGCGCGCGCACCGCGCAGGGCGCGGATGGCGAAGCCGAATGTATCCGTGATGTGCATCGGGCCTCCTTGTGCCTCAGCCGCTGCCGAGGATGGCGCCATCGACCATCCGGATGCGCCGCGCGGCCCGCTCGCCGATGCGCGGATCATGGGTCACCACCACCAGGGTGATGCCGTCCCGGTTGAGCGTCTCCAGGGTCTCCACCACCTCCTCGCCGGAGCTCTGGTCGAGGTTGCCGGTCGGTTCGTCCGCCAGCAGGATCAGCGGTCGCATGATGGTGGCGCGGGCGATGGCCACGCGTTGGCGCTGGCCGCCCGAGAGTTGATCGGGGCGGTGTTCGGCGCGGTCGGCCAGGCCCAGGGCGCGCAGCGTTCGGGCCACCCGTTGGCGCCGCTGTGCGGGATCGATGCCGGCCAGGGTCATCGGCAGTTCGATGTTTTGCGCGGCGCTGAGTCGTGCCAGCAGATGAAAGGACTGGAACACGAACCCGATGCGCTCGCGGCGCGCGGCGGCCCGCTGCGGTTCGGTCAGGGTGGTGGTGTCGATCCCCTCCAGGCGGTAGCGGCCGCTGTCCGGACGGTCGAGAAGACCCAGGATGTTGAGCAGGGTGGATTTGCCGGAACCCGACGGTCCCATGATCGAGAGGTAGTCGCCGGGTATCATGTCGAGATCGATTCCGCGCAGGGCGTGTACCCGCTCGTCCCCGACCTGAAACTCCCGGCTGATGCCTTCCAGGCGGATCATCGGTCGCTCGCTTCGATGCGCGCCGGCGCCCCGTTCTCCACCCCGTCTCGATCGACCGAAGTGATGACCAGGTCGCCCTCCGTCAATCCCTTCAAGACCTCGGTGTGGTCCCAGTTGGAGAGGCCGGTCTCAATCGCGCGCCGTTCAATCAACCCCCGTTGGGGAATAAAGAGAAACACCGCCGCATTGTCGAGAAGTGCCTCTGAGGGGATGCGCAGGCGCTGCTTACGCTGTTCCAGGATGATCTCGACATCGGCCGAGTAGCCGGCCAGCAGTTCGCGGATGTCCCCGGGTTGGGTGAATTCCACCTCGACCTCGACGGTGCGAGCCTGCTTCTCCAGGTCCAGCACGTAGGGGGAGATACGCCGCACCCGGGCGGGGAAACGGCGCGCACCGAAGGCGTCAAGGGATACCCGGGCCGGTTGCCCGACGGCGACTCTGGGCGCGTCCACCTCGTCGATGGGAGCAGTCATGAAGAAGCAGGTGTTGTCGATCAGATCCACCGCCGGCAGGGTGGCGATGCCGGGGGGGGAGGGGGTGACGTACTCGTTGAGTTCACCGTTGATCTCCGCCACCACGCCGTCGAAGGGGGCGGTGAGGCGGGTGCGCTCCATCCGGGCCCTGACGACATCGACCCGGGCGGCGGCCACCCGGGCCATGGCGTTGGCCGATTCGCAGCCGGCTTGCAGGGCCCGGGCCTCGGTTTCGGCCTTGTCGATGTTCTCTTCGGAGACCGCGCCGCGGTGGCGCAGCTTGGCCAGCCGGTCGGCCTCGCGCCGGGCCACCTGGGCCTGCAGGCAGGCGCTGCGGGCGGTGGCCAGGGCGGCGGCCGACTCCGCCTGGTTGAGGGCGATCTCGGCCGTCAGGTCGCGGTTCCAGAGTGCGAGCAGCAGTTGTCCGGCTTTTACGTGCTCGCCTTCCGTCACCTCCAGGGCGCCGATCTGGCCGCCAATGCCTGGCGATAGCCGGGCTCGGCGGCACGCCTTGACCGTTCCGGCCCGGGTATTGGAGACGCTCGATTCGACCGTGCCTGTCTCCACTGCCCGCACCACCACTTCGATCGCCTGAGGGCGGTTCAAATACCACAAACCGCCCGCCACCAGGGCCAGCAGGAACAGCGTCATCAAGCCGTGCATGAAGCGGGGTGTCATGGTGTTTTCCTGTATTTCCCTTGCGGATTCGGCGCTCCTCCTTAAATAGTAGCAGCCGACCGGGGGGCGCTGTTGTGTCGCGAATTCGTGGCAGGTGATTGCCGCAACGGCTTCAGTCCCGTCTTTCGCCTGTTCCGTGGATCCGCTCCTGGTGCGCGAACGGTCACCGAGAATGGGTGGGGGGTGAGTGAACGCCGGGTTTTGGCCGTGCCGCGATTTTATGCGCATCCGGCCCGTTGCATGGCATGCGGCCGGTCTCTCCCGGTGTGACCTGGCGCATCTGCCACCCCTTTTTCAGAGGGGCCGGGGGCGCTCGGTCGGGGCGGTGATCCGGCGCTTGCATGAAGCGGGGGATGCCGCTATTATTGCGCTCCTCTTCAGGAGCGTAGCTCAGTTGGTTAGAGCGCCACGTTGACATCGTGGAGGTCGGCGGTTCGAATCCGCCCGCCCCTACCAAACATCGAAAAGGTCGCCATGTGCGGCCTTTCTTTTTGTAGCGGCCCGTGGGTCCGGTGCGGTCTCCCGTGCCCAGCCGACTGGCGCGCTACCCGCTGAACGATTTGTCCGCCGCCGCGTTTTCCGTGGCTCATGATTCTTCTCTGGGATTGGTCTTCCCGGCGCGATGCAAGCGCCCCTGTTTCGGGGAATTGTCCAAATGACGCCCGCTGCCCCGGTTTTCGGATCTGCTCTGGATCCGTCCTGCCGGATGATTCGCCTCCTCGATCCCCGGGGGTCAGGGCGAAATCGCCCTAAACAGAAACCCCACCCAGAAACATAAAGATACTATCTAATACTGGACAACCTCCCCCACTTCGGGTAAAAAGAGCCTTTCAAACCGAAGGACGAAAGGCAATTTGAACGCATCTCTCCTGCATGTCAGACCAGCCTGCGCCACAGAGGAACAGCGGTTCCAAGACCTGATACAGGCTCACCACTACCTTGGTGCCCTGGTGAAAATTGGCAACACCATTCGCTATGTCGCCGAGCGGGAAGGGCGCTGGGTTGGCTTGCTGAGTATTTCCGCCTCCGCACTCAAGTGTGCGGCGCGTGACCAGTGGATCGGTTGGGGTTACCGCCATCAGTATGATCGGCTCAACCTGGTGGCCAACAATCGCTAACCGCCATGGAGAGCGAAGCGAAGGCGGTTAGTCCCCGATAGGCGTAGGCGCGGTTGTATGGCCGCAGTTACGACCGATAGGGAGTGACGTAGGGCATACAAATAGCGCATCCGACACGCCGTAGAGTCATTGTGGTCATCATGACGGAGTTGCGCACGAGCAGCTTTGCTGCAATGTGCGGGACGGAGTCGTGATGAGCGCAGGACGGTCGGGGCAGTAACGGCTGTCGCGTTGGCGGGTCGATTTTGGGGACTGGGATGTCCCAAAATCTTTCACGAGGTAGCGACACTCTTGAGCCGCGCCAAATGGACGCTACAACCCCGAAAAAATGATCGTCGCCCCGCTAACAGTTACCGGCCTGCCTAGTTCTCGGCTAATACCCTAGTCTGGTTGTACGGTATTTGTGGTCACCTAATGGTTTATGAAACATTCGGGCTAAGACAGGTCATCGGCCGTTGTGTTTACTGCCATCAAATAATCAGATGATCACCACATCAGATTACGTGGGCACTCTCATCAACGGGGAGAAATCTCAGCGGTTCTTGGGTAGACTTGGACATGGGGCGACCTCGTTTAGCTTCACCGAAGCGTTTTTGGCGAAATACCAATTATATCAATTGGTTGAACGAGGTGCGCCCTTTTTTATGAATAATTCGGGCTAATATCAGCGCCTGGAGTGTGAATAACGATGGTCTGAGATTTGTTGCTAAGACTGGAAGATTTTCGCAAAAAACCTGTCAAGCACTTTTTTCGATTTTGTATGGTGAATAGTTACGAAGATTGTAAGCATCGTCTCCGCCCTCCTGTTCCCCCTCAGGGCGAAATCGCCCTAAACAGAAACCCCACCCAGAAACATAAAGATACTATCTAATACTGGACAACCTCCCCCACTTCGGGTAAAAAGAGCCTTTCAAACCGAAGGACGAAAGGCAATTTGAACGCATCTCTCCTGCATGTCAGACCAGCCTGCGCCACAGAGGAACAGCGGTTCCAAGACCTGATACAGGCTCACCACTACCTTGGTGCCCTGGTGAAAATTGGCAACACCATTCGCTATGTCGCCGAGCGGGAAGGGCGCTGGGTTGGCTTGCTGAGTATTTCCGCCTCCGCACTCAAGTGTGCGGCGCGTGACCAGTGGATCGGTTGGGGTTACCGCCATCAGTATGATCGGCTCAACCTGGTGGCCAACAATCGCTAACCGCCATGGAGAGCGAAGCGAAGGCGGTTAGTCCCCGATAGGCGTAGGCGCGGTTGTATGGCCGCAGTTACGACCGATAGGGAGTGACGTAGGGCATACAAATAGCGCATCCGACACGCCGTAGAGTCATTGTGGTCATCATGACGGAGTTGCGCACGAGCAGCTTTGCTGCAATGTGCGGGACGGAGTCGTGATGAGCGCAGGACGGTCGGGGCAGTAACGGCTGTCGCGTTGGCGAGTCGATTTTGGGGACTGGGATGTCCCAAAATCTTTCACGAGGTAGCGACACTCTTGAGCCGCGCCAAATGGACGCTACAACCCCGAAAAAATGATCGTCGCCCCGCTAACAGTTACCGGCCTGCCTAGTTCTCGGCTAATACCCTAGTCTGGTTGTACGGTATTTGTGGTCACCTAATGGTTTATGAAACATTCGGGCTAAGACAGGTCATCGGCCGTTGTGTTTACTGCCATCAAATAATCAGATGATCACCACATCAGATTACGTGGGCACTCTCATCAACGGGGAGAAATCTCAGCGGTTCTTGGGTAGACTTGGACATGGGGCGACCTCGTTTAGCTTCACCGAAGCGTTTTTGGCGAAATACCAATTATATCAATTGGTTGAACGAGGTGCGCCCTTTTTTATGAATAATTCGGGCTAATATCAGCGCCTGGAGTGTGAATAACGATGGTCTGAGATTTGTTGCTAAGACTGGAAGATTTTCGCAAAAAACCTGTCAAGCACTTTTTTCGATTTTGTATGGTGAATAGTTACGAAGATTGTAAGCATCGTCTCCGCCCTCCTGTTCCCCCTCAGGGCGAAATCGCCCTAAACAGAAACCCCACCCAGAAACATAAAGATACTATCTAATACTGGACAACCTCCCCCACTTCGGGTAAAAAGAGCCTTTCAAACCGAAGGACGAAAGGCAATTTGAACGCATCTCTCCTGCATGTCAGACCAGCCTGCGCCACAGAGGAACAGCGGTTCCAAGACCTGATACAGGCTCACCACTACCTTGGTGCCCTGGTGAAAATTGGCAACACCATTCGCTATGTCGCCGAGCGGGAAGGGCGCTGGGTTGGCTTGCTGAGTATTTCCGCCTCCGCACTCAAGTGTGCGGCGCGTGACCAGTGGATCGGTTGGGGTTACCGCCATCAGTATGATCGGCTCAACCTGGTGGCCAACAATCGCTAACCGCCATGGAGAGCGAAGCGAAGGCGGTTAGTCCCCGATAGGCGTAGGCGCGGTTGTATGGCCGCAGTTACGACCGATAGGGAGTGACGTAGGGCATACAAATAGCGCATCCGACACGC
>PQCP01000044.1 GCA_003062205.1 Candidatus Sedimenticola endophacoides
CAGTTGCGAACAAGGACAACGCCATAACGACAACGGCCGATGCCCTAAGACAGGTCATCGGCCGTTGTGTTTACTGCCATCAAATAATCAGATGATCACCACATCAGATTACGTGGGCACTCTCACCTGTATCCCAAACGAGCTTATTTCCAATCCCCATTCATGCCAGCACATTCCATCTCATAGCGGTTCAGATTCTTCAGGCTGCCCCTCATGACTTCATGATGCTCCCGGCACTATTCAGCTAAAGGGGATGCATCTGTTCACGCGCCCAGTATCTCCTGAATCACCTTGCCCAGCCCTTCCCGATCAGTCTCTGACAACTGCCCTATCACCCTGATGATCCGGCGTTGCTCCAGGGTAGGGCTAAAGGGGACGGAGGGAAGTTCTAACTGGGTAATGATATACAGATAGCTGTGTTGCTTTACGCTCAACTATGAGGAATGCGCTTCATGTCGCACCCCCGGCGCCATCTCCGATAAAAGGCCTGCCGCTTTCCGGCGCTGGCCTTTTTTCTTGCGCGGGCGGTTTCCGTTGTCCCCCTCCGTTTTGGTTTCAGGTTGTACCTTCCACCCGGTTTCGGCCCTGGCGTTTGGCCCGGTAGAGGGCCTGGTCGGCCTGTTGCAGCAGTTGCTCCTGGGGGGTCTGCATGGATTCGCTGAGGCTGCCGACGCCGATGGAGAGGGTGATGTCGAGCTGCCTGCCGTGGCCGCTGGGGATGGGCGTGGCGGCGATGGCGTGGCGGATGCGCCGGGCCAGTTGCAGCGCCTCGGCGGGGCCGGTCTGGGGCAGCAGCAGGGCGAACTCCTCGCCGCCGTAGCGGGTGGCGATATCGGAGGCGCGCAGGCAGCCCTTGATGCGCAGGGCGGTCTCGCGCAGCACCTGGTCCCCGGTGTCGTGGCCGTGCTGGTCGTTGACCCGTTTGAAGTGGTCGATGTCGGCGAACAGGCAGCTCAGGGGGTGTCCGTAGCGGCGTGCGGCCTCTATCTCCTCCTGTAGGCGGCTCTCCAGGTAGGCGCGGTTGTGCAGGCTGGTGAGCGGGTCGGTGAGCCCGGCGAGTACCAGACGTTCCCGGTTGGCGATGTTCTCCAGGCAGATCGCACCGATGGTCGCCAGGTGGTGCAGGAAGTCACTGGCGTGGCGGCTGGTGAAGCGGCGCGGATCGCGGCTTCCGAGGTTTAGGCTGCCCACCAGGAGGTCGTGGCGCAGCAGGGGCAGCAGGGCGATGCTGCGCACTTCATGGCCGGTGTTGAACAGGCCGGCGTGGTCTTCGCCCAGGTAGGGTCCGAGCAGGGGCCTGCGCAGGCGTCCCAGGATCGGGTTGAGTGTGTCGAGCCGGTCGAGAAGCCGGATGTCGGGGTGCGCCCCGGGCGGGCTGCCGGTGTGCGGCAGCAGGTGGCGCAGTTCGTGGTCAGGATCGTGCAGGATCAGAGTGACTGCCTCCAGGGCGAACGACCTGCGCAGCCCCCGGGTCAGCTCCTCCAGCAGGCGCGGCAGCTTTTCGGTGCCGAGCAGGGTGAACTCCCGTTCATGGAAGTGTTTCAATACCGCTTCGTTGTGCTGGGCCTCGGCGGTGAGGGTGTGGATCTGTGCGCTCAGGCGGCGGATCTCACGTTGCGGATCGGGGGGTGCCGGTGGTGTCGATCCTGATCTGCTCATGGGGCTCAGCGGGCGCGCCACCGCTGGTAGTTGGGTTCGCTCAGATAGCCCTTGCCGACGATGTAGTCGAGGATGTTGCGCAGGCGGTAGAACTGGATCACAGAGTCGACGCGGAGGATCTCCCGGCCCTGTTCGTCGAAGAACAGGATCGAGGGGCTGTAGAAGATCCCCAGTTGCTCGGCCCAGCGCCGGGCGGTGGTGCGCTCGCCGCCCGGGGTGATCACCGGCTGCTCGGCGTGCATGTCGAGCTGGACGTTTTCGAATTGACTCAGCAGTTGCTGGATCGATGCCTCTTGCAGGGGGCCGGTGTGTAGGATGTCGCAGGCGTGACACTCGCCGCGCTCGAAAAATACCGCCAGGGGGCGTTCTCCGGACAGGCGCGAGCGGTCGAGGGCGTGGGGTGGCGGGTCGAACAGGGGTTCTTCGTTCAGCTCCCCGGGCAGAAACGCCATGCTGCCCTCGGCACGCTCCAGGTAGGTCTTGAAGGGTTCGCGCTCGTGGTGGCCGTCGGCCACGTATTCGAGGGCGGCGCGGAAGGTGTAGGGGGGGTGGTAGCCGCGCAGGCGCAGGGCTTCCCTGGCGTGGAGGTCATAGAAGACGAGCGAGGGGGTGAATCGGGTCTGCTCGCGTTCAGCCAGTTCGCGCTCGATGAGGGTGTTACCGGAGAGGTCGGTTACCTCGGCGATCCCCCAGATGTCGATCGGGATGATGTCGAAGTGTTCCCGGGTGTAGCTGGCGATGTCCTCCTGGGTGAAGTTGACCTCCATCAGCTTCTGGCAGTAGGGGCAGCGGCTCTGGCCGTAGTAGAGGATGATCCCGCGCTTGCCGGTGGCGCGGGCCTCGGCCAGGTCGTCGTTGAGATCGAGGAAACTCTGCTTGAACCAGGGGGGGTGTTCGAGCGGCTCCTGCAGGGGGGAGTCGTCGAATACGAACGGGTCGTCGCCGGCGTGCGCCGGCGTGCACAGCAGCGGCAGTAGCAGGAGCAGTGCCCAGGCGGCGCGACAGGTCATCCCCGCTCTCTCCGCAAGTGGTCGCGCAGGAGGTAGAAGGCGCTGATCGAGCGCGCTTCGGTGAAGTCGTCACGCCGCAGCAGCCGCTCGAACTGATCGATCCGCCACGGCACCACCTCCAGCTCCTCGGGCTCGTCGCCGCTGAGGCGCCGGGGGTAGAGGTCCCAGGCATGGACGATGTGCGTGGTGTGGTAGAGATAGCCGGGGGCGACGGTGACCGAGTGGATGTGCTCCAGGGCGTTGGCCGCATAGCCCACCTCCTCCTGGATCTCGCGATTCGCCGCTTCGAGCGGTGATTCACCGTGTTCGATGTGGCCCTTGGGGAAGACCAGTTCATAGCGTTGCATGCCGGCGGAGTATTCGCGGATCAGCAGCAGGGTCTGGTCGTCGAGTTGGGGGATGATCAGTACCGCTCCCTGGTCGCTGCCGCGGATGCGCTGGTAGCAGCGCCGGGCGCCGTTGGAGAATTCGAGATCCATCTCTTCGATGTTGAAGATCCCGGTGTCGTGGAGAGCCCGGGTGGCGATCAGTTTCGGTTTGCTGCGGCTCATCGGTAACGCTTGGCGTGGCTGGGATGCTGAAAGTGTAACCCTAACCCGCAGCGCTCACCAGGATAAGGGCAAAAACGCCAGCCCCTGGCGATTTCTCTCTGGTCGGCCCCTCTCCCCGGTTGGTAAGATCATCCCATGATCAACTGGAATCGTATCGACAGCGTCTTTCTGGACATGGATGGCACCCTCCTCGATCTGCACTTCGACAACCACTTCTGGCTGGAACATGTGCCGAGGCGTTACGCCGAGGCCAAAGGGATGAGCCTGGAGGCGGCCAAGGCGGAGCTGGGCGGGCGCTATCAGAGCATCCTCGGGACGCTGGAGTGGTATTGTGTCGATCACTGGAGCCGTGCGCTGGGATTGGATATCGCCCTGCTGAAGGAGGAGGTCGATCACCTGATCGCGGTGCACCCCCATGTGCGCGAGTTTCTGGAGGCGATGCGCCGGATGCGCAAGCGGGTGGTGCTGGTGACCAATGCCCATCAGAAGTCGCTGGCGCTGAAGCTGGAGCGCACCCGGCTCGGCGGCTGTTTCGACGCGGTGGTGTGCGCCCATGACCTGGGGTTGGCGAAGGAGGAGGCAGGGTTCTGGGAGCGGCTGCGGCGGGTCGAGCCGTTTGATCCCGAACGCACCCTGTTCGTCGATGACAGCCATGCGGTGCTGGCCGCGGCGCGCGGGTACGGCATACGCTGGCTGTTGGCGGTGCTCAGGCCCGACAGCCGGCAGCCGCCAAAGGGGGACGGCGGGTTTGCCGCGATCCATGACTTCTCGGAGATCCTCCCCCGGCTGTAGGGTGTTGCACGGCCCCGCTCGGCTCAGCAAAGGCGGTCAGCGGCCCGCCAGGGCCTTACGGCTGGAGGGGGTTTGGGCTAAAATCGGATCACAAGCGCCCGCCGGCTGCCGCCCCGGGCATTTTTTGTTGGTTCCGGAGCCTGCCTGATCCCCATGAGCGCGACTGAAGCCCAGCGTATCCGCGAGATACCCTACAACTACACCTCCTTTTCCGACCGTGAGATAGTGATCCGCTTCCTGGGCGAGGAGATGTGGCGCGTCATCGAGCAGTTGCGCGGCTCGCGCCGCACCGGCCGCTCCGCGCGCATGCTCTACGAGGTGCTGGGCGACATGTGGGTGGTGGCTCGCAATCCGTATCTGCAGGATGACCTCCAGGCGGACCGGGGACGGCGCCGGGCGCTGGTGGAGGCCCTGCACCACCGGCTCGACCAGTTCGGGCAGCGCACCAACGGCAATGCCCTGGCGATCCGGCTGCTGGAGTCGGCGCGGGCCGCCGTGGAGCGCTTCGCCGCCTGCTTCGAGGAGAACAATGCCCTGCGTCGCAGGGTCGGCCGTGCCCTGTCGCGCATCACCCGCCGTGACAATATCGATTTTGACGGACTGGCCCGGGTCTCCCATGCCACCGATGCCACCGACTGGCGTGTCGAGATCCCCTTCGTGGTGATCACGCCGGACAGCGAGGAGGAGGTGGCGTCCATCGTCCGGGCCTGCATCGAGTGTGGCCTGAGTATCATCCCGCGTGGGGGGGGGACCGGCTACACCGGCTCCGCCGTGCCGCTGGACGCCCACTGCGCGGTGATCAACACCGAGAAGCTGGAGCGGCTGGGCGAGGTGGAGTACCTGGAACTGCCCGGAGTGGAGGGGCGCACCCCCACCGTCTCCGTGGGCGCCGGGGTGGTGACGCAGCGGGTCTCCGACCTGGCGGCGGCCAACGGCCTGGCGTTCGCGGTCGATCCCACCTCCCAGAACGCCTCCACCATCGGCGGCAATATTGCCATGAACGCCGGTGGCAAGAAGGCGGTGCTGTGGGGGACCACCCTCGATAACCTGGTCTCCTGGCGCATGGTGATGCCCGACGCTGGCTGGCTGGAGGTGGAGCGTATCGGTCATAACCTGGGCAAGATCCATGACCAGGCGCAGGTGGTGTTTCGCATCACCCGCTTCACCTCCGACGGCCGCACGCCGGACGGCGAGCCCCGGCTCCTGGAGCTGCCCGGATCGGCGTTTCGCAAACCGGGGCTGGGCAAGGATGTCACCGATAAGTTCCTCTCCGGCCTGCCCGGGGTGCAGAAGGAGGGCTGCGACGGCCTGATCACCTCGGCCCGGTTCGTGCTGCACCGGATGCCGACCCACGTGCGTACCGTGTGCCTGGAGTTTTTCGGCAACGACCTCTCTACGGCGGTGCCGGCGATCGTCGAGATCCGGGACTTCATCGAGGCCGGCGAGGGGGTGCGCATGTCGGGTCTGGAGCACCTCGACGAGCGCTACCTGAAGGCGGTCAAGTACACCACCAAGGCGGCGCGGCGCGAGCGCCCGAAGATGGTGCTGATCGCCGACCTGGTCGCCGACGATGAGGACGCCGTGGCCCACGCCGCCTCGCGCATGGTGCGCCTGGCCAACGCCCGCGAGGGCGAGGGCTTCATCGCGGTCAGCCCCGAGGCGCGGCGCCGCTTTTGGCTCGACCGCACGCGCACCGCCGCCATCTCCGCCCACACCAATGCCTTCAAGATCAACGAGGATGTGGTGATCCCCCTGGAGCGGCTGGCCGAGTACAGCCGGGGTGTCGAACGCATCAATATCGAACAGTCGATCGCTAACAAGCTGGCGATCATGGATGGGGTGCTGGCCTATCTGGCGGGCGACATGCCGGAGCTGAGGCTGGGCGAGGAGTACGAGGACTCGGAGGAGAACAGCGCCATCCTCGACGGCAAACGGGCGGCGGCACGGGAGGTGGTGGAGGCCGCGCGCGCGCGCTGGCGGCGGATACTGGAGCACCTCGACGACCCGGCGGCCGGGCATGCGGCGCTGCTGCGCGAGACCGAGCGGGCCCTGATGCGCGACGGCGACCGCCTGCTGGATCTGTTGTTGCGCCAGGACCTGCGTCACTCCTACCGCAAGGAGGTGGCGGCGCGCCTGGGGGATATCTTCGACGGACAGGATCTGAACGCGGTGCGTAGGCGTCTCGACGCGATCCATGGCGAGATCCGCGACGCCCGCCTGTTCGTGGCCCTGCACATGCATGCCGGAGACGGCAACGTGCACACCAATATCCCGGTCCACTCACACAACTATGAGATGCTGCACGCGGCCGACCGCGTGGTGGACCAGATCATGGATCTGGCGCGGGGGCTCGATGGCGTCATCTCCGGCGAGCACGGCATCGGCCTGACCAAGATCCAGTACCTCAGCCAGGAGAAGCTGCGGGCCTTTCAGGAGTACAAGCAGCGGATCGACCCCCGGGGCCGCTTCAATCCCGGCAAGCTGGCGGCCGGATCCGATCTGCGCATCGCCTACACCCCCTCCCTGCGCCTGGTGCAGCAGGAGGCGATCATTCTGGAGGCGAGCGAGCTGGGCGAGCTGAACGATGATGTGAAGCACTGCCTGCGCTGCGGCAAGTGCAAGTCGGCCTGCATGACCCACGTGCCCCGCGCCAATCTCCTCTACTCGCCGCGCAACAAGATCCTCGGGACCGGACTGATCGTCGAGGCCTTCCTCTACGAGGAACAGACCCGGCGCGGCATCTCGCTGCGCCATTTCGACGAGATGAACGACGTCTCCGATCACTGTACGGTGTGCCACAAATGCCGGACCCCTTGCCCGGTCAACATCGACTTCGGCGAGGTAACCACCCGCATGCGCAAGATCCTGCGCGGACAGGGCAAGAAGCGGCGCAATCTCGGCGCCTGGGCCGCCATGACCTTCCTCAATGCCGGCGACCCGCGAACCATCCGCGCCATGCGCAAGGGGATGATCGAGTGGGGATTCAAGGGGCTGACGCTGGGCCATGACCTGTTCCGGCGCATCGGCCTGTTGCAGCGCAACCGTCGGATTCCGGCGCGCACCACCGGCCAGCCTCAGTTGCAGTCGCAGCTGGTCGAGCTGCTGCGTCATCCCCTGCGGGTGGAGCTGCCGCGCACCACCACCCGGGCCCTGCTCGGCCTGGAGGGGCGCGCCACGGTGCCGATTCTGCGCGATCCAGGGCGGGCCGATGACGATGCCGAGGCGGTCTTCTACTTTCCCGGCTGCGGCTCCGAGCGGCTGTTCAGCGATGTGGGCCTGGCCGCCATCGCCCTGCTCTACGACCTCGGTGACCAGGTGGTCCTGCCCCCGGGTTACCTCTGCTGCGGTTATCCCCAGAACGCCGCCGGCGACCACGGCAAGGGGCACGCCATCACCACCGAAAACCGGGTCCTGTTCCATCGCGTCGCCAACACCCTCAACTACATGGATATCCGCACTGTGGTGGTCTCCTGCGGCACCTGCATGGATCAGTTGCAGAAGTATGAGTTCGAGAAGATCTTTCCCGGCTGCCGCCTGCTCGATATCCACGAATATCTGATGGAGCGGGGGGTGAGGATGGAGCCGGAGGAGGGGGCCGGGGGCTACCTCTATCACGACCCCTGCCACAGCCCGATGAAGCGCTACAACCCCCTCAAGGTGGCCAGCAGCCTGACCGGCCGGGAGGTGCTGCTGTCGGAGCGCTGCTGCGGTGAGGCCGGTACCCTTGGTACCGCCCGTCCCGACATCGCCAACCAGCTGCGCTTTCGCAAGGAGCAGGAGCTGCGCCGGGGGCAGGGCCGTCTCGGCGACACCCCGGCGGTGCGTGAGGGCGGAGTCAAGCTGATCACCGCCTGCCCCGCCTGCACCCAGGGTCTGAACCGCTACGCGGATGCCACGGGTCTGGAGGTGAGTTACCTGGTCGAGGAGCTGGCGCGCGCGCGTTTCGGCCCCCAGTGGCAACAGGATTTCATCGAACGGGTGACACGGGGTGGCATCGAACAGGTGCTGTTGTAGCAGGCGATTCGCTTAGCCCGAATTATTCATAAAAAAGGGCGCACCTCGTTCAACCAATTGATATAATTGGTATTTCGCCAAAAACGCTTCGGTGAAGCTAAACGAGGTCGCCCCATGTCCAAGTCTACCCAAGAACCG
>PQCP01000043.1 GCA_003062205.1 Candidatus Sedimenticola endophacoides
TGAGTCAATCCCAGAGAAAATGAAAAAGCTTCTGCTCAATACCCGGGCGGTATTCGATATTTTGAAAATGACGCGTAACGCGATGCCACGTAATGGGAATTTTGCCGGAGCGTAGATTTACCGTGGCTTGACACCCCAGGGGGTGGATTCGATAATCCGTAGCGGTTTAGCACTCGCAGGTAATGAGTGCCAGCGATATCGGTTTGCTGGTTGTTTCGAGGTAGTCCGTGGTAATACAGAATACACCTGGCGGAACAGGGCTTAGCGAGCGGGCCCAGCACTTTCTGAAGGTGTTGGTGGAGCGCTATATCCTGGATGGCGAACCGGTGGGATCGCGCACCCTGGCCCGGGACTCCGGCCTGTCGCTCAGTCCGGCGACCATTCGCAAAGTGATGGCCGACCTGGAGGATATGGGGCTGGTCGCCTCCCCCCACACCTCGGCGGGACGCATTCCCACCATCTCCGGTTACCGGATGTTCATCGACAGCCTGATCACCCTCAAGACGCCTGAGGAGGCCGAGTTGCAGGCCCTGCGCGAGCGGCTGGGCGTACCGGATGACTCCAGGCGCCTGATCCAGTCCGCCTCGCAGTTGCTCTCCGGATTCACCCACATGGCCGGGGTGGTGATGGTGCCGAGGCGAGATCATGTCATCTTCCGCCAGATCGAGTTCCTCCCCCTCTCCGGAAACAAGGTGCTGACCATCCTGGTGACCGAGGCGGGCGAGGTGCACAACCGCATCATCGAGACCCGCAAGGTCTATTCTCCGGCCGAGCTGGTGCAGGCGGCCAATGTACTCAACGAGCACTATGCCGGGAGCGGACTGGAGGGCATCCACCACCGTCTGGTGCAAGAGATGGACGAGGCGCGCACCGGCATGAACAAGATCATGATGGACGCCCTGGCCATGGCCGAAAAGGTGATCGGCGCGGACGAGGGGAGAGACGATCTGGTCATGGCCGGGCAGACCAATCTGATGGACTTCGACGAGCTGGCCCAGATGGGAAAGCTGCGCCAGCTGTTCGATTCGTTCACCGAGAAGCAGGAGCTGCTGCATCTGCTCGATGAGTCGCTGCATGCCGACGGCATGCAGATCTTCATCGGCGAGGAGTCGGGATACAAGCCCCTCAACGACTGCAGCCTGGTGACCGCACGGTATGAGGTGGACGGCAAGGTTGCCGGGGTGCTGGGGGTGATCGGTCCTACCCGCATGGCTTATGACCGGGTGATCCCCATCGTCGATGTCACGGCGAAACTTCTCGGCGCAGCCTTGAAAAGCCGATAACCGCCCCTACATTGGGGTTTAGCCGCATCTTGCGATTCACTCCCCGGGCGCGGGGGTGTCCCCGGAGTGACAGGCGTTTTGATTATAACTTCTTGAATATATAACTTAATTGAATTGGTTTAGGGGTGACGGGATGGAAAAGGATCAGGAGGCGGTCGAGCAAGAGACCGCTGCTGAAACGATTGAATCTGTGACAGGCGAAACGGCCCAGGCCGCGGAAACCGCGGCGGCTGGGGATAGCGAGCAGGATCTGGGATTACTGCTGGAGGACGCCCGGTCCAAGGCCGACGAGCATTGGGATCAGCTGATGCGCGCCCGTGCCGAGCTCGACAACCTGCGCAAGCGCCAGGAGCGGGAGTTGGAAAACGCCCACAAATACGCGCTGGAACGCTTCGTCAACGATCTGCTGCCGGTGCGCGACAGCATGGAACTGGGAGTGGATGCCGCCCGGGAGGAGAACGGCGATATCGGTAAACTGCTGGAGGGGGCGGAGCTGACCCTGAAGCTCTTCACGGATGTGATGCAGAAGTACAACGTGGAGCAGATCAACCCCGAGGGGGAGCCGTTCAATCCCGAGTTTCATCAGGCCATGAGCCTGCAACCCCGCGACGATCTGCCGCCCAACACCGTGGTCACCGTGGTGCAGAAGGGCTACTCCCTGAATGGCCGCCTGGTGCGCCCGGCAATGGTGCTGGTCTCCCGGGCAGCGGAACAATAGACGAGTTCAGACGGATAACGCGTCTTGAAATGACAGGGGATATCCCCAAATTTGGAAGCATCCGAATATAAACGGCGGGTTATGCCCAAAGAATCAACCTGGAGAATCTGAGAAATGGGAAAAATCATCGGTATCGACTTGGGAACCACCAACTCCTGCGTCGCGGTCATGGAAGGTGACAAGACCCGTGTGATCGAGAATAGCGAAGGCGATCGCACCACCCCCTCCATCATCGCATACACCGGCGATGGCGAAGTGCTGGTGGGCCAGGCGGCCAAGCGCCAGGCGGTCACCAATCCCCAGAACACCCTGTTTGCGATCAAGCGCCTGATCGGTCGTCGCTTTACCGATGACGTGGTCAAGCGTGACATCAACATGGTGCCCTACAAGATCGTGGGCGCCGATAACGGCGACGCCTGGGTCGAGGTCAACGGAAAGAAGATGGCTCCACCGGAGGTCTCCGCCAAGATCCTGCAGAAGATGAAAAAGACGGCCGAGGATTACCTGGGCGAAGAGGTGACCGAGGCGGTTATTACCGTTCCGGCCTACTTCAATGACTCCCAGCGCCAGGCCACCAAGGACGCCGGGCGCATCGCCGGCCTGGAGGTCAAGCGCATCATCAACGAGCCTACCGCCGCGGCCCTGGCCTACGGTATGGACAAGAAGACGGGCGACCGCAAGCTGGCGGTCTATGACCTCGGCGGTGGCACCTTCGATATCTCCATTATCGAGATCGCGGAGATCGATGGCGAACACCAGTTCGAGGTGCTCTCCACCAACGGTGATACCTTCCTCGGCGGCGAGGATTTCGATCTGCGCATCATCGACTTCCTGGTGGAGGCGTTCAAGAAAGAGCAGGGCTTCGACCTGCGCAACGACCCCCTGGCGCTGCAACGCTTGAAGGAGGCGGCGGAGAAGGCCAAGATCGAGCTCTCCAACGGCCAGCAGACCGACATCAATCTGCCCTATATCACCGCCGATGCCAGCGGGCCCAAGCACCTCAACATCAAGCTCACCCGTTCCAAGCTGGAAGCCCTGGTGGAGGATCTGGTCACCCGTACCATCGATCCGGTGAAGGTGGCCCTGAATGACGCGGGTGTCAGCGCGGCGGAGATTGACGACATCATCCTGGTGGGTGGTCAGACCCGTATGCCGATGGTGCAGGAGACGGTGAAGGCATTCTTCGGAAAGGCGCCGCGACGTGACGTCAACCCCGACGAGGCGGTCGCCGTCGGTGCTGCGATTCAGGGCGGTGTGCTCTCGGGCGAGGTCAAGGACGTGCTGCTGCTGGACGTCACCCCGCTCTCCCTGGGCATCGAGACCCTGGGCGGTGTGATGACCAAACTGATCGAAAAGAACACCACCATTCCGACCAAGGCGAACCAGGTTTTCTCCACCGCCGACGACAACCAGACGGCGGTCACCGTGCATGTGTTGCAGGGTGAGCGCGAGCAGGCCGTGGCCAACAAGTCCCTGGGGCGCTTCGACCTCAGCGACATCCCTCCGGCCCCGCGTGGCGTGCCCCAGATCGAGGTCAACTTCGACATCGACGCCAACGGCATCCTGCACGTCTCGGCCAAGGACAAGGCCACTGGCAAGGAGCAGTCGATCGTGATCAAGGCCTCTTCCGGTCTCAACGATGACGAGATCGACCGCATGGTCAAGGATGCCGAGGCCCACGCCGAGGAGGATCGCCGGTTTCAGGAACTGGCCCAGATGCGCAACCAGGCCGACAATATGATCCACGCCGTGCGCAAATCGATGAAGGATCTGGGCGACGACAAGCTCGAAGCGGGTGAGAAGGAGACCATCGAGGCGGCCATCAGGGAGCTGGAAGAGGCCATGAAGGGCGATGACAAGGACGCCATCGAGGCCAAGACCAAGGTGCTTACCGATGCCTCCGCCAAGATGGCCGAGCGCCTCTATGCCAGCCAGGGCGGTGACGCAGCGGCGGCCGCTGCCGCCGCCGGAGCGGCGGGAGGAGCGGCCGGTGAGGCGGGTGCCGGGGGTGCGGGCGACGATGTGGTGGATGCCGAGTTCGAAGAGGTCAAAGAGGACAAATAACCACCAACAGGGCGGCAGGGAGGCCGCCGCGACAAGGGCAGTGGCCCGGAAGGCGCAGAGGGGTATCATGCCCCCTGCGTTTTCGCGTATCAGAAAAACAGGTCCGAGGAAGCTAGCGGGATAATGTCGAAACGAGACTATTACGAAGTCCTTGGCGTGAACAAGAACGCCAGCGAGGCGGAGATCAAGAAGGCCTATCGGCGCCTTGCGATGAAGTTTCACCCAGACCGCAATACCGGAAAGGACGCGGCCGGGGCGGAGGTGAAGTTCAAGGAGGCGAAAGAGGCCTACGAGGTGCTCTCCGACGCCCAGAAACGCGCCAGTTACGATCAGTTCGGCCACGCCGGGGTCGACTCCTCCATGGGTGGTGGTCCCGGGGGATTCGGTGGGGCCGGAAATTTCAGCGACATCTTCGGCGATGTCTTTGGCGATATCTTCGGTGCCGGACGGGGTGGGGGGCAGCGTGTCCACCGTGGCGCCGATCTGCGCTACAACCTGCAGCTGAGCCTGGAAGAGGCGGTGGCCGGTACCGAGGCCAAGATCCGTGTGCCGACCATGGTCAAGTGCAACGTGTGCTCCGGCAGCGGGGCCAAGAAGGGCTCTCAGCCCAAGACCTGCGGCACCTGCGCCGGACACGGTCAGGTGCGCATGCAGCAGGGGTTTTTTTCGGTCCAGCAGACCTGCCCCAACTGTCGTGGTAAGGGTACGGTGATCGATGACCCCTGTGGCGCCTGCCACGGTGTCGGCCGGGTGGAGCAGCACAAGACCCTTTCGGTCAAAGTGCCGGCCGGGGTGGATACGGGTGATCGCATCCGCCTCGCCGGAGAGGGCGAGGCGGGCGAGAACGGCGGACCGCCGGGCGATCTGTACGTACAGGTCGGGGTGAAGCAGCACGAGATCTTCACCCGCGAGGAGAACCACCTGTTCTGCGAGGTGCCGATCAGTTTCGTGGCGGCGGCCCTCGGCGGGGAACTTGAGGTGCCGACCCTGGATGGCAAGGTGGTCCTCAAGATCCCTGCGGGAACCCAGTCGGGTAAGCTGTTTCGTATGCGTGGCAAGGGGGTCCGGCCGGTGCGTGGCGGAGCGGTCGGGGATCTGCTCTGCCGGGTCATGGTCGAGACCCCGGTCAACCTTACCGAGCGCCAGAAGGATCTGCTGCGGCAGCTGGATGAGACCATGCGCGGCAGTGCCGACCGCCACAGCCCCCAGTCCAGCAGCTGGCTGGACGGCGTGAAACGCTTCATCGACGGCTTTAAGGCGTAACCGGGATGGCGTTGCCGACAGGCGTCGGCAATCTGTTGTCACCCCGTACCTGTGATGCGCAAGGGCGTGAAGGTGGATTAAACCTGAACCCGCGAATCCAGGTTAAACATATCTGATCTCCTGCGTGAGGCGCCCCGGGGGCGCTCCCGGGATTGATCGGGACTTCATCTGATACAGGGGCGGGCGCATCCGGTATGGCACCGCCCTCCGGAACAGATCGCAAGGGGATAACCATGACGAGAGTTGCTGTAGTCGGCGCCGCGGGCAGGATGGGCAAGACACTGATCCAGGCGGTATGCGATGCGCCGGGGGTGCGTCTCGGTGCCGCCACAGAACGCCCCGGCAGCAGCCTGATCGGGGCGGACGCCGGAGAGCTGGCCGGGGTGGGGCGTCTGGGTGTGGCCATCAGCGACAGCCTGGAAAAGGTGCTGGAGCAGTTCGATGTAGTGATCGACTTCACATCACCTCAGGCCACCATGGCCCACCTTGCGCTCTGCCGGGCCAGCGGCAAGCGCATGGTCATCGGCACCACCGGTCTGGACGACGGCCAGAAGGGGGCCCTGCGGGATGCCGCCACGGAGATCGGCATCGTATTCGCTCCCAACATGAGCGTTGGCGTAAACCTCTGTTTCAAACTGCTCGACATCGCTGCCCGGGTGCTCGGTGATGATGTCGATATCGAGGTGATCGAGGCCCACCACCGCCACAAGGTGGATGCCCCCTCGGGTACCGCCCTGCGTATGGGCGAGGTGGTGGCCGACGCTTTGGGGCGTGATCTAAAGACCTGCGCCGTCTATGGCCGCCAGGGTGTAACCGGTGAGCGCGATCGCGCCAGTATCGGTTTCGAGACCATCCGTGCCGGTGATGTGGTGGGGGATCACACCGTGCTGTTCGCCGCCATGGGCGAGCGGGTGGAGATCACCCACAAGGCCTCCAGCCGCATGACCTTTGCCAACGGCGCGGTGCGTGCCGCCGGATGGCTGATGGAGCGCGGGGCCGGGCTGTCCGACATGCAGGATGTCCTCGGCCTGCGCTGATCACCAGGACGCGACCGTGCGGGAGCAATCGATGTATGAGTTCAACCTGACTCTTGAGCGGCCCTTCGAAAGCGCCCTCCAACGGGTGCGTGAATGCCTCATGGAGGAGCAGCTCGGCATCGTCAGCGAAGTCGATGTGCAGGCGGTGTTCCGCGCCAAGCTGGAGAAGACGATCCCACCCTACCGTATACTCGGCGCCTGCAACCCGCTGCTGGCCGAGCGGGTGATCGAAGAAGAGCCCAATGCCGGCGCGCTGTTGCCCTGCAATCTGGTGGTCAGGGCCCTGGACGCGGAGCGGACCCAGGTCAGTTTCATGGACCCGGAATCGGTACTCTCCCTCTCCCCATCGGCGCCGGTGCGTCAGGTGGGGCGGGAGGCGAAGGAGAAGCTCCTTCGGGTGGCCGAGCGGCTGGGCCAGTGATGATGCGCGACTCCGTGGGCGGCATCCGCCCCCGCCCGATACCCTGGGTCCTGCTGTCGCTGGCACTGTTGTTGGTGGCCTGCTCCGCTGAGCAAACCACCCCCGAGGAGCGGATTCGCGCCCTCGTCGCCAGCGCCGAGGCGGCCGCCGAGGCGCGCTCCGCCGGCGATTTGGGAGAGTTGCTCTCCGAACACTATGCCGATGCGCGGGGGCGCGGCCGCAAGGAGTTGAAGCGTCTCGCCCTGGGCTATTTTCTGCGCCATAAGTCGATTCATCTCCTGACCCAGATCGAGCGGATTGAGCTGCTGGACGAGGAGCGGGCGAGGGTGGTGCTGTTCGTGGCCATGGCCGGATCCCCACTGGAGGGGGTGGAGCAGCTGCTCAACCTGCGCGCCGACCTGCATCGCTTCGAACTCGACCTGGTGCTGGAACAGGCCCAGTGGCGTGTCGCCCGCGCCCATTGGCAGCGCGCGCGCGCCGCCGATTTTCGCTAGTGGCCCACTCTGTGTAGGCACACCACCCACCCCCACCTGGCATGGAAACTGCGCGGTATCGGTCGAACCACTTTAAAAGGCTCGGCTGATGAATCTTTTCGCCATCCATCCAGACAGCGAGACGCTTGCCACGGGTCTCCAACCCTCCCCGCGAGGGGCGTTCGATGGCACCCGGGATGACCCGCTGCTCGCCTCTCAACCCATTGATATCCAAGCGTTCTCCGAGGTGATGACAAGTCCGGAAGTGCTCTCTTCGGTGATCGGGCAGTTGCGGCTGATGTTGCCAGAGGAGGTGTTCTCCCGTATCGAGGCCCTGATCAGGGATGGCAAGGCATTGCCGCAACCGGCAGAGCTTGCCGCCCTGCTGGAGAAGGTGATTCAGCAACTGGAGACAAAGGCCGGAGGCAAGGCCGTCGCCGAGGCGGTAGCTGGCCCGTCCCCAGCCCCGGAGGCGGGCGAGGCAGGTGCCGCCGGGCCAACGCCCCTCGATCTCTTGCGCCTCGTTAAACAGCATCTTGAGCATTCGGCGGAAACCGATGGGGAGCCGGCAGTCGGTTTGCCACAGGGCATGGGTGCCGTGTCCCAGGCGCTGGAGGATGATACGGCTCCGGCCATTCCCGCACCCGCACTTCGCCAGGGGACGGGGGATCTTACCGGGGGCGTCCCGATCACCGCCCGGGGGGATGCACCCCGGCAGGAGTCGCAGCCATTGCCCGATACGGGTATCCAGACGCTAACCGCCATGGAGAGCGAAGCGAAGGCGGTTAGTCCCCGATAGGCGTAGGCGCGGTTGTATGGCCGCAGTTACGACCGATAGGGAGTGACGTAGGGCATACAAATAGCGCATCCGACAC
>PQCP01000110.1 GCA_003062205.1 Candidatus Sedimenticola endophacoides
GCAATGTGCGGGACGGAGTCGTGATGAGCGCAGGACGGTCGGGGCAGTAACGGCTGTCGCGTTGGCGAGTCGATTTTGGGGACTGGGATGTCCCAAAATCTTTCACGAGGTAGCGACACTCTTGGAGGCTTACGCGGCCACCACCCTCTGAACCGGGGCGGCCTGGATTCAGGGAACCCCCACCGCTCCGGCCTTCCCGCAATAGGGCGGCTGTCGAACCCGCGTTCTCATCCCTGGATCGGTCCGCCAGATACAAAAAAACCCCGCAACGCGGGGTTTTTTGTATCTGGCGGAGGGACAGGGATTCGAACCCTGGAAGGGGGTAAACCCTTGCTGGTTTTCAAGACCAGTGCATTCAACCGCTCTGCCATCCCTCCGGTGAATACCGGCGCAAGAATACCCGATTGCCGCCCCTTTAACCAGCCTTTGCCGATGCATTGTTGAATAGCGGCAAGAGTGTCGCTACCTCGTGAAAGATTTTGGGACATCCCAGTCCCCAAAATCGACTCGCCAACGCGACAGCCGTTACTGCCCCGACCGTCCTGCGCTCATCACGACTCCGTCCCGCACATTGCAGCAAAGCTGCTCGTGCGCAACTCCGTCATGATGACCACAATGACTCTACGGCGTGTCGGATGCGCTATTTGTATGCCCTACGTCACTCCCTATCGGTCGTAACTGCGGCCATACAACCGCGCCTACGCCTATCGGGGACTAACCGCCTTCGCTTCGCTCTCCATGGCGGTTAGCGGCGGTACTTGAAATCTTGAACTTTTCTCCCAACTTAGTATGCTGTGGAACCATCGGGACGGGCCGGTGTCGGAAGAGACGCCCGGCGCAGCCACCCACAGAGTGACACCAAACTGGTTTTGAAGGAGTGATACAACCCATGAATCGTTTTGACCAAAGCATCGCCCAACCGGCCGGCAATACCCTGGCAGTCAACAAGGTCATCAGGAACACCTACATGCTGCTCTCGGCCACCCTGGTGTTCAGTGCTGTTATGGCCACTGTCTCGATCGCCACGGCGATGCCGCCCATGACCTACCTGGTCTCTCTCATCGTCTCCATGCTGTTGGGTATGTTCGTGTTGCCGCGTACCGCCAACTCGGCCTCGGGTATCGGTGTCATCTTTCTGATCACCGGCCTGATGGGATTCGGACTGGGCGCGGTTCTCTCGCTTTACCTGCAGCTGCCCCATGGCCCGCAGACCATCGCCACCGCCCTCGGCGGCACCGGCGTCATCTTTCTCGGCCTCTCGGGCTATGCCCTGACCAGCCGCCGCGATTTCAGCTTCATGGGCGGCTTCATCTTCTCCGGCATGATGGTGATGATGGTGGCGATCATCGCCAACCTGTTCCTGCAGATGCCGGCGCTGCAACTGGCGATCGCCGGCGGCGTGATGCTGCTGATGAGCGGCTATATTCTGTTCCAGACCAGTCAGATGATGAACGGCGGCGAGACCAACTACATCAACGCCACCTACGGGCTCTACATCGCCATCTTCAACATCTTCATCAGCCTGCTGCAGCTCCTGGGCATCTTCGGCGACGACTGAGCGACGGCGTCCGTTTCGTTTTCTCGCCCCGGCCTTGCCGGGGCTTTTCGTTTCAGGAGTTGGGACATGGACAATCTCTGGCTTCAAATCGGCGCCGCTGTGGTATTCGGCATGATGCTGTTCTTCATCTATCCGAACGCCAAACACTGGATGAAAAACGCCCCGAAGGCGCAACAGGGGGACTGGATGGCGGCCCTGCTGCCCCTGGCGGCGGTAGTCGGTTTTGTGATTCTGCTCATATTTCTCGTCCGGTGAGTGGAAAAAGATCGACTTTATTATTTAAAAACAGGATATTGATGGCTAATTGGCCCTGCCGGGCCTGCGCCACCGCACCCTGGTGCTAGACTGCCACTATAAAAAGGCTTTGCGTGGAACACGAGAATGGAAACAGAAAAAATCGCGGCTATCGAAGAGAAACTCGAAAAATTGCGCAATAAACAGCGCGTTCTCGACAAGGCGTGGAGGAAGACCGGCAACCGGGATCTGAACCGGTTTTTCATCGACATCATCCCCCGTCTGCTCAAGGTTCAGCGCTGCTCCATCTTCGTTCTCGACCCCAAGACCGAGAATGTCTGGCTGCACTGTGGAACCGATCTCTCGGAACGGGAGGTCAAGGTCGCCAAGCACAGCTCAATGGTCGGCGAGGTGATCGCCAGCGGCAAGAGTCAGGTGAAGACCAACATGGCGGCCAGCGCCGGCGCCCATGGCAAGGTGGACATGAAGACGGGCTTTACCACCTATGACGCCCTCTGTGTCCCCATCTTCAGTGTCGACAAGAGTCAGGTGGTAGGGGCGATCCAGGTGCTGAACAGGCGGGCCGACGCCGGGTACTCCCAGGAGGATATCGAGCTGCTCGAACGGTTCGCCTTCCAGGTGCAGTTGAACATCGAGAACATCTTTCTGCGCCAGGAGATTGTCAAGGTATCGGAGCTTTTGGGTGAGAAAATCCGCAAGCTGGAGCGCGCCCTGATTCGCTACGGCGAGAAACACGGCAGCCATCCCAATTCACCCGAGGAAGAGGAGCTGATCCACCTGGTGCAGGACGAACTCAGCTCCACCCTGCACTTCTGACCCGCGCCTCCCGGCGGGGGCGGGGCGATCATGCGGGGCCCGTGAGATGGCGGGCGCTCAGCCGATCACCTCCACCCCACCCATGTAAGGTCTGAGCGCCTCCGGCACCCGGATGCGCCCGTCGGCCTGCTGGTAGTTCTCCATCACCGCCACCAGGGTCCGTCCCACCGCCAGACCCGAGCCGTTGAGGGTGTGCGCCAGTTCAGGCTTGCCGGTCTGCGGATTGCGCCAGCGCGCTTGCAGGCGCCGCGCCTGAAAGTCGCCGAAATTGGAGCACGAAGAGATCTCGCGGTAGGTATCCTGTGCCGGCAACCACACCTCCAGGTCGTAGGTCTTGCTGGATGAGAAACCGAGATCCCCGGCGCAAAGGGTCACCACCCGATAGGGCAACCCCAGTTTTTGCAGGATCGCCTCGGCGTGGCCGGTGAGCCGCTCAAGGGCCGCCTCGGACTCCTCCGGGCGCACCACCTGGACCATCTCCACCTTCTCGAATTGATGCTGACGGATCATGCCGCGGGTGTCGCGGCCATAGGAGCCCGCCTCGCTGCGGAAACAGGGAGTGAGCGCAACCCAGCGGCGCGGCATGTCGCCATCTTCAATGATCTCATCGCGCACCAGGTTGGTTACCGGCACCTCGGCGGTGGGGATCAAATAGTAGGGAAGCTCACCGGAGAGCCGGAACAGATCCTCTTCGAACTTGGGCAGCTGGCCCGTGCCGCGCAGGCTGTCGGCGTTGACCATGAAGGGGACGTAGGTCTCGGTGTAGCCGTGCTCGGTGGTGTGGGTGTCCAGCATGAACTGGGCCAGCGCCCGCTGCAGACGGGCCAGGGGCCCCTGGAGGGTAACGAAGCGGGAGCCGGTCAGCTTGGCGGCGGCTTCGAAATCCATGCCGCCGATGGCGGCTCCGAGGTCCACATGATCCTTGACCTCGAAATCGAAGCGCGGCGGTTCACCCCAGCGCCGCTCCTCACGGTTGTCGGCCTCGTCGTGGCCGTCCGGGACGCTCGCGTGGGGAAGGTTCGGTATGCCCATGACGATCTCACCCAGATCGGCCTGAACCTGGCTCAGCTCCTCCTGAGCCCCCTTGAGACGCTCACCCAGGTCGGCCACCTCGTCCAGCAGTGGCTGGATATCCTCGCCGGCGGCCTTGGCCCGACCGATCCCCTTGGAACGGCTGTTGCGTTCATTCTGCAACTCCTGGGCGGCGACCTGGAGTGCCTTGCGCCGCCCCTCAAGGGCGGCGATGTTCTCCACGTCCAGTCGCAGGCCGCGGCGAGCCAGTTGGGCGGCGGTGGTTTCGAGTTCGTTTCTCAGCAGGCGGGGATCTAGCATGATTATTCAACCAATATTGACGTTTGCGGACCAGCTGACGACATGTCCCGGTCCGACCAGGGGATACACATGTTCCAAGACCCGGGCTACCTTATCGGGCTGGTCGTAAAATTCAAGTACCAATGGCATATCCAGCGAGAGATCGAGCAGGGTCGACGAGTGGACCTCGCCCGAACTGCCGAATCCGGCGATTCCGCGAAACGCGGTCACCCCGGCCACCTTTTCGCGATCGTGCAGCAGCTCCATCAGCTTCTGGAACTGGTGTCGGCCCTCGGTGAGGTAGATGCGGACCATGGTCACGGTTTTGCTTTTCATATCTGCCTCCCGAGCAGCAGGCCGACCCAGGCCGCCGCGACACAGGCGACGACCGATACCAGCATATTCAGCACGGCCTTGAACAGCTCGGCCTGCTGGATGAGGTTGAGGGTCTCGATGGAGAAGGTCGAGAAGGTGGTGAAGGCCCCCAGAAAACCGATCAGCAGCCCCGCGCGCAGTTCCGGGGTCACCGTCATCCGCTCCAGGAACAGGACATAGAGCACCCCCATGAGCAGCGAGCCGAGGAGGTTCACCGCCAGCGTCCCATAGGGAAACCCCCGCCCCAGGAGCTGATAGACGCCGTTGGCGACCCAGAAGCGCATTAGCGCCCCCAGGGCGCCGCCCGCTGCGATGGCGAGTAGTTGAGACAAGGCCGGCCTGCTCCTTAGTTATGGTGGCGGCATTTTACACTCCCCGGCCAGGTGATTGCGAGGCGCGGGATAGCGGGAGGGGTGCCTACCGGCCGGCTCCGGGGCGGGCCTTGCGGTCGAGTTCCGCGAGCCGTGCCAGCTTTTCGGCGATCTTGATCTCAAGGCCCCGCTCCACCGGCCGGTAGTAGCTTCTCGGGGCCATGCCGTCCGGGAAGTAGGACTCCCCGGCGGCGTAGGCATCGGGCTCGTCGTGGGCGTAGCGGTAGGCCTTACCGTAGCCCAGCTCCTTCATCAGCCGGGTGGGGGCGTTGCGCAGGTGCAGGGGCACCTCCAGCGAGCCCAACTCGCGCGCGTCGCGCATGGCGGCCTTGTAGGCCATGTAAGCGGCGTTGCTCTTGGGAGCGCAGGCGAGATAGAGCACCGCCTGGGCGATGGCCAGCTCGCCCTCGGGGCTGCCCAGCCGCTCCTGGGTCTCCCAGGCGTTGAGGGCGATCTCCAGGGCCCGGGGATCGGCGTTTCCGATATCCTCGGAGGCCATGCGCACCACGCGCCGGGCCAGATAGAGGGGATCGCAGCCGCCGTCGAGCATGCGGCACAACCAGTAGAGGGCGGCATCGGGGCTGGAGCCGCGCAGGGATTTATGCAGCGCCGAGATCTGGTCGTAGAAGGCCTCGCCACCCTTGTCGAAGCGGCGCAGGCCGCCACCGATCACCTCCTCGACGGCGTCGCGGCTGATCTCTCCGGCCGGGGAGAGATCGGCGGCCAGCTCCAGCAGGTTGAGGCCACGGCGGGCGTCGCCGTCGGCCGCCTCCGCGATCAGGCGCAGCAGTTGGCCGTCGGGGGGCGCGTGCCGCCCCCCCAGCCCGCGCTCCCGGTCGCCGAGGGCCTGAACCAGGATCCGCTCCAGCTCATCCGCATCCAGGGCCTTGAGCACATAGGTGCGGGCACGCGACAGCAGCGCGTTGTTGAGTTCGAAGGAGGGGTTTTCGGTGGTGGCCCCGATGAACACCACGGTGCCATCCTCCACATGGGGCAGGAAGGCATCCTGCTGGGCCTTGTTGAAGCGGTGCACCTCGTCGATGAACAGCACCGTCGGGCGCCCCTCGGCGGCCTTCGTCTGACGGGCCCGGTCCACCGCCGCCCGGATCTCCTTGACCCCGGCGAGGACCGCGGAGAGGCTCAGGAAGCGGGCCCCGGAGTGGCGGGCGATGAGTCTGGCCAGGGTGGTCTTGCCGGTGCCCGGAGGTCCCCAGAAGATCATGGAGTGCAGACGGTCGGATTCGATCGCCTGGCGCAGGGGCTTGCCCTCCCCCACGATGTGCGCCTGCCCCATGAATTCGTTCAGATCGCGCGGGCGCATCCGGTCGGCCAGCGGGCGGGCCGGATCGCCCCCGCCATCAGCGAACAGATCCTGGTCGCTCACGCCGCCCATATCAGTCGGACTTGAAGATATCCAGGCCGTGGCCGGGACGGAAGTAGAACAGTGACTGCTCCAGGGGCGGATTGAGTTCGACATCGTAGAACTGGAAACGGGTCACCTGGCCGAATTTGTCGGCCATCTCCATGCGGCGCAGGGTGTCGGCGGTGAACGCCAGCAGGATGCGGGTGAACTGGCTCTCGGGATCGCGCGGGATCAGCTCCACCCAGCCCATGGATTGACGGTCGCCGATGTCGATCACCTCGAAGTGGCTGGCCACCGGATCCCCGCTGATCAGCAGCATCGCCGGGGTACCCTTGAGGGCCGACTCCTGTCCCTGGACGCTGACCTGGTCGAGCTCCGGGTCGTGGTGCCAGATCTGACGCCCGTCGGCCAGGATCATCTGCCCCTCGGGCTCGCTGTAGTCCCAGCGGAAACGGCCCGGACGCTGGAGATAGAACAGCCCCTGGGAGCGAATCGCCGACTGGTGCTCGGGATCCAGGACCGACTGCTCAAAGCTCGCCTTGAGGCTGGTCACGTCCTGGAGAAAGCGCTCCAGTTGCACCACGCCGGTTCCGGCATGGGCGGGCGGGCACAACAGCACCAGGGCGACAGCGGCCCAGCGCGCCACCCGCCGGTAGAGCACGGTGGAAACAGAGACCCCGGGGCCGGGATACGGTTGCTTGTTGTTTACTGTCATGGCGCCTCGCCTCGCGGGCCGTGCCCGGTCAAACTGGTTGTTTGGGTATCCACGCGTCCATCCGCCGCCTCAATCCCCCGGCGGCGGGGGCGCCAGCACCTCGCGGTTACCGTTGCTTCCGGCGGGGGTGACGATGCCGGTGCGCTCCATCTCCTCGATCAGGCGGGCGGCGCGGTTATAGCCGATCTTGAGGCGCCGCTGCACGCCCGAGATGGAGGCGCGGCGCGACTCGGTGACGATCTGCACCGCCTCGTCGTAGAGGGGATCGCTATCCTCGACATCCCCCGTCGGCTCTCCACTGAGACCGGGTATCGCCTCGGTCGGTTCCTGGGTGATGGCGTCGATATAGTCGGGCTCGCCGGTCTGGCGCAGGTGATCGGCCACCCGATGCACCTCGTTGTCATCGACGAAGGCGCCATGGATGCGCTGGGGGATGCTGGTCCCGGGGGGCATATAGAGCATGTCGCCGTGCCCCAGCAGGTGCTCCGCCCCCATCTGATCGAGGATGGTGCGCGAGTCCACCCGCGACGAGACCTGAAACGCCACCCGGGTGGGGATGTTCGCCTTGATCAGCCCGGTAATGACATCCACCGAGGGGCGCTGGGTGGCCAGCAGCAGATGGATGCCGGAGGCGCGCGCCTTCTGGGCCAGACGCGCGATCAGCTCCTCCACCTTCTTGCCGACCACCATCATCATGTCCGCCAGTTCGTCGATGATGACCACGATATAGGGCAGCGGCGTCAGGAGAGGTACCGGGCCCGCCTCGGTGATGGCCATCGGATCGGGCTGGTAGAGGGGGTCCGGGATCGGCTCGCCGCGCTTCTCCGCCTCTCGCACCTTCTTGTTGAACCCGGCGATGTTGCGCACCCCCATGGCCGCCATCAGCCGATAGCGCCGCTCCATCTCGCCGACGCACCAGCGCAGGGCGTTGGCCGCCTCCTTCATGTCGGTGACCACCGGACTGAGCAGGTGCGGAATCCCCTCGTAGACCGAGAGTTCCAGCATCTTCGGGTCGACCATGATCAGCCTCACCTGCTGGGGCGAGGCCTTGTAGAGCAGGCTCAGCACCATGGCGTTGATCGCCACCGATTTACCCGAGCCGGTGGTTCCGGCGATCAGCACATGGGGCATCTTGCCCAGGTCGGCCACCGACGGGTTGCCCGCGATATCCTTCCCCAGGGCGAGGGTAAGCACCGATTTCGCGCCCTCGTAAGCCTGGGAGTGGAGTACCTCGCTGAGATAGACCATCTCGCGATACTCGTTGGGGATTTCGAGTCCGATCACCGATTTGCCCGGAATCACCTCCACCACCCGGACGCTGATGGTGGAGAGGGCGCGCGCCAGATCCTTGGCCAGGTTGGTGATCTTGCTCACCTTGGTGCCCGGTGCCAGACGCAGTTCGAACAGGGTCACCACGGGCCCTGGATGGACCGATTCCACCTCCACTTCGACACCGAAGTCGCGCAGCTTAAGCTCCACCTGGCGCGACATCGCCTCCAGCGCCTCCTTGGAGTAGCCCTTGCCGCTGGATTTCGCCGGTTCCAGCAGCGCCAGCGGCGGCAGCCCCCCCTCCATGGCCGTGGGCTCGAACAGCGGCGCCTGACGCTCCTTCTCCGCCCGCTGGCTCGGTTCTACCACCTTGACCGAGGGTTCGATACGCACCGGCTTGCGCTTCTCGGTCTTCTTCTTTTCTGTCCGCACCGCCTCGCTGCGCTGCCGCCGCGCCTGACGCGAGCGACGCCAGTCATCCAGGCGGTCCTTCAGATCGAGGCTGCCCCGGTAGAGACGCAGCAAAGCGCCGCCGATCGAATCCATCACGGTAAACCAGGAGATGCCGGTGAACAGGGTGAACCCGGCCAACAGCAGGGCCAGCAACAACAGGGTGCTGCCGGCGAAGTTGAATACCGCGACCAGGGCCCCCTGCAGAAAACGTCCGAGGATACCGCCCGCCCCGGCCGGCAGTGTTCCGGCGTCGCCCATCTGCATGGCGAACAGCGCGCTGCCGGCGGCCAGGGTGACCAGAAAGCCGATCCAGCGTATCGCCACCAGGTGGATATTGACCGAGTCGTCGGGGTTGCGCTCCTTGTAGATGAGCCAGCCGCTGAGGCCGACCATGACCGGAAACAGGATCGCGAGTACCCCGAACAGGTAGAGAAAGACATCGGCGAACCAGGCACCGACCGGACCTCCGGCATTGGTCACATGATCGCGGCTGCCGGTGAAGGACCAGCCCGGATCACCGGGCGAGAAGGTGATCAGCGACAGTATCAGATAGACGGCGACGGCCACCAGCAGCAGCAGCGCCACCTCCCGCAGACGCCTGCCGACATGCATGCCCAGTCCGCCTCCCTGTTCTCCCGCCTTGCTTGCCTGCGCCACGTATCCTCTCAAAAATATCTTATTAGTTATGCAGTTAAATAAATTACCTGCAACTATATATTAAGTGGCTGATTATATCCTCTCCGCCGCAGCAATTGAACTTGAAGCGCTACAAATCCTCACCCCCCCAACCCCGGGTGCACCACCCTGCCCCGCTCCACGTTGATCCCTGCCCGCAGCGCCGGGTGGGCGCGCCAGTCCGCCCCCGCCAACTCCAGCACATAGGGGATCAGACTCGCCGAGAGGGCCTGGGAGGCGCTGCGCGGCACCGCCCCCGGCATGTTGGTGACGCAGAAGTGGGTAACGCCGTCCACCCGATAGGTGGGCGCCTCGTAGGTGGTGGGGCGGGTGGTCTCGATACAGCCGCCTTGGTCCACCGCGATATCCACCACCACGCCCCCCTCCGCCATGGCCGCCACCTGCCCGGCGTCGAGCACCCTGGGCGCGGACGCCCCCGGGATCAGCACCGCACCCACCACCAGGTCGGCACGGGCCACCTCCCGGGTCACCTCGGCGGTATAGGGATAGAGGGCGGTGACATTCTCCCCCAGCGCCCGCATCCGCTCCAGCGCCGCTGGCTTTTTGTCGAACACCACCACTTGCGCACCCAGGGCGGCGGCCATCCGGGCGGCGTTGCCTCCGGCATTCCCGGCCCCCAGCACCACCACCCGCCCGCGCTCGGCGGCGGGCAAACCGCCCAGCAGCAAACCCTTGCCCCCCTGGGGCCGGTGCAGCAGGGTGGTGCCGATCTGGATCGCCAAGCGTCCGGCGATATCGCTCATCGGCGCCAGCAGCGGCAGCCGCTCGCCCTCCTGCACCGTCTCGAAGGCGACGGCGGTCAATCCCGTCTCCAGCAGCGAACGGGTCAGCTCCTCATTGGCGGCCAGGTGCAGGTAGCTGAACAGCAGGTGCCCCTCGCGCAGCAGCCCCAGCTCTTCACCTACCGGCTCCTTCACCTTGACGATCAACTCGTTCTCGCCATAGACCGTCGCCGCATCGGCCACGATATCCACCCCGAGGGCCCGATACGCCTCATCGGAAAAACCGCTGGCGTCCCCCGCCCCGGTCTCCAGACAGACCCGGTGTCCGGCCTTTACCAGCTCCGCACAGGCCTCGGGGACCAGTCCGACCCTCCCCTCCAGCGTCTTGATCTCTCTCGGAATACCGATTCGCATTGTCACTCCTTTACCGATTTGACCACATTACGTACTATCCGGTGAAAGCCACCGCCGCTCCCGGTATAACCTGCACAGAGGAGCCCGGAAGGCGGCCACCGCCACGGCCGGGGAACGCACAAGACGCGGCTGTTGATTTTGACCTCGGCCGCCACCACCTTAACCCGGACCGCCGCACCCAATGACCTATCGACACGGCCCGCGCCGGGCCCGCTGCATGGAGTAATAGTAATGAGCGAAACCAAACACTGCCAGCTTCTGATTCTTGGCTCCGGCCCCGCCGGTTACACCGCCGCCGTCTATGCGGCGCGCGCCAACCTCAATCCGGTGATCATCACCGGCATGCAGCAGGGCGGTCAGCTCACCACCACCACCGAGGTGGACAACTGGCCCGGCGACTGGGAGGGTGTGCAGGGCCCCGAGCTGATGGACCGCATGCTCAAGCACGCCGAGCGTTTCAACACCGAAATCATCTTCGACCATATCAACAAGGCTGATCTCTCCCAGCGCCCCTTCACCCTCACCGGCGATTCGGGCACCTACACCTGCGACGCCCTGATCATCGCCACCGGCGCCTCGGCCCAATACCTCGGGCTGGAATCGGAAGAGACCTTCAAGGGTCGCGGCGTCTCCGCCTGCGCCACCTGCGACGGCTTCTTCTACCGCAACCAGAAGGTCGCCGTCATCGGCGGCGGCAACACCGCCGTGGAAGAGGCACTCTATCTGTCGAACATCGCCGCCGAGGTGGTGCTGGTGCACCGCCGCGACGCCCTGCGATCCGAAAAAATCCTTCAAGACCACATCCTGGAGAAGGCGGAAAACGGCAATATCACCATCGAGTGGAACGCCGTCCTGGACGAGGTGCTGGGGGATGCCACCGGGGTGACCGGGATGCGCATTAAGAACGTAAAGGACGCTTCGACCCGGGACATCGACCTGCAGGGCGTCTTCGTGGCCATCGGCCACAAACCCAACACCGAACTGTTCAACGGCCAGTTGGAGATGGATCACGGTTATCTGAAGGTGACCGGGGGCATGGAGGGCAAGGCGACCCAGACCAGCATCGAGGGGGTGTTCGCCGCCGGCGACGTGGCGGACCACATCTACCGCCAGGCGATCACCTCGGCCGGCGCCGGCTGCATGGCCGCGCTGGACGCCGAACGCTACCTGGACAACCTCGCCTGATTCACCCGCGGTCCCCCGGGCGGGTCGGCTGCGCCGGCTCGCCCGCCCCCTTTGCCATCAGCAGATAATTGCTCAGCAACACCTCCTGGTAGCGGTTGGCGACGCGCCATTCGATGCCGGTCTTGAGCCGGGTCTGGTATTCCGGATCGATCTCGGTGGCCAGAGCGTTGGCCTGGTTGCGCAGGACCGCCTTGAGATCAAGCACCTCCTGGCGACCGCACACATCCAGATTGAAACGCAGGTCGAGCTCATCGCCCATCCGCCCGAGCGGGTTGACGGTGTGCAGCAGCGCACCGGTGTTGCTGACATCGCGGATCACTCCCGGGTGCCACTTCTGCTCGCCCTGGGTGGCGTTGCGCACCAGGGTCAGGACCCGGGTGTCGACCCGCTCGGCGTTGCGCACCACGGCCGCCTCGATACGCTCCGGGTAGGAGAGGTGCAGATGGGGATAGGGGCGCGAGACGACCGCCAGCACCCGCCCCATGAAGCCCCTCGCCTCGGTGCCATGAAGGGTGCGCAGGGCCAGCAACTGCCCCTCCCGAATCCACAGCACCCGCCCCTCCACCTCGGGGGTGGTGATCAGCAGGCTCTTGCCGTGCAGATACCCGATCAGGGTCGTTGCGTAGCGCTCTTCATGCCCGGTCGCGAGCAGTTGCAGTTGCAGCTTCTCGCCCGGGCTCAGGTCCAACAGCGGTTCCGTCATCCGTCCATCCCGTGCAGCCCCCGCCCGCGGCGTAGGGAGTCCATGATTCGCCCCCCTCGCCCCCCCGGCTCCACGGGTTGCCCGCGCCGACTCAGGCCGCTGACTCCGGTCGGGGCAGGCAGAGGCGGAGGCTACCTGAAATAATAGAATGTTTATCACAGCCCGGCACAGATAAATTGTTCGTAACCATTCAGCCGCATCCGGGCCCGGGAGCGATCGCGCCGGATCCGTTTGCCGGTTTCCCCCGCATTTGGGCAACCGGCAGCGGCCCCTGGTGGAATCGGCACGGGATGCCATGGCCGGAGGAGAAAAAAACACGGCCCATATCCGGCAATCGGGCTGAACGGGTACAATTGATCTTCCCGGGTTATCGAGGATCACGGATCGTCATCGACCGATGGCCGGACTTGTCACGACTGCTTTCCAACGTTTGCTATTGCGCCACAGACCATGCTTCGCGTTCTCGACCATACACCGCCGGAGACCCCGTTCCCCCCCCTGGAGGAGGCGCTGGATGAGCCCAACGGCCTGCTGGCCGTGGGCGGCGACCTCTCTCCCGCACGTCTGCTCAACGCCTATCGCCACGGTATTTTTCCCTGGTTCTCCCAGGGGCAGCCGATCCTCTGGTGGAGCCCGGCGCCACGCATGGTGCTCTATCCAAAGCACCTGAGGATAAGCAGGAGCCTGCGCAAGTTCCTCAACCGGGGAGAGGTGTCGGTCACTCTGGATCACGATTTCGGCGCGGTAATCCGCGCCTGCGCCGCACCCCGGGCGGGCGATCCCGGGACCTGGATCACCCCGCCGATGCAGGCGGCCTACCAACACCTGCACACCCTGGGCCACGCCCACAGCGCCGAGGTCTGGCACCAGGGGGCGCTGGTGGGGGGGCTGTATGGCGTCGCCATCGGCGGCATCTTCTTCGGCGAGTCGATGTTCAGCAGGAGGAGCAACGCCTCCAAGGCCGCCCTGGTGAGCCTGTGCCGCTTTCTCTCCGGACACGGCTTCGCGATGATCGACTGCCAGCTCCACACCCATCACCTGCAGTCGCTCGGTGCGGTGGAGATCCCGCGCGCGCGCTTCGCCGAAGCGCTGGAGCGGTACTGCCCCGCCGGGACCCTGCCCCCCGGCCGCTGGCGCGACGGGACGGACGCACCATGACCGGGCAAACGCTGCCCCTCTACATCACCCCGGAGCACCCCTGCAGCTACCTGCCGGGAAGACGCGCCAGGACACTCTTTCTGCCGGAGGGGTTTGCCCTCGACGCGGCTATCTATCAGTCGCTGATCGATCTGGGGTTTCGCCGCAGCGGCGACATGCTCTATCGCCCCGAGTGCGATACCTGCCACGACTGCCACTCCACGCGGCTTCCGGTGGAGCGTTTCCGGCCGCGTCGCAGCCAGCGCCGGGTAGCCGCGGCGGCGGGCGATCGGCTGCAAAGCCACATCCTGCCCCCGGAGTTCAATCCGGAACACTTCGCCCTCTATAAACGCTACCTGGAACAGCGTCACCCGGACGGAGAGATGGCCAAGGCCGACCGGGAACGCTACCTCCAGTTCTTCACCTCCGCCTGGTGCGAGACCCGCTTCGTGGAGCTGCGCCTCGACCAGCGGCTGCTGGCGGTGGCGGTGGTCGATCTACTGCCCCGGGGCCTGTCGGCGGTTTATACCTTCTTCGAACCCGACCTGGCCCACATGAGTCCGGGGGTACTGACGATCCTTTGGCAGATCGAACACTGCCAAGTCGAAGGCCTTCCATGGCTCTATCTCGGCTACTGGATACCCGGCTGCGAAAAGATGGCCTACAAGAGCAACTACCGTCCGCTGCAACTGCTTGAGCATGGTGTGTGGGTGGAGCATGGGCGGCGCCCGCAACGGCACCGGGGAAGCTGAGCGGGTGTTTTTTCGTCTGATCCGGCCGATTGAGTGGGCCGATCCTTGCCTTATGGCGCAAATTGAAGATAATGGCGGCCGTGATGGGAGGCGGGTTTGTGGTATACTCCGCCGCTGTTCTCGCCGCGACAGCGGCAATCAATCAGGAAACCGAATGGCTAAAGAAGATTTCATCGAGATGGACGGGACGGTCGTCGAGACCCTTCCCAACACCATGTTCAGGGTCGAGCTGGAGAATGGTCACGTGGTGACCGCCCATATCTCCGGCAAGATGCGCAAACACTACATCCGCATCCTCACCGGCGACAAGGTCACGGTGCAGCTCACCCCTTACGACCTGAGCAAGGGCCGCATCACCTACCGCGCCCGCTGAGCACGGGGCGGCTGGCGGGTCTCAGCGCCCCTTGCGCCCCTCCAGCGTGAAGCTCAGTCTCTCCTCCTCCACGCCGATCCTGACCCGGCCGCCCTGTGACAGGCGGCCGAACAGCAGCTCTTCGGCGAGCGGCTTCCTGATCTGCTCACGAATCACGCGGGCCATGGGACGCGCACCCATCTTCTCGTCGTAGCCGTGCCTGGCAAGCCAGTCCCGGGCCTCGGCATCCACCGTCAGCGCAACCCCCTTCTCCTCCAGTTGCCCCTCCAGCTCGAACAGAAACTTGTCGACCACGTGGCCGATCACCTCCAGCGGGAGCGTGTTGAACTGGATCACCGCATCCAGGCGGTTGCGAAACTCCGGGGTGAACATCCGGGTGATCGCCTCCATGCCGTCGCTGGTGTGATCCTGGGAGGTGAAGCCGATGGAGCGGCGGCCCATCGCGTCGGCCCCGGCGTTGGTGGTCATCACCAGCACCACATTGCGGAAATCGGCCCGACGCCCGTTGTTATCGGTAAGGGCGCCGTGGTCCATCACCTGCAGCAGCAGATTGAACACATCGGGGTGGGCCTTCTCGATCTCGTCGAGCAGCAGCACCGAGTGCGGATGCTTGTTGATCTGTTCCGTCAGCAGCCCCCCCTGGTCAAAGCCGACGTAGCCGGGCGGAGCCCCGATCAGGCGGGATACGGTGTGACGCTCCATGTACTCGGACATATCGAAGCGCACCAGTTCCACTCCCATGCTGATGGCCAGCTGCCGGCTCACCTCGGTCTTGCCGACGCCGGTGGGTCCGGCGAACAGAAACGAGCCGACCGGCTTCTGTTCGTTGCCCAGGCCGGAGCGGCTCATGCGGATGGCCGCGGTAAGGGTGTCGATAGCCCGGTCCTGGCCGAACACCGAGAGCTTCAGGTCACGGTCCAGGTTCTTCAGGGATTCGATGTCCGAGGTCGAGACCGTCTTCGGCGGTATGCGGGCCATCTTGGCGACGATCGCCTCGATATCCCCCACCCCCAGCACCTTCTTGCGCCGTGACGGGGGCTGCAACTGGACATTGGCCCCCGCCTCATCGATCACGTCGATCGCCTTGTCGGGCAGATGGCGGTCGTTGATGTAGCGTTCGGAGAGTTCCGCCGCCACACGCAGCGCCTTATGCGAATAACGGACCTGATGGTGCTGCTCGAAGCGTGACTTCAGGCCCTTGAGGATCTCCACCGTCTCATCCACCGAAGGCTCGGCGATATCGATCTTCTGAAAGCGCCGCGCCAGTGCCCGGTCCTTCTCGAAGATACCGCGAAACTCCTGATACGTGGTGGAACCGATACAGCGCATCTCTCCGTTGGCCAGCACCGGCTTGATCAGGTTCGAGGCATCCATGGCACCGCCCGAGGCGGAACCGGCGCCGATGATGGTGTGGATCTCGTCGATGAAGAGGATCGCGCCGGGCTCTTTGCGCAACGCCGCCAGGACCGCCTTCAGCCGTTTCTCAAAATCACCCCGGTATTTGGTGCCCGCCACCAGGGCGCCCAGATCGAGCGAGTAGATGGTGCAGCCGGAGAGGACCTGCGGGACCTGCTCATCAACGATCATCTTGGCCAGTCCCTCGGCGATGGCGGTCTTTCCCACACCCGCCTCGCCCACCAGCAGGGGATTGTTCTTACGGCGCCTGCAAAGGATCTGCACGGTGCGTTCGATCTCGGCCTTGCGGCCGATCAGCGGATCGATCTTCCCGGCCCGCGCCTGCTCATTGAGATCGCTGGCGAAGGCTTGCAGGGGATTGGCGACGCGCCCTTCCGGCTCCTCGTCACCAGCGCCGGGAAGGAGATCCTCCCCCTCCTCCCCGTCATCGCTTTTGGAGACGCCGTGGGAGATGAAATTGACCACATCCAGGCGCTGCACATCCTGCTCGGCCAGGAGATAGACCGCCTGGGACTCCTGCTCGCTGAAGATGGCCACCAGCACGTTGGCCCCGCTCACCTCCTCCTTGCCCGAGGACTGCACATGAAACACCGCCCGTTGCAGCACGCGCTGAAAACCCAGGGTGGGCTGGCTCTCGCGGGCGCTGTCGGCGGGCAGCCGGGGCGAGGTCTCGGTCAGAAAAAGGCCGATCTCCTCGCGCAGCCGCTCGCAGTCGACCGCACAGGCCTTCAGCACCCTGGCGGCGCTGGGATTATCGATCAGCGCCAACAACAGGTGTTCCACCGTAATGAATTCGTGCTGCTCCTCCCGGGCCCGGGCGAAGGCCTGATTGAGGGTGAATTCGAGATCTTTGCTCAGCATGTTTCGATTGCCGTCTTCTCTGGGTCGTGGGCTAAGGCACAGATGGTGCCAGGAGCGGGATAATTCAACGCGTTCGCCGCCGCCCGGGGGTTCACGCCTCCTCCATGGAGCAGAGTAGCGGGTGCTGGTTGCTGCGGGCGTAGTCATTGACCTGGACCACCTTGGTCTCGGCGATCTCCCGGGTGAAGAGACCGCACACACCGACGCCCCGGGTATGCACATGCAGCATCACCTGGGTCGCCTTGGCGCGATCCATTGCAAAAAACGACTCCAGCACCTCGACCACGAACTCCATCGGCGTGTAGTCGTCGTTGAGGAGGATCACCTTGTACATGGGTGGCCGCTTCAGTTTCGGGCGCGCCTCCTGGAGGCCTACCCCGGCGTCCGATTCGTCATCTCGTTGCTTGCTCATAGGAGGGGATTTTAGCCCGCATCGCCCATCAGGCGAACTCAATTATCAAGAAAAGTGGCCGTTCCTTGATCGGACTCGCCAACCGCCCGGGAATCAGCCCGGCGACACGTCGCGCCATCCGGTTTTCGACTCCGTCTGAGCGCGCATCCTTACGCCACGGAAGCGTCACGGCGTTGCGGGCCCGCGCAAGGGGGGACCTCATGCGGCGCAAAAAGTAAGCAATTCAGCGCATAATAATATAGCATTTTTAGCATATACTTAAGATTAATAATTAATCGCAATCAAATGATAAATATAATAATTCACCTCCAAAAAAACCATTGACCCGATTCGCCGGCCTGATATACCCTCGCCTGAGAGGTCGGGAGGGTTTTCCGGGCGCTGTCGCGCCCATAGCCACCACCTCGCAGATCGGCCCCCGGTACAACACATCAAACAAAAACAGCCTTACCCGCGCCGAGGGAGTCCGGAGAAGTCGAAGAAGTACTTGGAGGAGTATGTGTCATGGCCACTGGAACCGTGAAATGGTTTAACAACGCGAAAGGATATGGTTTTGTAACCCCGGATGACGGAGAACAGGATATCTTCATCCACTTCTCCGCGATCATGATGGATGGCTACAAGACCCTCAAGGAGGGACAGAAGGTTCAGTTCGAACTGCAGGAGGGTCCCAAGGGACTCCATGCAGCCAACCTCACCGAAGCGTCGGCGGGCTGAATCGGGCGATTGATCCAAGACCGCCCCGGCGCACCAGGTGTCGGGGCGGATGTGGAGACGGGCGGGGGCGCCCCCCATGCAACCGTGCTCGTGACGGTTACGGAAACGGGTTCGGCCACCGACCGGATCGCTCCTGACAAGGAATGACGCCGGACAGCTGCTCCGGCGGCGTTGGAACGCGCACGCGATTAAGGTCCACGCCCTTCACCGGGCCAACCGACGCATCACAACCATTCGCAGCGTTATCAAACGACTCCACAAGGCGCGGAGAGCGCATCCCTGCCACGCACCGCGCCATCCGGTGAGCGATAGCGCCTGCAAAACACCCTTGCCCGTTCTGCGAAAGATCCGCGCCCAAGACCGGTGCGCTCCCGAAAGGCACAGCACCGGCTGTGCCTTTCGGGTATGTGAATCACGGATTGCCCCTCCGGGCCGTGGCGGGCGGCGTGCTCAGAGGTCGTCGATGATCGCGTTCAGGGTGGGGCTCGGGCGCATGACACGCCCGCACAACACCCGATCCGGGTGGTAGTACCCTCCGATATCCACCGCCTGACCCTGAACCTGGCGCAACTCCTCCACGATCCGCGCCTCGTTGTCGGCCAGCCGGCGCGCCACCGGGGCGAAACATTCGCGCAGAGCGGCATCCTGCTCCTGCGCGGCCAGGGCCTCGGCCCAATAGAGGGCCAGATAGAAGTGGCTGCCCCGGGTGTCGAGTTCCCCCACCTTGCGCGACGGGGCCTTGTTGGCGTTGAGGAAACGGCCATTGGCCTGATCGAGGGTCGCGGCCAGCACCGCCGCCGCGTCATTGCCCCCCTTCTGGGCCAGATCCTCCAGGGATACCGCCAGGGCGAGAAATTCACCCAGGGAGTCCCAACGCAGGTGGTTCTCCTCCAACAACTGCTGCACATGCTTGGGAGCCGATCCCCCGGCGCCGGTCTCGAACAGACCACCTCCCGCGAGCAGGGGAACGATGGAGAGCATCTTGGCGCTGGTGCCCAACTCCAGGATCGGGAACAGATCGGTGAGGTAGTCGCGCAGCACGTTGCCGGTGACCGAGATGGTATCCAGTCCGTCGCGTACCCGTTGCAGGGTGGCGCGCATCGCCTCGACCGGGGAGAGTACCCGGATATCGAGTCCCTGGGTGTCATGTTCCCCCAGGTAGCGCTCCACCTTGGCGATCAGGTTGGCATCGTGGGCGCGCTCCCGGTCGAGCCAGAAGATGGCGGGATTCCCGGTCAGCCGGGCGCGCTTCACCGCCAGCCCGACCCAATCGCGGATCGGCAGATCCCTGGTCTGGCAGGCGCGCCAGATATCTCCCGCCTCCACGGGGTGTTCGATCAGTAGCGCACCCTGCTCATCGGCCACCCGCACCACGCCGTCGTGCGGGATCTCGAAGGTCTTGTCGTGGGAGCCGTACTCCTGCGCCTTCTGCGCCATCAGGCCCACGTTGCTGACATTGCCCATGGTGGTGACATCGAAGGCGCCGTGCTCGCGGCAGAAGTCGAACACGGCTTGGTAGATGCCTGCGTAGCAGCGGTCGGGGATCAGCGCTTTGGTGTCGTGCAGCGCCCCGTCGGGACCCCACATGCGGCCCGAGGCGCGCAGGGCGGCCGGCATCGAGGCGTCGATGATCACATCGCTCGGCACATGCAGGTTGGTGATGCCCTTGTCTGAGTTGACCATGGCCAGGGGGGGGCGCCGTTCATGGACCGCCCGGATGTCGGCCTCGATGGAGGCACGCCGCTCCCCGGGGAGGGTGGCGATCCTGGTCAGCAGATCGCCGACGCCGTTGTTGGGATCGATCCCCAGCTCGGCGAACACATCGGCGTGCTTCTCGAACAGATCCCGGTAGTAGACCGAGACCGCATGACCGAACAGGATCGGGTCGGAGACCTTCATCATGGTCGCCTTGAGGTGCAGGGAGAGCAGCAGCCCGCTCTCCTTGGCATCGGCCATCTCCCGCTCATAGAAGGCGCGTAGGGCCCGGCGGCTCATGCGCGAAGCGTCCAGCACCTCTCCCTCCTGCAGGGGGATCGACTCTTTGAGCGGGGTGACGCCGCCGTCACCGGCAACCAACTCCACGCGCACGGTGCAGGCACGCCCGGCCACCAGCGACTGTTCACTTGAGTAAAAGTCACCCTCCTGCATGTGGGCGACATGGGATTGGGATGTGCCGCTCCACGCTCCCATCGAGTGGGGATGGCTACGGGCATAGGCCTTGACCGGAGCGGCCACCCGGCGGTCGGAGTTGCCTTCACGCAACACCGGATTGACCGCGCTGCCGAGAACCCGGGCGTAGCGCGCCCGCACGGCCTCACTGGCCTCGTCCCCCGCCTCATCCGGGTAGTCCGGCAGATCGTAACCCTGACCCTGAAGCTCGGCGATGGCCGCCTTCAACTGGGGAATCGAGGCACTGATGTTGGGGAGCTTGATGATGTTGGCCTCCTGCGTTCTGGCCAGCGCGCCCAGCTCGGCCAGGTCATCACTTTGCGCCCGCTCCGGGGAGAGCCGGTCGGAAAAGGCGGCGATGATCCGCCCCGCCAGCGAGATATCCCGGGTCTCCACCTCGATGCCGGCGGCATCGGTGAAGGCCTTGATGATCGGCAACAGCGAATAGGTGGCCAGGGCCGGTGCCTCGTCTGTCTCGGTGTAGATGATCTTTGCGGTTGCCATTCTGTTGTGCCTCTCCAATTGGTCTCAGCGGTCGCTGAAAGGGGATTTTAGCAAGTGCAGCATAAAAAAGGGAACCCAGGTCCGGGGCCGCGCCGAGAAATCACGGATCCGCGGAGTTCCGCTGCTCCGATGCGCTTCGCCCCCCTCAGGAGACCATCCGCCGCTTGCAGCCGCGGCCTAGCGGGCACCCCGGACAAAGCGCCTTCACTTTGCAGAAATGCTTTGAATGATGAACGATAAGCGCATGATATTCATTGAATAACGCAACATCCTCCGGGAGCGCTTCCTGTATCCCGAGACGCAGGCTCTCATAGGGCTCATCCCCCGCGATCAACCCATAGCGGGAGAGTATGCGGCGGGTATAGGCGTCGATCACGAACACCGGGCGCTCGAAGGCGTAGAGCAGGATATCATCGGCGGTCTCCGGCCCCACACCATTGACCCCCAGCAGGCGCTGGCGCAAAAGCGCGGTGTCCAGCCCCGCCAGCCCGTCGATATCCCCGTGGCGCCGCAGGAAACGGCACAGGTTGCCCAGGCGCGCCGCCTTGACGTTGAAGTAACCCGCCGGTCGGATCAGGGCCGCCAGTTCGTCCGGTGCCTCTCCGAGCAATCCATCGAGCGAGAGCAGCCCGGCCTGCTTCAGGTTGCCGATCGCCTTCTCCACGTTACTCCAGGCGGTGTTCTGGGTCAGCACCGCGCCCACCAGCACCTCGAAGCGGCTCTCGGCGGGCCACCAGTGCCGGGGACCGTGGGCGGCGAGCAGACGCCGGTAGATACTCAACAAAGACTTTGACGGGATGCGGGGGGGCATAGGAGTATAATCCACGGTGGCGCGGGGACACCCCGGCCTCATTCAAGGAAGCGAAAAATGCTCCAAGAGTGTCGCTACCTCGTGAAAGATTTTGGGACATCCCAGTCCCCAAAATCGACTCGCCAACGCGACAGCCGTTACTGCCCCGACCGTCCTGCGCTCATCACGACTCCGTCCCGCACATTGCAGCAAAGCTGCTCGTGCGCAACTCCGTCATGATGACCACAATGACTCTACGGCGTGTCGAACAAGAGTGTCGCTACCTCGTGAAAGATTTTGGGACATCCCAGTCCCCAAAATCGACTCGCCAACGCGACAGCCGTTACTGCCCCGACCGTCCTGCGCTCATCACGACTCCGTCCCGCACATTGCAGCAAAGCTGCTCGTGCGCAACTCCGTCATGATGACCACAATGACTCTACGGCGTGTCGGATGCGCTATTTGTATGCCCTACGTCACTCCCTATCGGTCGTAACTGCGGCCATACAACCGCGCCTACGCCTATCGGGGACTAACCGCCTTCGCTTCGCTCTCCATGGCGGTTAGCGAAAGATATCGCATGGCTGGCAGGCGCGCTCTACGTGCTGCTGTATGTCACCTGGATCCACTATCTGGCGATCATGAACCTGTCGAGAAACCGGCGCAAGCTGACCCCGTTCGCCCGTTTCTGGGCCTACAACGCCCTGGTGATCGGCTACCCGCTGGATTGCCTGTTCAACCTGCTCCTCGGCACCCTGTTCTTCCTGGAGCTGCCCCGGGAGTGGTTGTTCACCGCCCGTTGTGACCGCCACCTGGACGATCCCGGATGGCGGGGCCGCAATGCCCGTTTCTTCTGCCACAACCTGCTTGATCCGTTCGACCCGAAAGGCACCCATTGCCGCGATAGCGACTGAGGCTGGAGTCAGCGCCTCGCCTTGGGACCGCCCCGACCGTGCGGGCGGCGAGCCGGTGCGGTGCCGGATCGGCCGCGCGGGCGCGAACGCCCACGCCCTCTCTCCGCCGGGATTCCCACGGCGTCCAGCAGGCTGCGCACCTCGTCCGGTGTGAGGTCGCGGTGTCTGCCCACGCTGACACTGCTATCGAGGATGATGGGGCCGAAGCGCACCCGTTTGAGACGGTTGACCCGGAGTTCCACCGCCTCCCAAAGGCGCCGCACCTCGCGGTTGCGCCCCTCCATGATCACCACATGGAACCAGCGGTTGCTCCCCTCCCCCCCCGACTCGACAATCTCCTCGAAGCGGGCCGGGCCATCCTCCAGTTGTACGCCATTGACCAGTGCCTGGAGTTTCTCCTGCGTGACCTCGCCGTGAACCCGTACCGCGTACTCGCGCTCGATCTGCCGCGAGGGGTGCATCAGGCGGTTGGCAAGCTCGCCGTCGGTGGTGAAGATGATCAGACCGCTGGTGTTGAAATCGAGGCGTCCGACGGCGATCCAGCGCCCGCTGGCGAGTTTCGGCAGCCGGCTGAAGACCGTGGGCCGACCCTCCGGATCGGAACGGGTGACCAGCTCCCCCTCCGGTTTGTTGTAGAGGATAATCTGCCGCTGCTGGGGCTTGAGCCGCCAGGCTCCGACCTTGCGACCGGCGATGGCGATACGATCGCCGGGCGACACCCGGTCGCCCAGTTTGGCCCGGACCCCGTTCACCTCCACCTCGCCCGCCTCGATCAGGCGCTCGGCCTCGCGCCGCGAACAGACCCCGGCATTGGCCAGGACCTTTTGCAGGCGCTCTCCCATCGTTTCGGGGGGCTTATTCATGACGCCGCGGATCCTCTGCCGGGTCTGCGCTCTCTCGGTCCGGCTCCTGATTCGGCTCCTGATTCGGCTCCTGATTCGGCTCCTGGTCCGACTCTTGGTCCGACTCTTGGTCCGGCTCCTGGTCCGGCTCCTGGTCCTCTGGCGGCGCCTCGTCCCCCTCACTCACCACATGGAGCCGGGGTGGCGCCCCCTCTTCCCCGGCGCGCTCATCCCCTACCGGTTCCAGCGCCTCCTCCTGCGTTGCGTCGGCGGCCTTGAGCGGTGGGACATGCTCTTCGAGTTGCAATTCGCGGTTGATGGAGTCGAGATCGCGGATCTCCTGCAGGGTGGGCAGCTCCTCCAGGCCCTTGAGGCCGAAGTAGTTGAGAAACTCCCGGGTGGTGGCGTAGAGCGAGGGCTTGCCGGGTACGTCGCGGTGTCCCACGACACGCACCCACTCCCGCTCCAGCAGGGTCTTCATGATATTGGTGCTGACGCTTACCCCGCGGATCTCCTCGATCTCACCCCGGGTGATGGGCTGGCGATAGGCGATCAGCGCCAGGGTTTCGAGCAGGGCCCGGGAGTAGCGCGCGGGGCGCTCCTCCCACAACCGCAGTACCCAGGGCGCGAAGTCGGCGCGCACGTTGAAGCGGTAGCCCCCGCCGACCTCGGCCAGCTCCACCCCACGCCCGGCGTAATCCGACTGCAGCGCCTCCAGCGCCTCGCGCAGATCCTTGCGTTCCGGCCGCTCCTGTTCTGGAAACAGCTCCAGCAGGCGATCGACGGACAGGGGTTCTCCGGCGGCAAACAGGGCCGCCTCTATGATCTTTTTCAGTTTGCTTTCCGATGACATATCAGGATGACAACGCCTTGACGTGTATGGGTCCGAACGATTCCGCCTGCACCAGCTCGATCAGCGCCCCCTTGAGCAGTTCGAGAATCGCCAGGAAGGTGACCACCACTCCCAGGCGTCCCTCCCCGGCGGTGAACAGGGCGGTGAACTCCGTGAAGCCTTCGCAGTTGATCCGCTCCAGAACCTGGGACATCTTTTCACGCACCGACAGCGCCTCCAGTTGGATCTGGTGCCGGGTGAACATGTCGGCCCGGCGCAGCACCTCATTGAGGGCGAACATCAGCTCCTTCATCTCCACATCGGGCAGAGGCTTTTCGATCTGATGGCGCGGGGCCTCGGCCTGGGCCTGAAACAGGTCGCGCCCGATGCGCGGCAGGGCGTCGATATCCTCGGCCGCCTGCTTGTAGCGCTCGTACTCCTGGAGACGGCGGATCAGCTCGGCGCGCGGATCGTCCCCCTCCTCCTCGGTCTCATCCTGGCGCGGCAGCAGCATACGGGACTTGATCTCCGCCAGCATCGCCGCCATCACCAGATACTCGGCCGCCAGTTCCAGGCGCAGCTCCTTCATCAGCTCCACGTACTCCATGTACTGGGCGGTGATCTGGGCCAGCGGGATATCCAGGATATCGAGGTTCTGGCGCTTGATCAGGTAGAGCAGCAGGTCGAGGGGCCCCTCGAATGCGTCCAGGAACACCTCCAGGGCGTCCGGCGGAATATAGAGGTCCTTGGGCAGGGTGGTCCAGGGCTGGCCCTGCACCATGGCAAAGGGCATCTCCTCCTGCTCGGGATGGGGCTGGTTGAGTATTCCCTGTTGCTCTGTATCGCTCATGACAAACCCTTCAGCTGCCGCTCGGGCCCCGGGCGCGGCCACCGCTCATCGATAGAGCAGCGACATGGCGTGGCGCACCTCGGCCATGGTCTCCTGAGCCACGTCCCGGGCCGCCTCGGTACCCTCTGCGATGATGTTGCGCACCAGCTCGGGCTGGGCCTCGAACTCCCGCGCCCGCTCCTGGATCGGCGCCAATTCACGCAACACCGCGTCGATCACCGGTTGCTTGCACTCGATGCAGCCGATCCCGGCGCTCTTGCAGCCGTTCTGCACCCACTCCCTGACATCGTCACCGGAGTAGACCTCGTGAAACTGCCACACCGGGCAGCGCGCCGGGTCACCGGGGTCGTTACGGCGCACCCGGTTGGTGTCGGTCGGCATCCGCCGCAGGGCGTTCTCCACCACCTCCGGATCGTCGCGCAGGGCGATGGTGTTGCCATAGGATTTGGACATTTTCTGTCCGTCCAGCCCCGGCATCCTGGATGCCTTGGTCAACAGCGGCTGGGGTTCGGGAAGGATGATGCGCCCACCGCCCTCGAGATAGCCGAACAGCCGCTCGCGGTCGTTGACGGTGATGTTCTGCTGGGTTTCGAGCAGGGCGCGCGCCGCCTCCAGCGCCTCGCTGTCACCCTGCTCCTGGTAGGCCTTGCGGTAGCGGGTGTAGAGCTTGGCGCTCTTCTTGCCCATCTTTTTGACCGCGGCCTCGGCCATCTCCTCGAAGTTCGCCTCACGCCCATAGATATGGTTGAAACGGCGGGCCACCTCGCGGGTCAACTCCACGTGGGCCACCTGGTCCTCACCGACCGGCACCAGCCCCGCCTTGTAGATCAGGATATCGGCCGATTGCAGCAGCGGGTAGCCGAGAAACCCATAAGTGGCCAGATCCTTCTCCTTCAACTTCTCCTGCTGATCCTTGTAGCTCGGCACCCTCTCCAGCCAGCCAAGGGGGGTGATCATCGACAACAGCAGGTGCAGTTCCGCGTGTTCCGGCACCTGTGACTGGATGAAGACCCGCGACTCACCATGATTGACCCCGGCGGCCAACCAGTCGATGACCATATCCCAGACACTGCCGGGAATGATGCTCGGGTCATCGTAGTGTGTGGTCAGCGCATGCCAGTCGGCAACGAAAAAATAGCAGTCGTACTCGTGCTGCAGTTCGACCCAGTTTTTCAGTACCCCGTGGTAGTGCCCCAGATGCAGGCGCCCGGTGGGACGCATGCCGGACAGGACGCGGGCGTGCTGTGTTGCAACGGAGTTCAATCTACTTCCCCTTACTGATTCTGAGTATTCGTGGCGCGTTCGCGCTGAGCGGACGCTGTAGTCTATCAGGTAACGCAGCGGGCAGAAATCAGCGCAGCCCGGCCAACGAGGTGGCGAACCACTGGACCAGGTCGATGCCGGGCTGAATCAAAGTGCCGAGCAGCCCGCTGACCAGCAGCCCGATCACGATGATCAGGCCCCACGGCTCCATCCGCGCATACCGCGCGGCCAGCGGCGGCGGCAGCAGAGCAGCCACCACCCGGCCTCCATCGAGCGGAAGAATCGGTAGCAGATTCAACACCATCAGAATGGAATTGATCATGATTCCCGCGGAGCCCATGTAGATCAGCGGCAGGGCCACCCAGCGCAACTCCCCACCCATCAGCATCCCCACCTTGATCGCCAGCGCCCAGCCGATCGCCATCAGCAGGTTGGAGCCGGGACCGGCGATGGCGACCAGGGCCATGTCCCGGCGTGGATTGCGCAGATTCCTGAAATCGACCGGCACCGGCTTTGCCCAGCCGAACAGGAACCCCGAAAAGAGGTACATCAGCAGCGGCACGGCGACGGTGCCGACCGGATCGATGTGCTTGAGTGGGTTGAAAGTGACCCGCCCCAGCATGCTGGCGGTATGGTCGCCGAGGCGCCGCGCGACCCAGCCATGGGCCGCTTCGTGGACGGTAATGGCGAACAGCACCGGCAGAATCAGCACGGTAATCGCCTGTATCGTGGTCAACTCAGCCATCCATCCACTCCTCCGGTTCGCATTGGGCTCGGCCTTCGATCATGTGCACTATCCTATCATCGGGCACCGGGATTTCATTCAAGGGGCCGTACGGATGCTGCCCGGGCCCTGGGTTGTGAATCGTTCCGCCCCCCGTCCCCCATTGAAAAAATAGCCCAAAAAGACCAAATATATTACATTAAATTAACTGTATTATTTATTGTTTAATAGAGATTTTTTCACTCGAACAATGAGACATCTCCCTTGCCGACCCGTACCACCACCGGCGCCTCCTCCATATCCACCACGGTGGTCGGCTCCAAGCCGCAATAGCCGCCGTCGATGATCAGGTCCACGGCATGGCCGATCAGGTCCCGCATCTCGTAGGGATCGGTCATCGGCATCTCCTCGCGGGGCAGGATCAGGGTGGAACTCATCAGGGGTTCGCCGAGTTCATCCATCAGGGCCAGGGCGATGGGATTGTCCGGAATGCGGAAACCGATGGTCTTACGCTTGGGGTGCATCAGGCGCCTGGGCACCTGCTTGGTCGCCTTGTGAATAAAGGTGTAGGGCCCCGGCGTCAGGGTCTTGAGCAGCCGGTAGTGTTGATTGCCGACCTTGGCGTAGTTGGAGATTTCCGACAGATCCCGGCAGACCAAGGTGAAGTTGTGCCGGTCATCGAGCTGACGGATGGCGCGGATCCGCTCCATCGCCTCCTTGTCGCCGATCTGGCAGCCCAGGGCGTAGCTGGAATCGGTGGGATAGATCACCAGCCCGCCACGGCGGATGATCTCCACCGCCTGGGTGATCAGCCGCTTCTGCGGGTTGTCGGGGTGAATCTGAAAGAACTGCGACATGGAGTTCCTAAGGTGTGTTGTGATGTGTACTTTGGCGCGACTGCCCCCACGCCGCCCAGACCGGCTCCACCCCGTCGGGCAGGGGCGCGATACAGCCCAGCCCGTTCCAGAGGCTCTCCGGCCCATGATAATCGGAGCCCACCGACCCGAGCAGACCGAAATCCCTCGCATGGCGCCCCATGGTGTGACTCTCCTCCCGGGTATGGCTGCCGGAGACCACCTCGATGGCGCTCCCGCCACTCTCGCTGAACTCACCGATCAGCCGCCTGAGCTTGCTTCGACTGAACGAATAGCGCGCGGGATGGGCGATCACGGCCTGCCCGCCCGCCGCCCGTACCCAGGCCACGGCATCCTCCAGCCGCGCCCAGCGTCCGGGTACATGCCCCGGTTTCCCGCTGACCAGAAACCGCTTGAACACCCGGCGCATGTCGGGTGCGTATCCCCGGGCGACCAGAAAACGGGCAAAATGCGTGCGACTGATCAGGCGTCCGTTGGAGAGGGCGCGCGCCCCCTCGTAGGCGCCGGGGATCCCCGCCTTCGCCAACCGCTCTCCGATCTCGACCGCGCGCCACTGCCGAAACGCCCGGACCCCGGCCAGCCCCCGGCACAGCAGTGGATTCTCAATGTCGATATCCAGCCCGACGATGTGCACCACACCGGCGTTCCAGGTGACCGAGATCTCAATGCCTGAAACCAGTTCGATGCCGAGTCCGGAAGCCGCCTCCCGGGCCTCGGCGACCCCCTCGGTGTTGTCGTGGTCAGTCAGTGCCAACAGGCCGACCCCGGCCGCACCCGCCTGAGTGACCAGCTCGCTTGGAGAGAGCGTGCCATCGGATGCTGTGGAGTGGGTGTGAAGATCGACGATCAGCGACATGGGGCGCATTGTACAGTAAAAGCCCGCCACGCCCGGGCAAAATAACACCCGATGGATGCCCCAATTGCTGATCATCGGCGCGCAGGATAGAATCGGTGCGATGAAAACGCCCCCCGCAAATCTGAGCTGGTTCGCCGACACCTTCAAACAGGCGGCCAAACAGATTCTCCAGGCCTGGGAGGACGTCGGTCTCGACAGCCCCGCGGAGCAGCCCACCGTCGATGTGCTGTGCGGCGCCATGGATCAGTTGATCGACCTGCTGCGCAAAAGCGAAGAGAGCGGGCCGGACCGGCTCTCCGGCGATCCGGGGGCGCAACCCCCCGACATCAGCGAGATGGGCGACTACGGTCTCAACATCCTGGAGGAGCTGGCGCTCATGGCGGAGGACCTCGGCATCGAGGATCAGTCGATGGCCTGGGAGCTGCTCGCCATCGCCCTCGCCCGCTGGATCGCCTATCACGGGGGGGAACTCTCCAGCATCAGCGCCCTGGTCAACGGCCTGGCCTTTCTGGCCAACAACACCGAGGAGACGGATGCGCTGGAGGAGATTTACACCGTGATGGGCGACTTCATCAACGCCACCTCCCCCGCCACCCAGCAGCAGCCCGGCGATGAGTACGACCAGAACCCCTGGCACCTGCTGCTGCTCAACCGCGGCATCATCGCCACCCGCATCATGTCACCCCGCTTGATGGACGCCGCCTACTCGGAGATCGCCCAGCTGATCCCGGAGGATGCGGGCAGCTTCTTCCGCGAGGGCATGGAACAGATGGAACTGGTCGACTATCCCCCCGAGGTACGGGAGGTGATCGAACGCTATTTCAACGACTGGCCCGGCAAGCGGGTACTTCACTAGAATGAAATTCCTCAACGACTTCCTCCCTGTCATCCTGTTCTTTATCGCCTATAAGCTGGGTGATATCTATATCGCCACCGGAGTGCTGATCATCGCCTCCATCGCCCAAGTCGCCATTCAGCGGCTGCTGCACAAACGGGTGGAGAAGATGCATCTGGTGGTGCTTGGCCTGGCGGTGTTTTTCGGGGGCATGACCCTGCTGCTGCACGATCCACTGTTCATCAAATGGAAACCGACCGTCGTCAACTGGCTGTTCGCCATCGCCTTTCTGGGCAGCCGCTTTATCGGCGCCAAGACCCTGGTACAGCGGATGATGGATCATGCCGTAACGCTGCCAAACCCGGTATGGGACCGACTCAACACCGCCTGGGTGATCTTCTTCGCCGCCATGGGCGGGCTCAACCTCTATGTGGCGTTCAACTTCACGGAGGCCACCTGGGTGGATTTCAAACTCTTCGGCATGATGGGCCTGACCCTCGTCTTCGTCCTGATCCAGGCCTTCTACATGAGTCGCTTCATGCCACAACCCGATGAAAACCAGGGAGAATCCTGATGCTCTATGCCATTATGGGAACCGATCGAGAAAACAGCCTTGAATCCAGACTCAAGGTGCGCGAACAGCATCTGGAACGGGTCAATGCCCTGCAGGCCGAGGGACGCCTGATCATCGCCGGCCCACACCCGGCCATCGACAGCAACGATCCGGGCGAGGCCGGCTTCAGCGGTAGCCTGATCATCGCCGAGTTCGAGACCCTGGACGAGGCCAGCGCCTGGGCCAACGACGACCCCTATGCCACCACCGGCGTATTCGAATCGGTCGTTGTAAAGCCCTTTAAACGGGTCCTTCCGTAATCGTCAAGCCCATTTAGAGAGCCTCCGCCACCCCCGAATCGACCCTGATGCAATTGCGCCCGGACTCCTTGGCCATAACCAGCGCCGCGTCGGCGCGCCCGATCAGCGACTGGATACTGCCTCGCCCCGGCGCATAGGCAGTGACCCCGAAACTGGCCGTCAGGTCGATCACCGCACCAATCGGCTCATGGGAGATTCGATGCTGCAGGCGCCGGGCCAGGTGCACGGTGTCATCCAGGGCCGTTTCGGTCGCCAGCACCAAGAGTGTCGCTACCTCGTGAAAGATTTTGGGACATCCCAGTCCCCAAAATCGACTCGCCAACGCGACAGCCGTTACTGCCCCGACCGTCCTGCGCTCATCACGACTCCGTCCCGCACATTGCAGCAAAGCTGCTCGTGCGCAACTCCGTCATGATGACCACAATGACTCTACGGCGTGTCGGATGCGCTATTTGTATGCCCTACGTCACTCCCTATCGGTCGTAACTGCGGCCATACAACCGCGCCTACGCCTATCGGGGACTAACCGCCTTCGCTTCGCTCTCCATGGCGGTTAGCGGATGAACTCCTCCCCGGCCCAACGTGCTGCCAAGTCACTCTCTCGCAGCGTATTGCGAATCCGCCGGGCCACCTCCGTCAGCACCTCGTCACCAACATCGTAGCCATGCACCGCGTTGACTCGCTTGAAGTGATCCAGATCGAGCACCAGCAGGGAACAGTTGCCACCATAGCGGTCTACTCGGCTCAAACACTGGCCGATCTGCTCGATGAAGCGGCGTCGGTTATACAGGCCGGTCAGTGTATCGACGCTACTCAGACGCCGCAGTTCCTGGCTACGTTCGACCAGGTCCTTCTCCAGATTGAACAGGCGGATCTGACTTATCACCCGCGCGGCGGTCTCCGCCCCACGATAGGGCCGAACCAGATAATCACCGCAACCCGAGGTGAATACCCGCTCCACATCCACCTCGTGCCGCGATCCAAACGCCAGCAACAGCGGTATCCCCCCAAGCCTCACGTCGGTCTTGATTTCCCGGCACAAAGCGTAGGGATCCACCCCCGCCCTGGTATTGAGCAGCAACAGACCGGGGAGCCGTTGCTCTGGAAACCGGCGCAGAGCGCGCAGATCCTCCACCCACCGCACACAATAGCCAAACGGCCGCAGCAGAACTCCGAGTGCATCGCGGTCATCATCCGACCCGCCGAGCATAACCAGGTCACGCCGGCCACCCTCTGTCACCACATCATTCATAATCCCACCAAAGCTCTCCGCCAACCAGATCCCGCCCCGTCGGTGCACGGGAGCCATTCACCCAAAGCTTAGCCCGCATTTGCGGACGGGCACAGGTCGATGAGCGCAAGGCACCACAGAGGGATTTTTTCTCTCAAGGAGTAGCAGCAGCATACTGACGCCATTATGAAAAGCCGTGAAGAACCGTCCCGACACCGCCCCGCCCGTAATATTCACCGGCGCCTGAAGAGATTATATCGGTAGAGAGCGCTCAGTGAGTCGCTTGTCACGGGCTTGCAGAGCGGCAGGGGTTCGTCCGCAGACCGCTATCCACCGGTCATGGACATGACACGCACAACCTGCCCCGGCTTGGTGTCGAACTCGTGCTTCTCGGGTTTACGCTCGATCGCCTCCAGAATGTGCCCCTTCAGCTCATCATCATCGACGCCGCCGCGCAACAGGGGGCGAAACTCCAGCTTATCGCCCTGACCAAGACAGAGATAGAGTGTGCCCTCGGACGAGAGCCTGACACGATTGCAGTCTTCGCAGAAATGCTGGGACATGGGCGTGATAAAGCCGATCTTCAAGCGTCCGCCAACCACTTTCAGGTACTTGGCCGGACCGGCACCGGTCATGCGCGCCGGCTCCAGCTCGAAGCGCTGCTCCAGCATCTCGCGGATCTCGCTCAGGCTGACATAGCGGTCACGAGCGCTGACGCCCGCCTCCCCAACCGGCATGGTCTCTATAAACCGCAGGGTGAAGCGGTGCTCAAGGCAGAAATCGACCATGTCGCCAACTTCGTGCATGTTCAGGTCGCGCATCACCACCATGTTGATCTTGATGGGCCTGAAACCGGCCGACTTGGCGGCCATCAAGCCGTCCAGCACCCGGCTCAAATCACCCTGGGTGATCTGGCGAAAGGTCTCCGGATCAAGGGTGTCGAGGCTGACATTGAGACGCTCAACGCCCGCCGCCCGGATCTCGCTCGCGCAGCGGGCGAGCTGAGAGGCGTTGGTGCTCATGGAGAGGTCATGGATATTCGGCATTGCGCCGATGCGGCGCACCATCTCGACGATGTCCCGTCGCACCAGGGGTTCGCCCCCGGTGAAGCGGACCCGCCCGACACCCATCTCACTGAACACGCGCACCAAACGCACGCACTCGTCCAGGGTAAGCTGGTCACCCCGATCGCTGAACTCATTGAATCCTTTGGGAATACAGTAAAAACAGCGGAAATCGCAACGATCCGTCACCGACAGCCGAAGATATTCGATTTTTCGACCGAAACGATCAACTAACTCAGCCATGCGGAACGGACCTCGGGATATGGAGGGCACATTCTTGTCTTTTTACTTCCAAAAGACAATAGACCCATCTCAGGAACGGGATCGCCCGGGCCGGGAGCGGGAGAATCACAATACTCCCGGATCGGGGCCGCGTGGTGGGGGCGAAGCCGTGCAGAATCGAGGAGGCCTCACCCCGCCGCCTGGCGACGGGGTGAGGGTGTGACGGTTCGGGATCAGCCTTCGTTCATCTCATCCGCGGCCGGGTCGTAACCCGCCGGCAGCGAGTGGGCGATGCCCTTGTGGCAATCGATGCAGGTCTTCTGCAGGGGCTTGCCGTCCACCGCGTCCCAATAGTGGGGATCGTGGGCATCGGCGCTGCGCGAGTCCTGCTTGTCGAGGTTCATGGATTCGAACTTGTGGCAGTTTCGGCATTCGCGCGAGTTGGTCTTCTTCATCGCCCGCCACACGTTCTGAGCCAGTTCCAGACGCTTCTCCTCGAACTTCTCGGGCGTATCCACCGTACCCAACATCTTGTGATAGAGCTCATTGGTGGCCTGGATCTTGCGCACCACCTTGTGTATCCACTCCCGCGGGACATGGCAGTCGGGGCAGGTGGCGCGGACACCGGTGCGGTTGGTAAAGTGCACGGTCTCTTTCAACTCCTGATACACCGTGGTCTCCATCTCATGACACGAGATGCAGAAGGTTTCACTGTTGGTCGCCTCCATGGCGGTATTGAATCCTCCCCAGAGGATAATGCCGAGGATGATGCCGACCATCAGGATCTTGATCACCTTGCTTTTTGCGCCATTGTTCATAACTGTTCTCATCTGACTCTGTGCAGGCACCCGCTGGTGCCGTTCTATGTTGTATCGCCGAATGGGCGATCTGTCCGATAGACCACATCCGGTCCAGGCCGGGACCGGCGACCGCCCCCGGCCGGGGGGGCGGTCGCCGGTGTCCGTGGTTACTTCGCACCGGCGAAGACGTTCTCCACCAGGGGGGCCGCGTCAAGCTGCAGCGCATGGCACTGGTTGCAGAAGTAGCGGCGGCTGGAGACCGTCTCCAGGACCTTTCCGTCGCGCGTCACGTAATGGCTGTCGCCCGCCTTGGGCGCCTTCTTCTCCTTGTAGGTCTTCTCCGAGTGGCACTTCATGCAGGTGTTGACCCGTAGGCTGATCTCCTCCTTTTCGATGGTGTGCGGGATCATCGGGGGCTGGATCTTATAGCTGCGATCGAAGCTGCCTTTGACGATCTCCTGCTTGCGCTTGTCGGGCGCCTTTGAGGGGTCCTGAATCTCCTGGCCGCCGCGCAGGAATTCCACGCCCGAGAAGGCGGTGCCGGAGCACAGCAGCGCCACCAGGGCAACCATGAGGGTAAGTGTCGATTTTTTCATCTTGCTCTCCATCAAACTCACTGTTTGAAAATTGATACGCCTGAAAACCATCCGGCTAGGCGCCCGTACGCTGACGGGCACCCGCCCCGGTTACCGATGTTGTTTTCACCTGGTCAATGGCATTACGGCTGCCGAATTGGAAGACATCCACCGCACATACATCGATGCAGCGGCCACAGTTGGTACAGTTGGAAGAGAGGATCACCGGCCCGACACCCGTTTCTGCGCCCTTCAGCACGGGCTTGATGATCCGTGACTCGGGGCAGACTGCGTAGCAGTCCATGCAGTCGTCGCACGCCTCACGGTTTGCGGCTACCACACGCAGCTGGCTGCGGCTTCCCAGCAGGGAGTAAAAGGCCCCCACCGGACACAGCCTGCCGCACCAGCCATCCCTGCTCACCAGCAGATCGAACAGGAACACGCCAAGCACCAGCACCCAGGCCATGCCCAGCCCGAAGACGATGCCGCGAAACAGCATCGAGACCGGATTGACCAACTCCCATACGATGGAGCCCGTCACCAGGGGCAGGACCAGGGTGAGGCCCAGCATCCAGTAGCGGGTAACGCGCGGGAGCTGCGACGGCGTGCTGATGCCGAGCTTGCGGCGCAGCCAGGCGGCGGCATCGGTGACCATGTTGACCGGGCATACCCAGGAGCAGTACACCCGACCTCCCACCAACAGGTAGAAGGCGATCACCAGGATGACGCCGATGATGGCGTCGCGGTGGGGTTCCACCCCGGCGAGCACCGCCTGCAGCAGCACATGGGGGTCGGTCAGGGGCAGCACGTCGAGCGTGACGCTCGACGCCAGATTGCCCTTGACCAGCCATGTCTCACGCTCCAGGCGGTCCACCAGGTAGGGACTCACCACGAACAGCGCCAGCAGACTCAGCTGACTGACACGACGGAGGATCAACCACTTGTGGGCCTTGAACCAACCCTTGGCGGCAACGGCTTCAGCGCCTACTGCTGTCTGCTTGGCCATCATTTATCCTCCAGTCCACGGTTGAGGGTATCGAGCGGGTTGGTCGAGAAGGGTACCTCTCCGGCACCCTGCCCCTGTTCGATAATCAATCCCTCGCCCTGCAGCTCATAACGCACACCCTCGGGGAGGTTGTAGCGATGCTCCAGGTCCGGTGTCACCAGTGATTTCCCTGCCTTCTCTTTCTCTTTCCAGCCGAGTCGATAGTGTCCGCCAAGCTCCCCCTTCGCCAGATGGTTGGGGAAGATCTTGATCGCCGCCTCTTCGAGGATGCACGCCTTCTCACAGAGTCCGCACCCGGTACAGGCCTCGGAATGCACCACCGGAATGAACAGTGCGTGCTTGCCTGAGCGGTCATTGTGCTGCAACTCCAGGGTAATGGCGTCACCCCGCACGGGACAGACGTTGAAGCAGACTTCACAGCGCAGGCCGAGGAAGGCGATGCAGGTCTCCTGGTCCACCACCACCGCCAGGCCCATGCGGGCTTCCCGGATATCGGTGAGGTTGTGGTCCAGGGCGTTGGTCGGGCAGACGGGCACGCAGGGGATGTCCTCGCACATCTCGCAGGGGCCGGTCCGGGCGGTGAAATACGGCGTGCCGGTCGGCACGTCATCGCCCAGTTGCCCCAGCTTGAGGATGTCGTAGGGACAGTCCCTGACGCACAACCCGCAGCGAATGCAGGCGCCGAGGAAATCCTCCTCCGGGATCGCTCCCGGCGGTCGAATCGCCATCGGCGGCAGGGAGTCGGCCTGTCTCGCATAAAACCCGAGCCCCATCCCCACCAGGCCCACGCCGCAGACGGTCTTGAGCGTATTGCCCAAAAACTGCCTGCGGGAGAGGCCCCGCTCCTGACCATTACCTGAATCTGACTTCTTCATACTGCTCTGCTATCGATTCGGTACCATTTCCAATCCGCGGCCCGGTCCGCCGAAACGGACCGGAGCCGGGCCCTATGCCTTCACCACCTTGACCGCGCACTTCTTGTAATCCGTCTCCTTGGAGAGCGGATCGGTCTGGTCGAGGGTCAGTTTATTGACCAGGCGGCTGGCATCGAACCAGGGGATGAACACCAACCCCTCGGGAGGACGGTTACGTCCCCGGGTCTCCACCTCGGCCACCACTTCTCCACGGCGGGTCTGCAGCTTGGCCATGGAGCCCTGGCGCAGACGCCGTTTCTTGGCGTCGTTGGGGTGCATGAACACCACCGCGTCCGGCACGGCCCGGTGCAACTCCTCGACACGCTGGGTCATGGAGCCCGAGTGCCAGTGCTCCAGCACACGGCCGGTGCAGAGCCACAGGTCGTACTCTTTGTCCGGGACCTCGGCGGCCGGCTCGAAGGGCGCGGAGATGATGTTGGCCTTGCCGTCGGGCTTGCCGTAGAACATCATTCCGGCGCCGGCCGGTACGTGGGGGTCATAGCCTTCGCGGAAGCGCCACAGCGTCTCCTTGCCGTTGACCACCGGCCAGCGCAAGAGTGTCGCTACCTCGTGAAAGATTTTGGGACATCCCAGTCCCCAAAATCGACTCGCCAACGCGACAGCCGTTACTGCCCCGACCGTCCTGCGCTCATCACGACTCCGTCCCGCACATTGCAGCAAAGCTGCTCGTGCGCAACTCCGTCATGATGACCACAATGACTCTACGGCGTGTCGGATGCGCTATTTGTATGCCCTACGTCACTCCCTATCGGTCGTAACTTCGGCCATACAACCGCGCCTACGCCTATCGGGGACTAACCGCCTTCGCTTCGCTCTCCATGGCGGTTAGCGGATGCCGCGCACCTTGTGGTAGGTGTCGAAATCGGCCATCTCGTGCCCTTTCTTGGGGATATTCTCCGCCGAGTTGAACAGGCGGTATTCCTCGAACATGCCCTTCTGCGGATAGAAGCCGAAGTACTCCATCTCGTCGTTGCCGTATACGTGGCCCTCGGAGTCGGTCACCTCCTGTTTCGGGAACTTGTCGACCTGTCCGTTGGCGTAGAGCACATCGAACAGGGTCTTGCCCTGGTACTCGGGCGCCGCCGCGATCAGGTCCGCGGGCCACACATCCTCCACCTTGACGTACTTGGCGAACTCCATGATCTGCCACAGGTCGGAGCGGGCCTCGCCCGGCGCCTGCACCTGCTGACGCCAGAACTGGGTACGCCGCTCGGCGTTACCGTAGGCACCCTCCTTCTCAGCCCACATGGCGGTGGGCAGAATCAGATCGGCGGCCTGGGCCGATACGGTCGGATAGGGGTCGGAGACGACCACGAAGTTCTCCGCCTTGCGCCAGCCCGGAAGGGACTCGTCGTTGAGGTTGGCGGCGGCCTGCATGTTGTTGTTGCACATGACCCAGAAGCAGTTCATCACACCGTCCTTGAGGGCGCGGTGCATGGCCACGGCATGGATCAGCGTGGCCCCCATCGGCTTGCCGCTGATGTCGGTCTGATCGGCGTCTCCCGCCTTGCCCTTGGCCCTGGGGATGGTCCCGGCGGGCAGTTTCCACACCTTCTCGGTGAACGCGCAGTGGGCATCTTTGGCCACCACCAGATCCGCCGGAAGACGATGGGTGAAGGTGCCGACCTCGCGCGCGGTACCGCAGGCGGAGGGCTGGCCGGTCAGCGAGAATGGGCTGTTGCCCGGCTCGGAGATCTTGCCCATCAGCAGATGGATGTTATAGACCAGGCCGTTGATCCAGACCCCGCGGGTGTGCTGGTTCATACCCATGGTCCAGAACGAGGTGACCTTCTTGTTGGGGTCGGCATAGATCTTGGCCAGCCGCTCCAGCTGATCCGCCGGTACGCCGGACATCTCGCTCGCCTTCTCCACGGTGTAGGGCGCGACCTCCTTGGCGTACTCCTCGAACGAGATCTTGGTAAGCTTGCCACTGTTGCGGTTCTTGGCCGCCTTCTCGCGCGGGTCGTTGTCACGCAGACCGTAGCCGATGTCGGTGGCGGTCTTGGTGAAGTTGACGTGCTTGTCGATAAAGGACTGGTTGTAGGCCTTGTTCTGGATGATGTAGTTGGCGATGTAGTTGGCGATGGCCAGATCCGACTGGGGGGTGAAGACCATGCCGTTGTCCGCCAGCTCAAAGCAGCGGTGCTCGTAGGTGGAGAGCACATGCACCTCGCACCCCTCCTTGGTGAGGCGGGTGTCGGTGAGACGCGACCAGAGGATCGGGTGCATCTCGGCCATGTTGGCGCCCCACAGGACGAAGGCGTCGGCGTGCTCCAGGTCATCGTAGCAACCCATGGGCTCGTCGATGCCGAAACCACGGATGAAGGCGGCCACCGCCGAGGCCATGCAGTGACGGGCGTTGGGCTCCAAGCTGTTGGAGCGGAAGCCGGCCTTGATCAGTTTGGAGGCGGCGTAGCCCTCCCAGACGGTCCACTGACCGGAGCCGAACATGCCCATACCCTTCGGACCCTTCTTGCGCGCAGCCACGAACTTCTCGGCCATGGTCTTGAACGCCTCGTCCCAGGATACCGGCTCGAAATTGCCGTTCTTGTCGTACTGGCCGCCCTTCTTGCGCAGCAGCGGCTGGGTGAGGCGATCCTTGCCATACATGATCTTGGGCAGGAAATAGCCCTTGATGCAGTTCAGGCCCTTGTTCACCGGGGCGTCCGGGTCACCCTGACTGGCCACCATGCGTCCGTCCTTGACGCCGACCAGAACCGAGCAGCCGGTGCCGCAGAAACGGCAGGCAATCTTGTCCCAGCGGATGCCATCGGCGTCCGCCGCGGAGGCCACCTGCACCCCCGGAAGGGTGACGCCCGCCGCCGCGGCCGCCGCCGCAATCGCATTACTCTTGATAAAGTCACGCCTGGTTTGTTTCACTGGAGTACCTCCTCGTTCGAAACTTCGTCTTCCCCACAAAAGTGATAAATCATGACGGTGCTGACCACACCCTGGAGGTCACCCACCCTGCCGAGGGTGTCGGCCAGCACATCGTCCTCGCTACCTTCCACCGTGACGATCAACTTGCCCTCCTCGACGCCCCCATGGACCTCGGCCCCCTCGAACGCCTCGATGGCCTGGCGCACCCGCGCCGCCTTCTCGGGGCGGGCATGTACGATGGCACTGCAAATGTTTCTCATGCTGTCATCTCCCCCCATTCGTCGGTTAATGCTGAAATCTCCACCGCCCGCACCGGGCAGACGGCGTGGCACGCACCACAGCCGGTGCAGGCCTGTTGATCGAGTTCCGGGATCGCCCTCCCGCCGGTCTGCAACCGGAAACGGATGGCGCGCGGCGCGCAGACCTCACCGCAGCAGCGGCAGGTCACGGCGTTTACGGCCAGGCAGCTACCGCCGATGCGCGCGACAAGCGCCCAGGGGGGACGCTCCCCGTCGCCCCGGGCAAGCACGCCCGGTTCGCAAACGGCACTGCATTCGCCGCAGAAGTCGCAGCCGCCACGGGAGAAATCGATCACCGGGAAACCGCCGCCGCCCCTGACCAGGAGCTGGTCGGGGCAGACCCCGATGCAGTTGTCGCAACGGGTGCAGCGGTCGGTAAACTCCGTTTCGGGAAGGGCCCAGGGCGGGCGCGGCAATGGCGCCCCGCCACCGAACTGCCCCCTGAGAAACCGGGCCCTGTTGATTGAAGTCGTCACCAAGTACATCTCCTGACTATGGTTGGGGATTATCCCCCCACAGACCGGGAGAGTTATTGATATCAACCAAAAACTCACGACCTAACTAATTGATTAAATTGAATAATAGTAGGTAGTGCCGACCCCATAACTACCCCGGGGGTGGTACCTATTTGTGGGTAGTCCGATATTCAGGCCTGCCCCGCCGGATGTGCGCCGAACGGCTATCTGCCTGAGTTTATTGGCGGGTATGGATCGGAATGCGCAACGCCCGCCCAGGAATGGGCGGGCGGAGGGACGGCCGTTCAGGCGAAGTGCAACTTCTTCGGCTCTTCGGGATGCGCCTCATAGACCACCGGCTTGCCCAGTTCGTCGAAGGCGAAGCGGTGAAACACCCGGTAGCCGTTTTGGTCGAGCACGCGCAGTTCGTCCTTTTCATAGCTGTCGGCCAGCACCGCCCCATAATGGGCGCCATAACGTGTCCTGGTTCAGCCTGAACCGGAGTTTTCCGGTTCACATTTAAGAGACAACCTCACGGCTGCCCGTGGGCAGATGTACCGATTGTAACTGCCTATTTTCTGCACGTCGGTTACGTGCTTCTGCCAGCTTCTGTTCCCGGTTTGCCAAGATCTCAGGGGCCTTGCCTGCCAGCTTGTCGGCAGGGGTGATATAGCCGATAGCACTGTGTAGGCGAGACTGATTATAGTCATCCACGTAAGCCGCCACCAAGCGCTGGGCCTCTTCGAAATTCAGCGGTGCCTTCGGGCGAATGCATTCCGATTTCAGGCTCTTGTGCCACCGTTCCAGCTTTCCGTTGCTCTGCGGATAGTAAGGTGAGGTTCGTACATGATCCATACCCTTGACCCGAATGAACGCCTTGAAGTCCTTGGCGACAAACTGGGGACCGTTGTCCGACAAGAGTGTCGCTACCTCGTGAAAGATTTTGGGACATCCCAGTCCCCAAAATCGACTCGCCAACGCGACAGCCGTTACTGCCCCGACCGTCCTGCGCTCATCACGACTCCGTCCCGCACATTGCAGCAAAGCTGCTCGTGCGCAACTCCGTCATGATGACCACAATGACTCTACGGCGTGTCGGATGCGCTATTTGTATGCCCTACGTCACTCCCTATCGGTCGTAACTGCGGCCATACAACCGCGCCTACGCCTATCGGGGACTAACCGCCTTCGCTTCGCTCTCCATGGCGGTTAGCGGAAGATGGGGACTGAAATGGCAATCTTGAATTGTAAAACCCTGCGAGTAGTTGTGATCGGTTCCGCAGCCGCTTTTTTCCTGTGTCCTGGTTCAGCCTGAACCGGAGTTTTCCGGTTCACATTTAAGAGACAACCTCACGGCTGCCCGTGGGCAGATGTACCGATTGTAACTGCCTATTTTCTGCACGTCGGTTACGTGCTTCTGCCAGCTTCTGTTCCCGGTTTGCCAAGATCTCAGGGGCCTTGCCTGCCAGCTTGTCGGCAGGGGTGATATAGCCGATAGCACTGTGTAGGCGAGACTGATTATAGTCATCCACGTAAGCCGCCACCGCTAACCGCCATGGAGAGCGAAGCGAAGGCGGTTAGTCCCCGATAGGCGTAGGCGCGGTTGTATGGCCGCAGTTACGACCGATAGGGAGTGACGTAGGGCATACAAATAGCGCATCCGACACGCCGTAGAGTCATTGTGGTCATCATGACGGAGTTGCGCACGAGCAGCTTTGCTGCAATGTGCGGGACGGAGTCGTGATGAGCGCAGGACGGTCGGGGCAGTAACGGCTGTCGCGTTGGCGAGTCGATTTTGGGGACTGGGATGTCCCAAAATCTTTCACGAGGTAGCGACACTCTTGGTCCTTCTTTTTCAGCTTCGCTTCCAGTTCAGCAAAGCGACGTTGCTCAGCCTTTACCCTACCCCTGTCTTCCTTCTCGAAAGCGGCCGCGCCATTCTCAAAGAACTCTTTTTGCCAACGGTAGAACGTGTTGGGGTTCAAACCGTGGGCATCACACACGTCTGATACCGGCTGCCCCTCAACCAGGTGCTGCTTCAGGATTGCCACCTTTTCCCGGGGCGTGAAATTTCGTCGGGTTCGTTTGCTCATATTTTCCTCCAGAAGTTACCACTAACTCAAATTGAGGAAAACTCCAATTCCGACTGAAGCGGGACAAACGGTCGTGAACCAGATCGCTGTCCAGCTCATAGGCCATGAATTTATCGATGCCCTTGGCCGCCAGCTTTTCGATGAAGCCCCCGGAAACGGGACTGTTGTGCATGACCAGATTATCTGCGGTAGATTCCGCCCATCCTGTCCACAATCCCTGATGGATAAAGAAGAACCCCCTCGAACAACTTGAACATTGTCCGAGGGGACGGTCTCCTGTGTTCTTCGCC
>PQCP01000042.1 GCA_003062205.1 Candidatus Sedimenticola endophacoides
GGCAGAAGCACGTAACCGACGTGCAGAAAATAGGCAGTTACAATCGGTACATCTGCCCACGGGCAGCCGTGAGGTTGTCTCTTAAATGTGAACCGGAAAACTCCGGTTCAGGCTGAACCAGGACAGGTTGCCGTCGGGTTTACGGCAAGGGCATCCACAATAACACTCTCCAGCGATTTCGTGTTGAAGTAGTTGGTCTCCGGGTCATAGTCGGTGGGCGTGGCGATGATCACATACTCCGCCCCCTCGTATGCCGTGGCTTTCTCCGTGGTCGCCTTCAGGTTGAGCTGCCTGTCCTGTAAATAGGCCTCGATCTCGGGGTCAATGATAGGTGATCGCCCCTGATTGATTTTCGCCGCCCTGTCGCCATCGATGTCGAGCGCCACCACTTCGTTGTTCTGGGAGAGCAATACCGCCAGGGAGAGGCCGACGTAGCCTGTTCCCACTACGGTAATTTTGGCAATTTGAGTATTCTGGTTGTTCATTACGGGTTTAGGACCATTTCGCTGTCAATAAGTGTGGTTTGTAACTCTCGATGCAACCCCATCCAGCCCCACTGCAGGACCGTGGACATAATCGCCACCGGGTGATCGCACTCGATCATCCAAAGGCGGGGCAAATAGACGCACGGATGGAGCGCTGTCGACTCCGCCACCGGAGGCATCCGAATCATTTTTTTGCGATTATAGAATGGCATTATCCATCCCAACCACAGCCACCACCGGATAGTGGTCGGAGCCACCCGCCTCATCGACCACATAGACGTCATGAATCTGAAAATGCCCGCTGACGAAGATGTGGTCAATGCGCATAAAGGGGGTTATCCATCCCATCCGCCGGGCGGGAGATGGGAAGGTGAAGCCCATTCCGAACCCGGCCTTTTCAAATGCGTTATCCAGGTGCTGCGCAATCGCAAGATAGGGGTGGTTGATCTGCGTGGCATTGAGGTCTCCGGCGACGATGGCCGGGCCGGGCTGGCAGATGAACTGATCCACAAGCTGTTCCACCGCATCGTACTGGGCTTGTGTCGACGCCATCGATTTTGGCAGATGGAGATTCCAGACCGATACGCTGCTCCCGGGGAATGTGACTTCGGCATGCAGCGCCGAATCCCCCGTTTTCAGCCGTGATTGCAGCGGGAACCGACTCAGAATCAGGCCGTAGTGATTATCGGCCAGGGCGTGGATCGGCTGACCGTTGTAGAGATCGCCCAACAAGAGTGTCGCTACCTCGTGAAAGATTTTGGGACATCCCAGTCCCCAAAATCGACTCGCCAACGCGACAGCCGTTACTGCCCCGACCGTCCTGCGCTCATCACGACTCCGTCCCGCACATTGCAGCAAAGCTGCTCGTGCGCAACTCCGTCATGATGACCACAATGACTCTACGGCGTGTCGGATGCGCTATTTGTATGCCCTACGTCACTCCCTATCGGTCGTAACTGCGGCCATACAACCGCGCCTACGCCTATCGGGGACTAACCGCCTTCGCTTCGCTCTCCATGGCGGTTAGCGTTGGTCGATCAGGGCGGCGCTCTCCCCTTCACCAATCTCCTGCATGAACAGGAGGTCGGGCTGCTGGGACCGGACTACCCGGGAAACAGCCGCGATGTCGTGATTTCTTCCCATTTTGCTATAGGTCATCACCTTGTAGACCGCCGCTTCGCTCGCGGGGACTCCGCGAAAGGGAATAAGAAGCCCCAGATAGGGGTAACCGACCACAAAGGCCAGCAGCAGCGCCGAGATGGCAAGGCGTCTGCGATGGGCAATGATTCCAGCGACGGTGATCAGCAGCAGCAGCGCGGCCATCCAGGGGGCGAGATAGCTTGCCATCCGTACCGGGGTGAAGCGCTCTCCGGTGAATGCAAACAGCATCAGCCACAGGGCGATGCCCATGATAATGCCCCAGGCGATCCGGGCCAAATGGGTGTTCGCGTTCCACTTCCGGTTCATTCAGTTTCCCCGGGCGCGGTAGTTTTTCTCAACCCACGCCTGGTAGCTGCCGTCCATCACCCCACGCCACCACGACTCGTTGTCGAGGTACCAGCGCACGGTCTTGCGGATGCCGCTCTCGAATGTCTCCTCCGGCGCGTAGCCCAGCCGCTTCGTGATCTTGGCCGCGTTGATGGCGTAGCGACGGTCGTGCCCGGCGCGATCCTCCACATGGGTGATCAGACGGTTGTGCGGCGCCCCTCCGGCGCTAACCGCCATGGAGAGCGAAGCGAAGGCGGTTAGTCCCCGATAGGCGTAGGCGCGGTTGTATGGCCGCAGTTACGACCGATAGGGAGTGACGTAGGGCGTACAAATAGCGCATCCGACACGCCGTAGAGTCATTGTGGTCATCATGACGGAGTTGCGCACGAGCAGCTTTGCTGCAATGTGCGGGACGGAGTCGTGATGAGCGCAGGACGGTCGGGGCAGTAACGGCTGTCGCGTTGGCGAGTCGATTTTGGGGACTGGGATGTCCCAAAATCTTTCACGAGGTAGCGACACTCTTGGGTGGTGTTGATCCATCAGGTCACAGATCAGGGCGACGATGTCGATATTGGTCCATTCGTTGTTGCCGCCGATGTTGTAGGTGTTGTCGGTTTCTCCGTTTCGGATAATCAGGTCGATGCCCCTGTTGTGATCGTCCACATAGAGCCAGTCGCGTATCTGCCTTCCATCGCCATAGACAGGCAGCGGTTTTCCATCCAGACAGTTGGCGATCATCAGGGGGATCAGTTTTTCCGGAAACTGGTAAGGGCCGTAGTTGTTGGAGCAGTTGCTGATGGTGGTGTTCAGACCATAGGTGTGATGGTAGCTGCGCACGATATGGTCGGACCCCGCCTTGCTCGCGGCATAGGGTGAGTTGGGCTGATAGGGGTGCGTTTCTGTGAAGGCCGGGGCATCTGGCTCCAGGGTGCCATAGACTTCATCGGTCGAGACGTGGTGGAAGCGGTGCGCCCGCCCCTCTCCGTCAAGCCACACCCGCTTGGCGGCTTTGAGCAGGGAGTGTGTCCCCTCGATATTGGTCTTGAGGAAGGCATCCGGTCCATGGATGGAGCGGTCGACATGGCTCTCGGCGGCGAAGTGGACCAGGGTATCGATCTGTTCTTCCCTGAGCAGGCGCTCAACCCGCCCGGTGTCGAGTATGTCGCCGTGGACGAATCGAAAGTTCGGGTTGGCTTCGAGTGCATCCAGATTCTCGCGGTTACCCGCGTAGGTGAGCGCGTCGAGCACAACCACCCGCTCGGCTGGGTAGCGTGCCAGCCAGTAGTGCGCGAAGTTACTGCCGATGAAACCGGCGCCGCCGGTTACCAGGAGGTTTTTTGTCTCATGCATCATCTGCCCTCCACTGCTGCAATACGGTTCCCAGCCCGGTGTGCCAATCGGCCTGGTCGATGCCAAACACATTGAGGAGCTTGCGGCATTCGAGCGCCGAGTTTCCCGGCCGCGCCGCCGGAGTCGGATACTGTTCGGTGCGGATGGGATGAACGATCGGTGCCTTTTCGAGCAGGCCGATCTCCACCGCCTGATCGAAAATCGCCCGGGAGAAGCCATACCAGGTAGTCTCGGGGGTTCCGGTGTAATGGTATATGCCCCAGGCAGGATCGGTATCGCGCATGCACTGGGAGGCGATATTCAGAAGGACCGAGGCGATATCATCCGCCCAGGTGGGCGCGCCCTTCTGATCGTCCACCACGCCCAGTTCTTCCCGTTCCGCGCCAAGTCGCAGCATGCTCTTGACGAAATTCTCTCCATGCGCAGAGAAGACCCACGCCACGCGCAGGATGATGTGCCGGTCGAGCCGCTGTGCAACCGCACGTTCCCCCTCCAGCTTACTCTTGCCGTAAACGCTGCGCGGGTTCGGTTCATCGTTCTCCCGATAGGGCCTGCTGAGAGCGCCGTCGAAGACGTAATCGGTCGAGATGTGCAGCAGCGGCACGTCCGCCTCGCGGCAGGCGTCGGCCAGGCTGGCCGGGCCATCGCGGTTGACGGCATAGGCCGCCTCCGGCTCGCTCTCGGCCCGGTCAACGGCGGTGTAGGCGGCGGCGTTGATTACCATGTCGGGGCGCAAGGCGGCCATGTAATCACTCGCGCAGCCGGGACGGGTGATGTCGAGCATGCCGTGTCCTGGCCCCGGCATATCGATACCGGAGGCCACGCCACGCTCGATCAGTGCCCGCCCGACCTGGCCGCCGGCTCCGGTCACCAGGATCCTCACGCCCCGTCCCACGTGTAGAGCGGCAGCCGCTCGGCCGGTTGGGCATCCAGGCGGGGGTTCTGCCGGTCCTTGTCCGAGAGAGTGACATCGTCCAGCGGCCAGTCGATACCAATACCGGGATCATTCCAGGCAATACCCTGCTCCGATGCCGGGTGGTAGTAATCGGTGCATTTGTAGATAAAATCCGCTCTTTCCGAGAGGACGACGAACCCATGGGCAAAGCCCGGCGGGATATACATCATGCGCATGCGCTCATCATCCAGGGTGGCGCCGTACCACTGCCCGAAGGTGGGCGAGCCCCCGCGCACATCAACCGCCACGTCGAATACCGCGCCGCACGCCACCCGCACCAGCTTTCCCTGGGGTTGATGGAGCTGGTAATGGAGCCCTCGCAGCACTCCCCGCGCGGAGCGCGAGTGGTTATCCTGATGAAAGGTGCCGATGCCCAGTTCGCCAAACAGTGACTGCCGGTAGGTTTCGAGAAAGAAGCCACGCTGGTCTCCGAACCGCTGCGGTTCGATGATGAGGACACCCGGCAGTGGCGTTTCAATGATCTTCACGAAGGCTTCCGGCGATGAAGCAGTTCAAACAGATATTGACCATAGCCGTTATTGCGCATCGGTTCGGCCAGCCGCTGCAACTGCCCGGAGTCGATGAACCCTTTTTGGTAGGCGATCTCTTCGGGACAGGCGATCTTCAGCCCCTGGCGCTCCTCGATGACCTGAATGAAGTTGGCCGCCGAGAGCAGCAAGAGTGTCGCTACCTCGTGAAAGATTTTGGGACATCCCAGTCCCCAAAATCGACTCGCCAACGCGACAGCCGTTACTGCCCCGACCGTCCTGCGCTCATCACGACTCCGTCCCGCACATTGCAGCAAAGCTGCTCGTGCGCAACTCCGTCATGATGACCACAATGACTCTACGGCGTGTCGGATGCGCTATTTGTATGCCCTACGTCACTCCCTATCGGTCGTAACTGCGGCCATACAACCGCGCCTACGCCTATCGGGGACTAACCGCCTTCGCTTCGCTCTCCATGGCGGTTAGCGCGATTCGTGGGTTCCGGTATCGAGCCAGGCGTAGCCCCTGCCCATCAGCTCCACGTTGAGCCGGTTGCGCTCCAGGTAGGCCCGATTGACATCGGTGATTTCCAGTTCACCCCGGGCGGAGGGACGAACCTGCCCCGCGATATCGACAACGTCATTGTCATAGAAGTAGAGGCCGGTAACCGCATAGTTGCTCTTCGGGTGTGGCGGCTTCTCCTCCAGATCGACCGCTTTTCCGTAGTCATCGAAAGTCACCACGCCGTAGCGCTGGGGATCTTTGACATAGTAGCCGAATACGGTGCCCCCCTCTCCCCTGGCCGTTGCGTTGCCGAGAAGACGGTCCATGCCGTGGCCAAAGAAGATGTTGTCGCCCAGGATCAGGCACACCGGACGATTGCCGATAAAGCGCTTGCCGATCAAAAACGCCTGGGCCAGGCCCTCGGGGTTCGGCTGTTCTGCATAGCTGATCTCCAGCCCCCACTGGGAGCCGTCTCCGAGGAGATGCCGGAAGGCGCTTTGGTCATGTGGGGTGGTGATGATCAGCACCTCGCGGATATCGGCCAGCATCAGCACCGAGAGAGGGTAGTAGATCATCGGTTTGTCGTAGACCGGCATCAGCTGCTTGCTCACCGAGCGCGTCAGCGGGTGGAGCCGGGTGCCGGAGCCGCCGGCCAGTATGATGCCCTTGTAGTCAGTGCCCATTGAGATACCCCTCGGCAAGCAGGTAGAGCAGGATCTCCTGCGCCGCCTCCATCGGTCCGTGCCCGGCCGTGTCGATGCGGAATTCCGGTCTTTGGGGCTCCTCGTAAGGATCGCTGATGCCGGTGAAGGCCGGAATAATACCTTTACGCGCCTTGGCGTAGAGTCCCTTGCGATCACGCGCCTCACACACCTCCAGCGGTGTCGAAACATGGATTTCGATGAATGCTCCATGCGGCTCGATAAGCTGGCGTACCGCCCGGCGGGTTTCCGCGTAAGGGGCGATCGGCGCGCAGATGGCGATACCGCCGTTCTTGGTGATCTCATTGGCCACGAAACCGATGCGCCGGATATTGAGGTCACGATGCTCCCGGGAAAAACCGAGTTCGCTGGAGAGATTGAGCCGCACCACATCTCCATCCAGCAGTGTCACCGGCCGGGAGCCCTCTTCCACCAGCTTGGCCTCCAGGATTCTGGCCAGGGTCGACTTCCCGGAACCGGAGAGCCCGGTAAAAAAAAGGGTGAGACCCTGCTTGTGCCGGGGCGGATAGATCCGCTTCAACTCATCCAGCACCTCGGGAAAACTGTACCAATCGGGCACGACCTTGCCCTGCTGCAACATCTGCCGGAACAGAGCACCCTTGAGGTACTCGCCCTTCTCGCCCTGGGCTTCCAGCTCGCTGAGGGGGAGATAACAGCCGCGTTGTGGTGAATAGCGGTGGAGTTCTGTGGCAATCAACAGGATCTCCAGCCGTTCCTGGTGGCGGGCGACCAGCTCCTGGGCGCTGTAATCGGGGTAAAACCCGCGCTCCGGCGGAGAGGCGAAATAGGGGCCGATCATGATGTGGCTGCAGCCATAGTTCTGATTGACAATGGCGTGCAGCAACGCCTCCCGTGGACCGGCAAGGCGCATGCTCAGAGGCAGCAGCGACAGCATCGTCAGATGCTGGGGAAAGTGATCAAGCACCTTCTGGTAACAGTGTACCCGGGCGTAGTGGTGCGGATCCCCGGGCTTGGTAATCCCCACCGTTGGGTGCAACAGGATATGGGCGCGGGCCGCCTTAGCGGCGTTGAGCGCGAGGTCCCGGTGCAGCCGGTGGATGGGTTGGCTGGAGTGTACGGCCAACACCCGCAGCCAGCCTCTACGACGCAGCTCTTCGCGCAATTGACGGGGGGTATGCCATAGCCGTTCGAAGGTGTAGTGGTCGGGTAGCCTGGTTCCCCGTATCCCACCCGCCAGATAGACCTCTCCGGTTTCGGAGACGAGCCGCCGCACCCCCGCATGCTCGGTGGAGGTGGTTCCGTAAAGTCGTTCCGCCTCCCGTCTCCTGTCGGGCCGCCACTTCTGCGCGAGGGTGAAAACGGCGACCATGAAGCCTTCCTGGTCACGCAGGGCGATCTCATCGCCCGGGCGCAGGCGGTCGGCAAAATCCTGATCGACATCGAGGGTGAGCGGCAGGGGCCAGAGGGTGCCGCCGGGCAGCTGCATGCGCTCCATCACGCTCTCGCAGGCAGCCTCGTCCATGTAGCCGGTAAGTGGTGAAAAGGCCCCGTTCATCAACAGCTCCAGATCGCAGAGCTGGCGGTAGTTAAGAGTCAGGGAGAGGAATCTCCCCGCATCCCGCTTAAGGGCTTCGGCCTCTTCCGGAGGCAACACAAGATCCACCAGGCAGCCGCCATGGGGGTGGGGTAAAGGGCTGGCGCGGGAGGCGGCCCCGGCGCAACCCGGGTCGGGCGGATGGTTATCGTGCATCCCGGGCCCCCTTACCAGCCACCAGGCGGCCGCTGGAAAAACCGCGGCAGCTGCCTCTTCAAGTCCACCAAACGGCACTCCTCACTGGAAATGGGATACGACCTGGCGTCCCAGGCCCTTCTTCGCAATATCCTGCGCGCCGGGGCCACGCCATGAAAGCGGTGTAAAGACATATCCATCGTGCTGCATCAACTTACTAACCCGAATGTGTCCTGGTTCAGCCTGAACCGGAGTTTTCCGGTTCACATTTAAGAGACAACCTCACGGCTGCCCGTGGGCAGATGTACCGATTGTAACTGCCTATTTTCTGCACGTCGGTTACGTGCTTCTGCC
>PQCP01000040.1 GCA_003062205.1 Candidatus Sedimenticola endophacoides
CAGTTGCGAACAAGGACAACGCCATAACGACAACGGCCGATGCCCTAAGACAGGTCATCGGCCGTTGTGTTTACTGCCATCAAATAATCAGATGATCACCACATCAGATTACGTGGGCACTCTCAGTCAACGAATATGGATTCGCCATCGATCAGATCGCCGAGGAGATGGACCTGACCGGCCGGGGCTCCGCTTCCGCCCGCGCCGATTTTGTCCTTTGGCGCACCGCCCAGGACAAGGCCGACGACAACGCCCCCTTCATCAATCGTTGAATGCAAATCCGATAACGTCACCATCAAGCCGCAGGACTACGGCCAGGGGGAAAACTACGCCCGCATTTGTGACGCTCCGTTCTTTGTCACCCACAACTTACGGGAAACCAAAAATTATTCACCCGGATTTCCCGCGTTTCCGAGCTTCCGCCGACACCGCCTCTCGTCGAAACACAGAATTTTCAATGGGTTGATCGCAAAGGACGGTTCAAGACGAGCTCGCGAGATTTTCCGGTAGAACGGAGAAAACGCAGGTCCGAAAGTGGCTCCGAAAAGGAGGCGGGGTTGAACGGTACTTCCCGACTCCGGAGAATGCCCATTCCAGGCAACGGCCCGAAAGCCTTTGATAACAGGGCTTTCCGGCAACCGAAAAATCGGAGCCGTGGTTGTAACTTTTTTCGATTTAGCAGATGCGTTGCAGCGTCGAACGCTCGTCTGAGGAAATCGAAGTGACCGTTCAGGCAATCCGCTTGATTTTTCCTTCCCGCCTTTTTATTTTAGGATACGCGTTTAAAATAAAATAAAGGAGAATCTTATTTTAGGTTTGAGGCAGACAGGATGAAGCGAGAACTCCAAGGCAGATACGTGACCATATCGACGGTGGGTGAGAAGGCCCAAGCATTCGTGCCTGCGCCGCTGCCGCCTCGTCCGCCCATCGACTGGACGCCAGAGCTGCGCAGCAAATTCGACCAAGCGCTGTTAGCGCTCGGGAGGCTGGATAGCGTCTCGACCCTGTTGCCGGACACCTCGCTGTTCCTCTACATGTACGTCCGTAAGGAAGCGGTGCTCTCCTCCATGATCGAGGGGACGCAGTCGTCCCTGTCGGATCTGCTGCTGTTCGAGCTGGACCAGGAGCCCGGCGTGCCGCTGGATGACGTGCGGGAGGTCAGCAACTATGTCGCAGCCCTCGACCATGGTCTGCGCCTGCTGGAGGAAGGGCTGCCGCTGTCTCTGCGGCTGTTCCGCGAGATTCACGGCGTGCTGCTGGCCAAGGGTCGTGGCAGCAATCAGACCCCGGGGGAATTCCGGCGCAGCCAGAACTGGATCGGCGGCACCCGGCCGGGCAATGCGGCCTTCGTTCCGCCTCCGGCCGAAGAGGTGCTGGAGTGCATGAGTAAGCTGGAGCTCCTCCTCCACGACCAGCCGGAGCCGACCCCGGTATTGCTCAAGGCAGCATTGGCCCATGTGCAGTTCGAGACGATTCACCCGTTTCTGGACGGCAACGGTCGTCTGGGACGACTGCTGATCGCGCTGCTGCTGTGCGAGCAGAAGGTGCTGCGGGAACCGATGCTCTACCTCAGCCTCTATTTCAAGACGCATCGTCAGTATTACTACGAGCTGCTCAACAACGTGCGCATGACTGGCGACTGGGAAGCCTGGCTCGATTTCTTCGCCGAGGCGGTCATCGTCACCGCCACCCAGGCGGTGGAAACGGCGCAGCAGCTCCTCGACCTGTCGAACCAGGACCGCGACAAAATCAGCGGCCTCGGACGGGCGGCGGCATCCACCCTGCAGGTCCACCGGGCGCTGATGGAACATCCTATCGCCACCTCGGGCTCGTTGGTGGAAAAGACCGGCATCACCCCAGCTACGGTCAACAAGGCGCTCGGCCACCTGGAGCAGCTCGGCATCGTCAAGGAACTAACTGCCCAGAAGCGCAACCGCCTGTTCAGCTACGCAGGCTATATCGAGATAATGAGTCGCGGCACGGAACTGCCGGGAAGGTAGGTCGATTCGATTTCCGTTTTCGGAATCGAACCAGATTCGTTGGGAGATTGTTCTTGGTATCCGCTCGCGTTGCAAACCCTGCATCCTCGTCCAGAGCTTGGAAATCGGGAGAGAAAAGTTGCTTCCCGGGGGGAACTCGGGGCGTGACTCGGCTTCCTATGCGAAGCCCTTTGTTTTCAATGTGTTACTGGGTACTTTGAGGCCGGAGCCGGGTTGTGGTCGAGAGCTGTTTGCTCCAGGCTTCGCCAAAACTCCCGGCGACTCTGCTGTTGACTCATGGATACCTCCGTTTCTCAATGCGGGGGTAGTGTCTCAGAGGGGGGCGCCAGAGTGTAGGTGGGGTTTATGGAGCTTACGCTTACGGATCATCCGCCGTCTGGAGCTGGAGATATTCCCATGGATCGGGGATTCCCCCATAGCCGAGATTACCTCCCCCAACTGCTGGAAGTGATTCGACGCACCAAACAGCGCGGAGCCCTGGAAACCGCCAGACCAGCGCTGCCTGAATAGTGCCGAAGCCCACCGGAATGGTTTCATCGGTCCGCCAGGTGACGATGGTCCCCTCAGCCACCGCCAGCTCAACCATGGAATCTGGCGTCGCTTGGCAATAACCCTGTGCTTGGGTAGGGTTAGCGTCGACAGGGAATGTCGCGCCTAACCAAGGACGAGGTTAGCCAAAATTCCCGTAAAGCCTCGTCGGCATGGATGCTGATGGGGCTTTGTCGTTTCCTAGACCCGGTCAGGCAACGTCGGCTTCCTGCTTTCCATGCCACTGCGTTGCTAAAGAACCGCCACCCAGGTCTGTGTTCCCGCCGCTGGAATACAGAGAACGTCAACCCCTCCTGCTCGGCCCTTCAGCGTCATGCCAAGTTCGTGACAGCGATCGTAGTGCGCTTGCCAGAACTGCTGTCGATCCTGATGATGGCCCATGAAAACCTCCGATCCTGAAACCGAAGGCAGTGTCGCTGGAAATCAAATTTCGTGGTAGGTGGGGCCTATGAAGCGTTTACCATGAAGAAGGTGGTCCGCATGCTGAGAAACCATCGGCCTCTGTTGCTGAACTGGTTCCGGGCAAAAACTCAGGGTGGACTAATAAGGTGGACTGAATTTATTAGAAAATTAATATTTCCATTCAATTCAATATCTTATATTGGATAAATGGTGCCCGGGGCCGGACTTGAACCGGCACGGCCGCGAGGCCGGCGGATTTTAAGTCCGCTGCGTCTACCGATTTCGCCACCCGGGCTGGATGCGGTTTGAAAGGTCAACGGAGAAAATGGAGGCTGAGCCCGGAATCGAACCGAGGTCCACGGCTTTGCAGGCCGCTGCATAACCACTCTGCCACTCAGCCATTTTCTTTTCTGGTGGGTCCCGAAGCCTGGTCGGGTCTTCACCTTGCTTCTTTCTGAAGCGAAGCACGGGATCGGGTTGATCCATTGCTTCCTTAAGGACGAAACCCCGGGGGCTGCCCGGGGTCTCTCCGAAACTGGAGCGGGAAACGAGATTCGAACTCGCGACCCCAACCTTGGCAAGGTTGTGCTCTACCAACTGAGCTATTCCCGCATCGCTTGATGCGCGGGCTATTGTAATGTCCCTGCCCCTTCTGTCAAGTGAAAGATTGTCAGTCCCCGGCTTCGGACTGACCGCTCTTCTCCAGCAGACTGGGCCAGGCGGCGCGCATATAGACGACCATCGACCAGAGGGTCAGGATCACGGCCACGTAGAGCAGCACATAGCCGATGGTGTAGACCGGGATATCCCACACCGGCTGGCGGTAGATCAGCAGCAGGATCGCAACCATCTGCACCGTGGTCTTGATCTTGCCGATCACCGATACCGCCACCCGGGCCCTGGCGCCGATCTCCGCCATCCATTCGCGCAGCGCCGAGATGGTGATCTCGCGCCCGATAATCACCACCGCCGGTATCGACATCAGCGGCGAGGGGTCGTTCTCTACAATCAGCAGCAGCGCCACCGCCACCATCAGTTTGTCCGCCACGGGATCGAGGAAGGCGCCGAGGCGTGAGGTCTGTTCAATGCGTCGCGCCAGGTAGCCGTCGAGCCAGTCGGTGATGGCCGCCAGGGCGAAGACCAGGGCACAGGCCTGAGTGGCGTACTGCCACGGCAGGTAGAAGATAACGACATAGACCGGAATCAGCGCGATCCGCAGCAGGGTCAGGATATTGGGAATGTTCAAATGCATCTTCGCGCCTACTGTTCGCCGTGAAAGGCCTCGTAAATCTGTTGGGCCAGCTGTCCGCTGATTCCCTCGACGGTGGAGAGATCCTCGATCCCCGCCCGGCTGACCCCCTGCAGGCCGCCAAACTGTTTCAATAACCGTTGGCGGCGCTTTGGACCAACACCCGGTATCGTTTCCAGCACGGAGGTGTTGCGCTTGCGCTCCCTGCGCTGGCGGTGCCCGGTGATGGCGAAGCGGTGGGCCTCGTCCCTGATCTGCTGTATCAAGTGCAGGGCCGGTGAGTCTGCCGGCAGTATAATTGGCGCCTCTGAGCCAAACAAGAAGAGCTGTTCCATGCCCGGTTTTCGGGTCACTCCCTTGGCCACTCCCAGCAGCAGCACGCCACTGACCGCCAACTCCTCCAACACCCCGGCCGCCTCCGCCAACTGCCCCCTGCCGCCGTCGATCAGGAGCAGATCGGGCAGTCTCCCCTCCCCCGATTGGATCCGGCTGTAGCGGCGGTTGAGCGCCTGGTTCATGGCGGCATAATCATCGCCCGGTGTGATACCCTCGATGTTGAAGCGACGATAATCGCTCTTCAGGGCGCCGTTCTGGTCGAACACGACGCAGGAGGCCACGGTCAGCTCGCCGCCGGTGTGGCTGATGTCGAAACACTCCATGCGGGTCGGCGGCTCATCCAGGTCCAACGCCTCCTGTAGCGCCTCCAGCCGCGCCTGCACGCCGCTCCGGCTTGCCAGCCGGGAATCAAGGGCCAGTCGGGCGTTATCGGCCGCCATCCTCAGCCAGCGGGCGCGCCCGGCACGCACCCGCGCACGCAGCTTTACCTGCCGGCCCTGCTGCTCTCCCAGTACCTGCTCCAACAGAAGGTGATCCGTCGGCATATCGCTGACCACGATCTCCTGGGGCACCTGCCGGCCCAGGTAGTACTGCGCGATGAAGGCGGAGACGATCGCCTCCGCGCGCTCCTCGTCACGGCTCTGGGGGTAAAAGACCTTATTACCCAGATTGCGGCCGTTGCGGATGAAAAACAGCTGGATACAGCTGATCCCGCCACCGGCGGCACAGGCGATGATGTCCAGATCGCCGCGCTCACCGGTGATGTACTGCCGCTCCTGGATCCGCTTCAGGGTGGCGACCTGGTCGCGGTAGCGCGCGGCCTGCTCATACTCCAGGGCCTGGGCCGCCTGTTCCATGCGCCGTACCAATCCATCAATCACCTCTGTCGCCTTGCCCTCCAGAAACAGGGTGGCGTCACGCACGTCACCGGCATACGCCTCGCGTGTGACCAGGCCCACGCAGGGGGCGCTACAGCGTTTGATCTGGTACTGCAGGCAGGGGCGGGAGCGGTTGCGGTAAAAGCTCTCTTCGCACTGGCGTACCGGAAACAGCTTCTGCAGCAACTGCAGGGTCTCACGCAGGGAGCCGACGTTGGGATAGGGGCCGAAGTAACGACCACGTATCCGCTTCGCCCCGCGATGGAAGCCGAGCCGCGGGAACTCCCCGTCGGAAAGGAATATGTAGGGGTAGCTCTTGTCGTCGCGCAACAGGATGTTGTAGCGCGGCTTGAGGCTTTTGATCAGGTTGTTCTCCAGGATCAGCGCCTCGGCCTCGGTGTGGGTCACCGTCACCTCGATATGGGCGACGCGCGAGACCATGCTCTGGATACGTCGATTGAGCGAGCGTGTGAAGTAGCTGCCGACCCGGCGCCTGAGATCCCGTGCCTTACCCACGTAGAGCAGGTTGCCGTCACCGTCGAGCATGCGATAGACCCCCGGCCTGCCGGTCAGGGTCTTAAGGAACGCCTTGTGGTCGAAGGCGGCCGATTCACCGTGCGCTGGTTGCATGCTCTGGAATTATCGGGGAATGAGCGGGGCGAGTCCGTGGCAACCCGCCCCCTCTCTCTCAACCCATCAGGTCACGGGCACGGGCGAAGACTTCATGGAACATCTCCCGGGTAAGCCTGCGGGTCTGGGTGTTGTAGCGGCTGCAATGGTAGGAGTCGAGCAGTTGCCGGCCACCGGGGAGTGAATGCAGCCGGTTGTGCCCGAATTTGTGGGCGCTCTGCCGCATCCCCAGCGCCTTGAGAACCGCGTTATGGGCGATCGAACCGAGGGCCAGTATCACCGCCCCCGTGGGCAGCCCCTCCAACTCCGCCTGGAGATAGACGTTGCACTCGCGGATCTCCGCGCCCACCGGCTTGTTTTGCGGCGGCAGGCACTTGACTGCATTGGTGATACGGCAATCCCACAGTTGCAGCCCGTCATCGGCGGCGCGCGACTCGGGGGCGGAACTGAAACCATATTGATGGAGGGTCTGATACAGGAGTATCCCGGCGAAGTCTCCGGTAAAGGGCCGGCCCGTGGCATTAGCCCCGTGCATGCCGGGAGCCAGGCCGACCACCAGCAGCCGCGCATCGTCAGCGCCAAAGGGGGCGACGGGTCGGGCGTGGTAGCCGGGGTACTCCCCCTTGACCTGATCGAGAAAGGCGGCCAGGCGCGGACAGCGCCGGCATTGAGGATCGAACACCACTACCCCTTGGTACTGATCAGCCCGTAGCGCAGGGCCATGTGAGTAAGATCGACATCGGTCTCGACGCCAAGCTTTTCGAACAGGCGATGCCGATAGGTGCTGATGGTCTTTGGGCTCAGGCAGAGGGAGTCGGAGATATCCTGGTTTTTCAGCCCCTGTGTGATCATCAGCAGCACTTGCATCTCACGCGGAGAGAGAGTGCTGAAGGGGGAATCGGGTTCAACGCCGGCGATACGCTGGAGGGTCATCTTGCGCGAGACATCCGCCGAGACGAAGGGCTCCCCCGCGGAGACCTGGCGAATGGCATCGAACAGCTCATCCGCCGGACACCCCTTGGTGATATATCCCGAGGCGCCGGCCTCATAGAGTTTCTCGGGAAACGGGGCGTCGCAGTGCACGGTCAGGGCAATCACCCGGATCTGCTCATAGCGCTGGCGTATCCTGCGGGTCGCCTCAATGCCGCCGATACCGGGCATGGAGACATCCATCAGCACCAGGTCCGGCAGCAGCTCCCGCGCCATGGTGATCGCCTCTTCGCCGCTGGTGGCCTCACCGACCACCTCAACCTGCGGATTCGAGTCCAATAGGTGGCGGATGCCGGTCCTGACCAGCTCATGATCATCAACAAGTAAAACCCTGACCATGCAACTCCCTATTTGCTTTATAAAAATCTGTAATCGCCGACAGGTGGGGTCCGCACCATTAACTTACTGGATGGTAAATCCAAAACACACAAAAATCCATACAATCCGTTGTGTGTATAGTCGGCTCCAGGGTCAAAACCGAACCCATTCCCACTCAGATGCCGGATCGGAACGCCACCGGACTCAAACCCCGCTCTTCGTCACTCCCACCGGGCACTTCTGATTCAACCCACCTGCATAGTATAGATAGTCCTTCAGGTGCGTCCGGGACCGGAGCCGATTGCGCGAGATCCGCTCACCTATTTATCCTGCCGTTGGGGACTCGACACCGGCCCTTGACGGATACCGTATGAAATTCCGGGTGAACCGAATGATCCTGAAAGGAAACTCATCGAGTTCACTATTCTGGAATAGGGCTGAAGAGTTACTCTGTTTTTTTGCTCAAAAGTGATAAATATCACAATCCGATGACTAATGGATATCACCAATATATTAAATATACAAGATGAATTAATAGTCACAACATATTGATCAAGAGTGTCGCTACCTCGTGAAAGATTTTGGGACATCCCAGTCCCCAAAATCGACTCGCCAACGCGACAGCCGTTACTGCCCCGACCGTCCTGCGCTCATCACGACTCCGTCCCGCACATTGC
>PQCP01000112.1 GCA_003062205.1 Candidatus Sedimenticola endophacoides
GGTTCTTGGGTAGACTTGGACATGGGGCGACCTCGTTTAGCTTCACCGAAGCGTTTTTGGCGAAATACCAATTATATCAATTGGTTGAACGAGGTGCGCCCTTTTTTATGAATAATTCGGGCTAAATCATGATCGACATCCGGCGCCTGCCCCTCCTGCAAACCCTCCGTATGGGCTTCACCATTACCGGCATCGGGTTCACACCGCAGGATGATCGCTCCGGCCTCGGTGAATTTAATCGCGTTGCCGGTCAGGTTGACCAGGATCTGGCGCAACCGCAGGGGATCACCCAGCAGGGTGGTGGGCAGTTCCGGCAGCAGATCGTGGTACAGCCCCAATCCCTTCTCATGGGCTCGGGCCGCCATCAGATCACAGGTCTCCTCCACCAGTGCCACCAGGTCAAACTCGACCCGTTCGAAGGTCAGCTGCTCCGCCTCGATCTTGGACAGGTCGATGATGTCGTTGACGATGCCGAGCAGGTTTTCGCCGTTCTTGAGGAACACCCGGACGAAGCCCTGCTGTTCCTCGCTCAGGGGGGTATCCATGAGGATGTCGCCCATGCCGATGATCGCGTTCAACGGGGTGCGGATCTCGTGGCTCATATTGGCAAGAAAACGGCTCTTGGCCTGATTGGCCGACTCGGCCGCCACCTTGGCCCGGGCCAGGTCTTCCGTGCGCTCCCGGACCCGCTCCTCCAGCCGCTCGTGCGACCGGGTCAGCTCCCGCTGCTTTTCACGCAACGCCCAAGCGTTCTCCTTGAACACCATCGCGGCCGACGCCATGGCGGCCAGTTCATCCCCGCCCCGGGTATCGATGGAGACGTCGAGGTCTCCGCAAGAGTGTCGCTACCTCGTGAAAGATTTTGGGACATCCCAGTCCCCAAAATCGACTCGCCAACGCGACAGCCGTTACTGCCCCGACCGTCCTGCGCTCATCACGACTCCGTCCCGCACATTGCAGCAAAGCTGCTCGTGCGCAACTCCGTCATGATGACCACAATGACTCTACGGCGTGTCGGATGCGCTATTTGTATGCCCTACGTCACTCCCTATCGGTCGTAACTGCGGCCATACAACCGCGCCTACGCCTATCGGGGACTAACCGCCTTCGCTTCGCTCTCCATGGCGGTTAGCGTCGGCCAGACGCATGGTGGTCTCGGTCAGGCGTTTCAGTCGCAGGGTGATGCGGTTGATGATGAACGCGAAGATCACAAGGGAGGAGATGACCAGCCCGACACCGGCCGCGACCACGATCAGTGTGCCCCGATCGACGGCCATGTCCTGCCGCCTCGATTCGGCTTCCGAAAACTCCTTCACCTCGCCCTGGAGGGTATTCACCCGATCGACCAGATCACCGGAAATGGCGTCGTTGCGCCGCACCTCCCGTTTCAGCTCCTCGTTCAGGTCGATAATCCTCTCCTTGGTATCGAAGAGATTGCGCTCATGTTCGCCCGACAGCCGGATGATGTGCGGGGTCAGTCGTTTCTTAGTCTCCGCCTCGGACATGCCGACGAGCAGATTGAGCAGTTCCCGCAGATTCAACCGGTAACTGTCCTTGATTCGCTTGAGTTCGCTCCTGTCCTCCACCAACTGCAGCTGAATGGAGAGAGACTCCAGGGCGAGCCCGTTGATCAGCATCATCCAATTGGTTCTCTGGCGGATCAGGGCGCGTGGGACGCTGCCTTCCTGCGACTCCCGCTGGACGATGGTGTGGGACGACTCGATATTGATTGCCGAAATCGCCTGGTGAAGCCTCCTGGTCTGGGTCAGTATTGCGGCATGCTGCCGCTGGAACCGTGCGACCTGAACGTTTCGTTGATGTGTGCGCCGGATCAGTTGTGCGATGTTGCCGAACCAGGAATCGAGCGCCTCGGTCAGTTGGTGCTTTTCTCCGGCGTTGAATGAAGCCGACAACCCGGACAGCCGCTGCGACAGCCGGGCATGATCCTGTTCCATTTGAACCCTGATCGCCTCAAGCTCTGCGTTGGATGCCACGGCTGTGATACGGGAGGAGGCCTTGCCGAGTTCGGAGATCCGGCTGGAGAAGCTGTTGGCGCTGATCAGCCCGGGAATGGTGACCGCCGTGAGCCGGGAAAAATTGCTCCCGATATCCACCAGGCTGCTCCAGGTCAACAGCAGGGCCAGCCCCGACAGGGACACCACGAATACAAAGGCGCTGAGCAGTTTGGTTCTGGCTTCCACACGTCACCCGGGTATCAGATCAACTCCACAGAAAACGCCGGTCATTCATCAAAAGCGTCATCGCGAGCATGGATGGCCGCGCCCCTGCCAGGCGGCATGCCGGAGAACCACCGCCCCCTACTTGAGGTATCCCTTGATGGAGTCTGGATAATGCTCGCGAAGGAAAAGCCACTGCAACCGCTGCTCATCGAAACCTTTCTTCGCCGTGATCAGATCCCACTCCTTGGCGATCAGATCCAGCGCCTGCCTCGGTGAGGTCTCTTGCAGATAGGCGGCCATGATCCCCTCTTTGAGGGCATCGAAATACTCGTCCCGTCCGTCCAGATAGAAATCGGGAATCCCATTGAGCAGAGAGAACTCCTGGGCCTGCATGAACTCGTCATTATAGATCGCCCGAATCTGGGGATCGGTGATATGCGATTTCAGATAGGGATCGAAAAACCCACCCCCCCCGACCCCCTGCGTAAGGGCGATCCGCGACCCCGCCGGGCTGGCCGCATACAGGGTGTAGAGGTAGGCGATCTCCCGGTGCGGCGTGTAGGAGGAGATCGTGTAGTTCCACCCCCAGTTGTTGTACGGCATGCGCACCACCTGACCGTCGATCACCCCTCCCGGCGGTATGGCGGTGATCAGGTGCTCCCGAATCGCGGAGTTGTCGCCGATAAAAAATTTGTAGGGTCCGCCCCAGCCAAAGTTGGCAAACCGGTTGCCCTCGGAAAAGGACTGGATGTTGTTGAAGAATTCGTTGCTGTTGACGGCCGGGTCGAGATACCTGGAGACCGCGATCAGCTCCTCCAGCGCGGCCACCCCGGCATCGTTATTGATCTGGGGGCGCATCTCCTGATCCAACGGGTAGTAGCCCTTGGCGTGGAAACGCATCCAGAACTCCCAAACGATGTAGTTGTGGGTCCGGTAGAGCGAACCGCCGTACATCTTCTGATCGGGACGGTAGAAAAACTCGGCGTAACTATTCAGCTCATTTTGCCATGATTAGCCACATCAGGCTTTATCCAATTCCATGAAGTCTGGATTCTTGCCTTGAAAAAGCAATGCCAATGCTTCTGTGGCTGAGACGCCCTGCTTACGGCAAGTTGACAGGTAGCTGCGAACTCGACAGAAGATCTTCGCTCCCTCCATGGATCGGAAGCAACCAGATATTTTCAAGACCAACGTGACTAAAACATAGCGGAGATTCACACAGGACACATTTATTCAAGAGTGTCGCTACCTCGTGAAAGATTTTGGGACATCCCAGTCCCCAAAATCGACTCGCCAACGCGACAGCCGTTACTGCCCCGACCGTCCTGCGCTCATCACGACTCCGTCCCGCACATTGCAGCAAAGCTGCTCGTGCGCAACTCCGTCATGATGACCACAATGACTCTACGGCGTGTCGGATGCGCTATTTGTATGCCCTACGTCACTCCCTATCGGTCGTAACTGCGGCCATACAACCGCGCCTACGCCTATCGGGGACTAACCGCCTTCGCTTCGCTCTCCATGGCGGTTAGCGATGGACGCTACAACCCCGAAAAAATGATCGTCGCCCCGCTAACAGTTACCGGCCTGCCTAGTTCTCGGCTAATACCCTAGTCTGGTTGTACGGTATTTGTGGTCACCTAATGGTTTATGAAACATTCGGGTTAGGTGATGTACGCTGTCATGAGGCGACTAAAAAAATGATGCTGCCCCGCGGGCACACTGCCAATAAAAATCTTTCAGCGAGCCTAATATCAGCGCCTGGAGTGTGAATAACGATGGTCTGAGATTTGTTGCTAAGACTGGAAGATTTTCGCAAAAAACCTGTCAAGCACTTTTTTCGATTTTGTATGGTGAATAGTTACAAAACCTCTTTGATGAGATCGAAGGAATAGATCCCCTTCGTGAATTTTTTTGGAACCGCCAGCTTGCCCTCATAGTACCTTCCGTCCCGCCGCCCGAAGTACAATTCCACCATGGTAAGGTACTCGGACAACTGCAGCAGTCCGCTGGTCTGTAGATTGCCTTTCTCCCGGATGGAGATATTTGTCAGATGAGGAAAGCCATCATGGGCAAGTGCGTTTTGCACCTTTTTGTAATCATGGCCCAATGCACGAAACAGCTGTTTTGTGAGATAGGTGCCGCCGGTACGGGGCATACCAACGACAAACAAATAGTGAAAATTTTCAATCGTACGTATCGTTCGCTAACCGCCATGGAGAGCGAAGCGAAGGCGGTTAGTCCCCGATAGGCGTAGGCGCGGTTGTATGGCCGCAGTTACGACCGATAGGGAGTGACGTAGGGCATACAAATAGCGCATCCGACACGCCGTAGAGTCATTGTGGTCATCATGACGGAGTTGCGCACGAGCAGCTTTGCTGCAATGTGCGGGACGGAGTCGTGATGAGCGCAGGACGGTCGGGGCAGTAACGGCTGTCGCGTTGGCGAGTCGATTTTGGGGACTGGGATGTCCCAAAATCTTTCACGAGGTAGCGACACTCTTGTGCTTGCCCCGTTTGATCCTGAATGGGATTATTATCGCACGGGTTTTTAGAACAGAATTTTAGGTGATGTACGCTGTCATGAGGCGACTAAAAAAATGATGCTGCCCCGCGGGCACACTGCCAATAAAAATCTTTCAGCGAGCCTAATATCAGCGCCTGGAGTGTGAATAACGATGGTCTGAGATTTGTTGCTAAGACTGGAAGATTTTCGCAAAAAACCTGTCAAGCACTTTTTTCGATTTTGTATGGTGAATAGTTACAACTCGGCAATACGGTCCAGCTCCGCCCAGGTCTGCGGGATCCCCAGCTCGCTGCCGTATTTCGCCTTATAGGCCTGCCGCTCCCGTGGGTCGTTGAGCATTTTTCCATTGTAGAAGGCCAGGTAGGAGTCGCCGTCGGTGAGATAACCGTAGAAGTTGCCCTTGTAGAGGTTGGCGATGGGGTAGAGAAACTGCTCCTTGAAACCGGCGGGCTCGTACCGACTGGCCAGGTCATCCAGTCGGCTGATCGCCCCGGACTCCACAAGGCCCGGAATACCGAAGGTGGCGGGCAGCGCGATATCGAAGTGGGCCGATTCCAGCAACGCGGTGGTTTGCACCTCCATGTTTATATCGTCGATTGTCGATTCGACATACTCGATGCGGATACCGGTCAGCTCCTGGAACGCCTTACCCGTCGCCACGACGCACAGTTCACTACCCTTCGGATAGAGAATCCTGAGGGTGACATCGCGCCCCCGCGCCAGCGCCCGGGCCCTTTCAACCGTCCGCAGATGAAGCTCGTCGAGCTGGGATTCACGCACAGCGGATGGCATGACGTCGGGGGCCGATGTAGCCACGTCGCACAACGGACTCGACATAACCCCCAAACCCAGGAGTAGCGCCAACAGGTGCCTCATGATCCTCTCCTTTCCTCGATACGAATTTCCGGACAGCAGCAGCCGGTCAGCCACAGGTCTCCTCATATTGCGAGGAATCGCCATTCGACTCCAGGTCTCCCGCCACCCAAAAGCGGTTTCGCCCCGCCTGCTTGGCGAGATAGAGGGCCTGATCACTCTCATCGATCAGCCCCTTGCTTCCCTTGTGGGGATCATCGGTCGCCACGGCCACGCCGACGCTCACCGATACATACTGGCTGCCAGTGGTGGAGGTGGCATGCTCGATGCGCAGCGCGGACACCGCATCAAGAACCCTTTTCGCAATGGCCACCGCGCCGCAGCGATCGGTCTCCGGCAGGATCAGCGCGAACTCCTCCCCGCCGTATCTTGCCGCCAGATCCCGTGGCCGCTTCACCACGTCACTGAGCACCTTGGCGATTTTTCTCAGACAGCGATCACCTGCCAGATGACCGTAGCGGTCATTGAAGCGCTTGAAATAGTCGATATCGATCATCAGCAGAGACAGGGGAGGAGCGCTGCGCCGGAAGTGCCGCCACTCCCGATGCAGGGCGATGTCGAAATAGCGGCGGTTTGCGATGTGGGTCAGGCCGTCGAGATTGACCAACTGCTGCAGCTCGTCATTGGCCTTGCGCAGCTCGATGGTCAGCTGGCGCACCCGCAGGAAGGATTTCACCCGCACGAGGATCTCGATCTTTCTCAGCGGCTTGGTGATGTAATCGACGGCCCCGGCGTCAAACGCCTGCTGCAGGCTGTCGGTGCTCGTGTCGGCGCTGATCATGACCACGGGCACATCCAGGAACCGGGGATCGGCCTTGATCCTCTTTACCGCCTCGATGCCGCTGATGCCGTCCATGTCGATATCCATGAGAATGAGATCGACGCTGTTTGCCACGCGCTTGTCGTTGTAGAAAATCTGCTCGAACGCCTCGGCCGCCGACAGCACATAACTGACGTTTTCGTAACCAGCCGCAGAAAAATAGGTCCTCAGTTGATGATGAATATGGACCGAATCATCAACGACGAGAATCTGCATTCGACGCGCGTTCTGTTCCTGCCAAAGCATGGGGCTCAGCCCTATGTGATCGAGGCTCCCCTGATCGCCTGCGAACACCATCGCGCCATGGAGCGATCCCCTCACCACCCGACCGAACCATGGATTCGGGACGGTATCGACACCCACACTACTTCATTGCGCAAAGGTTGGAGGCAATCAGTCGCTCCTCGGTTTCCACGGACACTCCTACGGAAAAGCAAGAGTGTCGCTACCTCGTGAAAGATTTTGGGACATCCCAGTCCCCAAAATCGACTCGCCAACGCGACAGCCGTTACTGCCCCGACCGTCCTGCGCTCATCACGACTCCGTCCCGCACATTGCAGCAAAGCTGCTCGTGCGCAACTCCGTCATGATGACCACAATGACTCTACGGCGTGTCGGATGCGCTATTTGTATGCCCTACGTCACTCCCTATCGGTCGTAACTGCGGCCATACAACCGCGCCTACGCCTATCGGGGACTAACCGCCTTCGCTTCGCTCTCCATGGCGGTTAGCGATAGAAGGGCGGAATATGAAAATCAATGACTGATTGGGAATATCATTGCATCCCGTGTCTTGGATCATGCCAGGGGCTGTCCCGGCACCTACGGCCCCGCCGCCGGAGCGCCCCGGTGCAGGCGGATGTCCAGCGGCGCGCTGGTCTCGAGGTGCAGATCCCGCTGCGGAAAGGCGATATCGATCCCGGCGGCGCGGAACTTGTCGTTGATCGCCTGGTGCAGGGCGGTGATGGTCGCCAGGCGGTTATCCAGAGAACCGAGGTAGGACCGCAGCAGGAGATTGAGGGCGTTGTCGCCGAAACCCTCGAAAGAGGCGATGGGTTCCGGCTCATTCAGCACATTGGGATTCTCCCGCGCCGCCTCCAGCAGCAGCGCCATGGCCCGCGCCACATCGCTTCCGTAGGCCACACCGACGCTCACCACCACCCGGTTCACCCGATCGCTGAGGGTCCAGTTGATCACCCGCCCGGTGATGAACTCCTTGTTCGGGATCAGCAACTCCTGCATGTCCCAATTGACGATGGTGGTGGCGCGGATGCGAATACGCGACACCTTGCCGGTGGTGTTGTCGATGGTAACCACGTCACCGACTCGGATCGGCCGTTCGAACAGCAGGATGATGCCGCTGATGAAGTTGGCCACGATCTCCTGCAGGCCGAAGCCCAGGCCGACACCGAGCGCCGCCACCAGCCACTGAATGCTCGACCACTGCAGGCCCAGGGTGCTGAAGGCGAACACCACACCGAATCCGGCGATGGTGTACTGGGAGAGCGAGGTAATGGCGTAGCGTGCCCCGGAATCGAGCGGCAGGCGCTGCAGCAGGGCGATCTCCAGCACGCCCGGTATATTTTTCGCCGCCAGCACGGTGACGCCGACGATGATCAGGCCGAGGGTCAGGTCGCCCAGGGTGACCGGCACCTCGCGGTGGATACCATCGACCACCCGGGCGGCGTGAAACGGCAGTTCGGTTTCGTTGAGAAAGGCCAGCGCCGGCAACAGGTCGCTCCAGATGCTCCAGATGCCGATAACCGCGCTGAAGAGAAATCCCGCGCGCAGAAGGCGCTTGTTCTGCTCGCTGAGCTGTTCGAAGTCGACCTCCGGGAGCTCCAGGGAGATGGCGGCCATCTCCTCGTCACCCGGATCCAACCGCTGGGCTCGTGCCTCCTCTCGCCTGCGCAGTGCCTCCTCCAGGTGGAAACGCCGCCCCGCCACGTAGAGTGAGCGCAGCAGCAGCTCCTTGACCAGAAACAGCACCACGAAAAACCAGAAGGTCTGCTCCCCGCGCTGTTCCAGATAGAGCGCGATGTTGTGATACCCCACCGCCGAGGTCAACGCGTAGGCCGCGGGCATCAGCAGCAGCAGGGGAAACCAGAGAAAGTGTAACTGCAAAACGACCTTGTTCCGCCCCTTCTGCCCGAGCGCGGCCATGAACGCTCCGCCCCTGCGCGCAAGGCGGAACACCAGTGCGACCGACAGCACCATCAGCAACACGAAGGCCAGACGCCCCAGGGTCTGGGCCTGGGCCGGGGCCTCGCCGGAGGCCGTCGCCCCGATCAGGAACCCGAGCGGCAGCGCGAAGGGGAGGATCAAGGAAAACTCCCGGACCACCGCCTGGCGCGCCCCCGGGGACCAGCGCAGATGGCGGTCACCCAGACCATTGGGAAGCGACACCTGGATGACAAACCGCAGGCTGAACAGGAGCAGACCGGCCTTGACCAGCCCGTTGGCCAGAAACAACGAAAACGGCGATGCCGTGGGCAGCCCCGCAAGCAGCCAGCCGAGACCGCCCAGCAACACCGGCCAGGCGGAGATCGCCAGCAGGGTATAGCCGAGGGCGTAGAGGGTGAGGGCCATCGAGTCTGTGCGGATCTTGTAAGTCCGCGCGGCGAGCGACGCCAGACGCCGCTCCACGGCGTGGCGCTTTCCCAGGGCGATAACAAAGAACAGCAGGAGACCGGCCAGCCAGATCCCGCGCTCATGGCCCAGATCGCCGAGATCCCCCAGGGTCGCCAGCCAATGGCCCGGTTCCAGCAACCAGGTCACGGCCCCCAGCAGGGCGGTGGGGTGCAGCAGCGCCTCTACACCGGGGCCCGGCACCCAGATCAGCTGATCGTCGATGTAGTCGATATACTCCCCCGCCACCTCCGCCAGCTGGCGTTCGGCCAGATCCAGTGCGCTGGCCAGCCCGACGTAGCGCCCATAGACCTTCTGCAGTTCGTTGAGCCCGTCGCGGTACCCCTCCTCCAGGGCGGCCGCCTCTCGCCGGAGCAGGGCGCGCTCGTCCTCCGGGGCGGCCGCGATCGCCTGCGCCACGCGCTGGCGCAAGGCGTCGGCGGTTCGCAGTAGCTCATCCACCTCGATCTGGCGATCCGTGGACCGGCGGATCTCCCCGGCACGCTGAGCCGACAGCCGCCGGTGACGCGAGGGCGGGGGCAGCTCCGCGCGACGCCGCTTGAGCAGTCGGCCGATGGTTTCGGTGGCCCCGGCCACCTCGACCCGTTGACGGGTCCGTTCGAAGTCCTTCCTGATCTCGTCCAGACCGGCACGGGCCACCTGCAGCCCGGCGAAGGTGCTCTGCTCACTGCCGATGAGCGCCGCCAACTCCTGTCGGTGGCGGGCGTTCTCCTCGGCGACGGCGCGTAACGCCTCGGGCAGCTCATCGGTGCGCAGGCGCAGCGCCTCGGCCTCCCGCACCGCCTGGCGCGCCAGCCCCTCACGCAGGGACTGCGCCGCCACGGTGAGCGCCGCCAGACGACCCTGGCGCTGGTTCAATTCGAGGGCGGAGAAGTCCCGCTCGGCCTGGGCCAGGTTGGTCAACAGGTCACGGCCGCGCAGGCGCAGGCCGATCTGATCGATCTCGAATTGCAGCAGCATCCGGCGGGCCTGCCTCGCCAGCGTGCGTGCCTGGACCAGGGCCAGCCCCTCGGTGGCCGGATCGGCGGCGGGGCCATTGATCTGTTCCAGGGCCTTGACCCTGGTCGCCAGCTCTTCATTGAGCCCCTTGTCACCCACCAGCAGGCGGGCCAGTTCGTCGATGTGGCCCTGCTGGCGCTCCCGGGCCTGTTGCAGCGCCAGCTCCTCCTGGAGCCGTGCCTGCTCGACCCGGATCAGGTCACCCGAGGCCAGTATTCCGTCGAGCCGCTCCAATTCCGGCCCGGCCCCGCTCTTGAGCACCTTGATCCGCCCCGGCGCCTGCTCCATCCGGGCCTGGAGCAGGGCGAGTCCGTCCCGCGCCTCGACCGCCTGCCGCAGCCACAATTGCGCTTGGTCATAGCGCTCGGCCGCCTGCTGCCGCACCTTGTCGTCCAGTGAGACGTCGGCGTCAAGGGATTTGCGCCCCGCCTCGATCTGCTTCGCCAAGGTCTCCGGCGCGGAGTGTTCCACAACGGCGGTGGTCGCGGGAAGCGACTGTGCCTGGACCGGTGAGCCGCCCAGGGCCAGAAGAGAGACGAGGAGCAGGCCGAGGTGGCGAACTACCAGTCCGTTGCCGAGATTCATGGAGTAAGACTTCCTTCCTGCGCCGATGGTTGGGGCGGGGGACGCCCGCCGGCATGATGCCGCATTCTAACCGAGTCCGGGGATGCAACAAGGCGCATATGAAACCTTGCACCGCGCCCACGGACTCCATCCCTATTAAAGAACAATAGTCGCGCAAAACATAGCAGCGGATGCCATCCCGGGCGTCACCCCGGACCGACCCGCGAGCGAAGGGGCCGGACCACGGCCAGGCCTGCGGCGGAGGCGGATCGTCTGGACGCCGCTACGGGCTAGCGCATCAGGCTGAAGGTCTCGGCCACATCCCGGCGCGCCTCGCGCAGCAGATCCTCCCGCCACTGCTCATCGAGCATGCCGCGGGCGATCTTGCGATAGGCAGGCACCACCCCCTGGCCCAGCAGGGCCTGCACCTCCCGGTGCTCGTCACAGATCAGCTGTGCGACCAGCACGATATCGGCATAGTCCGCCCTGGGGTCCGGATCACGCTGCCAATGCTCGGCCTCCAGGACGACCGCCACCGTCTCGTCCCCGAACTCCCACTTGCGCAGGATCATCGCCCCCACCGGACCGCGCAGAGCGGCGATCGCCTCGTCGAGCTGCGCCTCGGAGTCGGCCAGTTCGGCGAATGCGGCGGCGTAGCTGATCAGCGGCAGTTTGCCGATATCGTGCAGCAGACCGAGCAGCAGGGCCCGTTCGGGGTTGATCCCCGGTGTCATCTGCCCCAGCACGTAACTGACCGAGGCGACCATGGCGCTGTGTTCCCACAGCTCGCGCATGCGCCGCTGCAGGCGCTTGGAGTCGACATTGAACAGCTCCCGCAGGGCCAGGGTGGTGACCAGTTCGCGGGTGGTCGGCAAACGCTAACCGCCATGGAGAGCGAAGCGAAGGCGGTTAGTCCCCGATAGGCGTAGGCGCGGTTGTATGGCCGCAGTTACGACCGATAGGGAGTGACGTAGGGCATACAAATAGCGCATCCGACACGCCGTAGAGTCATTGTGGTCATCATGACGGAGTTGCGCACGAGCAGCTTTGCTGCAATGTGCGGGACGGAGTCGTGATGAGCGCAGGACGGTCGGGGCAGTAACGGCTGTCGCGTTGGCGAGTCGATTTTGGGGACTGGGATGTCCCAAAATCTTTCACGAGGTAGCGACACTCTTGCCGAGATAAACCACCGCGCCGTGAATCGAGCGGATCGGCGTGGGCACATTGTAGAGGGCGCTGTTGGCCGCCTTGATCAACTTTACCGCCAGCGCGGGATCACTGCGGATGATACGCGTGATCACCTCCACGTCGCACTCGGGATCCTGCACCGCGCGGCGGATCTTGAGGGCCACATCGGGCAGGTGGGGCAGTTCCAACCGATCCCGCATATAGTCGTGATAGATGGCGCTAAGCAGCCGGTTCTGGGGCTGGGCATCGTCCTCAACGATCTCCTCGACCTGGTACTGCTCGTTATCGAGCTGGTGGGTCAACACCTCCATCAGGGTGTTGTGAAAACGCACGAACAGCACCGGCGTCCGGGTGGTGGCGGTGGCCGGGCGCGGCTGCTGATCGGCCAGTGGGTAGTGGGTGGCGGCATCGCCGGCGTGCAGCACTTCACGCCCGCCGTCACCCCACTCCAGCTCCAGCTCCCCCTGCACCAGAAAAAATACCCAGTGGTCGCGCTGTCCACGCGCGAACAGCTGGCGTCCGGCGGGCAGCCGCTCCACCTGCAACTGATGCAGCAGATCGGTGAACGCCTCCGGGGTCAGGTTTTCGAACACCTTGAGCGATTGCAGAATGCGCCGGGCAAGCCGCTCCTGGGTCGATTCCGTCATCGATCTGCCCCCCTCACCTGGGTGCCGGCACGCCCCGCGCAGAGTGCGGCGGCATCCTCCAGGGCACCGATGCTGGCCCACCCACCCGTCGCCTCGACAAAGCGACAGGCCGCCTCCACCTTCGGTCCCATGGTACCGGCGGCAAAGTGCATGCTGCGCAACTCGGGGACGCGCACCTCCGCTAACCGCCATGGAGAGCGAAGCGAAGGCGGTTAGTCCCCGATAGGCGTAGGCGCGGTTGTATGGCCGCAGTTACGACCGATAGGGAGTGACGTAGGGCATACAAATAGCGCATCCGACACGCCGTAGAGTCATTGTGGTCATCATGACGGAGTTGCGCACGAGCAGCTTTGCTGCAATGTGCGGGACGGAGTCGTGATGAGCGCAGGACGGTCGGGGCAGTAACGGCTGTCGCGTTGGCGAGTCGATTTTGGGGACTGGGATGTCCCAAAATCTTTCACGAGGTAGCGACACTCTTGGCGCAGCAGTCGCCCACGCCCCTCCTCCCAATCGGCGTACACCCCCTCCACATCGGTCAGCAGCAGCAACCGTCCGGCCCCTATCGCCACCCCCAGCAGGGCGGCGCTGAGGTCCTTGTCGACCACCGCCTCCACCCCGACCAGCCCCTGCCCGGGGCAGGCCACCACAGGGATGCCGCCCCCCCCGGCGCAGATCACCAGGGCGCCGGCTTCGAGCAGCATGCGGATGGTCGCCAGTTCGATGATCCGAATCGGCTCGGGCGAGGAGACCACCCGCCGATAACCGGTGCCGTCGCGGACCATCGGCCAGTGCCGGGCACGCATCAGCTCCCGCGCCCGGGAGGCGCTGTAGAGCGGTCCCACCGGTTTTTCGGGGTGCGCGAAGGCGGGGTCGGCCGCGTCGACCAGCACCTGGGTCAGCAGACAGGCGATCTTGCGCCCGGGCAGGCGGTTGTGCAGCGCCTGTTCGATCAGGTAACCGACCATCCCCTCGGTCTCCGCGTTGAGGATATCCAGGGGGTAGGGGGCAACCCCGCGATAGTGCTCACCCTGCAGGGCCAGCAGACCGACCTGGGGACCGTTGCCGTGGGTGACGATCGCAGCCTCATCCTTGAGCAGGGCCGCCAGCGGCTCCACCGCGCGCAGCAGGTTGGCGCGCTGCACGGCGGCCTCCGCCGCCTGCCCCCGGCGTACCAGCGCGTTGCCCCCGAGCGCCACCACCAGCATCGTCCCTACCCCACCGCACAGCGCTCGCCGATGAATCGATCGAGCAGCGTCCCGAGCGCGTCCGTGTCGCGCTCCCGGTAATGGTAACCGACCCGCGCCACCGGCTTGTCGATGGCGATCAGCCGGGTCAGATCGCAGGGGGTGGCCAGCACCACGCTCTCGGCATCGGCGGCAGCGATGGTGGCGCGCAACTCCTCCAGCTGCGCGGGGTGATAGCCGACGGCGGGCAGGACCCGGCCGATATGCCGATACCGTTCGTAGAGCGCGCGCACTCCGGGCGCGGCGCTGCGCCGCGGGTCGACGACCGACGCCGCGCCCAGCTCGCGGGCCGCCCGGTAGCCGGCGCCGGTGTCCATCCCCCCATGGGTCAGGGTGGGTCCATCCTCCACCACCAGCACACGCCTTCCGGTGATCCGCTCCGGGGCATCGACCTCGATGGCCAGTTCGCAATGCATCACCGGCACCCCGGGGCAATGCGCACGCAGCACCCCGGCCTGCTCCGCCAGCTGCTCCGCCGTGGCCACATCGCTCTTGGTCACCAGCACCGCGTCGGCCATGCGCAGCACCGCCTCTCCGGGGTGGTGGCTCTGCCCGTCGCGCGGGCGCAGCGGATCGACCAGCACCAGGTGCAGATCGGGCCGCAGGAGGGGAAAGTCGTTGTTGCCGCCATCCCAGACGATGATGTCCACCTCATCCCTGGCCAGGGCCAGAACCGCCGCGTAATCGACACCGGCATAGACCAGGCTGCCCTCGCGCAGGTGCGGTTCGTACTCTTCACGCTCCTCCACGCTGCAACGGGCGGCCGAGAGATCCTCCGCAGAGGAGAAGCGCTGGACCCGCTGCCGCAGCAGATCACCGTAGGGCATGGGGTGGCGCAGCACGCCGACACGCAGGCCCTCTCCTCGCAGCCGACGGGCGATCCAGCGGCTGACGGGGGATTTACCACAGCCGGTGCGTACCGCGGAGACGGCGATCACCGGCAGGGGACTGCGCAGCATGGTGCGCCCGGGGCCCAGGAGGAGGAAACCGGCCCCCGCCGCCAGTACCCGGGAGGCGGTGTGCATCACCTGCTGATGGCTGACATCGCTGTAGGCGAAGACCACCTGTTCAATGCCGTGAGTGGCGATCAGTGCCTCAAGCCGCTGCTCCTCGACCACGGGAATCCCCTCGGGGTAACGTGGCCCGGCCAGCTGTGGCGGATAGCGGCGTCCGGCGATGTCCGGGATCTGGGCGGCGGTGAAGGCGACCACCTGCACGGCGGGGTCGTCGCGATAGACGACATTGAAGTTGTGGAAGTCGCGCCCGGCGGCTCCCAGGATGAGGATTCGAACGGCGGCTTCGCCACCCATGGCAGGCCCCTCCCCGCGACGACGGTTGCCCGGCCGCGCCCCCTGAGCCCAACCAACACGAGGGCGCCGGCCCCTGCCTCAACTATAGCCGCTGCCGGACGCCGGCGCCGCCCATGGGTGTGCACTCAGTCACCAATCGGCAACAACGCGCCCAGGGGGGTGGGGTCGAGGGCGGTGGCGACCCCCTCCGGGGTGGGACGCGCAAGATGGGGCACCTCACCGAGCAGGGGGGCCGGGATGCGCTGGCGCAGGGTCCGCAGGTTGCCCTCCACGACCCGCATCCCGGGATCGACACGGTTGGCGACCCAACCGGCCAGGGGCAGGCCGCTGGCGACAATCGACTCGACACTGAGCAGGGCATGGTTGATGCAGCCGAGGCGCATCCCGACCACCAGGATCACCGGCAGCTCCAGGGTCCGCGCCAGATCACGAAGATCCCCCTCGGGACCCAGGGGCACCCGCCAGCCACCGACACCCTCCACCAGGACCAGGTCGGCCTGGCGGGCGAGACGGCGCACCCCCTCGCGGATCGGGCCGAAGGCGATCTCCACCCCGGCGTCGGCCGCCGCCAGGTGCGGTGCGATGGGGGGCTCGAAGGCGTAGGGGTTGACCTGCCGATAGGGCAGCGGCGCCGAACCCCGGGTCTGAATGCGCTGGGCGTCCTCGTTGCGCAGCCCCCGGGGCGTGGGGAGGGCGCCGGAGGCGACCGGCTTCATGCCGAGTACCCGCAGGCCACGCCCCTGCAGGGCGTGCATCAGGCCGAGGGTAACCTCGGTCTTGCCGCATTCGGTATCGGTGCCGGTGATCAACAGGCCGTTGGCCATGGTGTGCTCCAATGCTCCGCGCGGGGCTCAGCCCCCGCCGCCGGGGCGCAGGGGGTAGGATGAAAGGCTACTCAGGGGCACCTGCGCGCACCCGGCGGCGGCCGTGCCGTCAACCGCCCAGGCGTGGCCATAGACCACCTCATAGCTGGCCGGCAGGCGGCCGTCACGGCGGTAGGTCTCGTAGTGCTCACGCATCGCCCGCATGCGCCCCTTCCCGGTCAATCCATGGCACCGGTCATCGGTCACGTTGTGGGCACCGAGCACCTTCAGATCGCGCATCAGGTCCGACACCTCGCCGTAGGTGAGCCGCATGCGATCGACATCCATCACCGGCTCGGCGAAGCGTGCCCGCACCAGGGCATCTCCCAGATCGTGCATGTCGAGAAAGGTACTGACGTGGGAGTGGCCATCCACCGCCGACCAGGATTGGCGCAGCTCCTTCAGGGTATCGGGACCGAAGGTGGTGAACATCAGCAGCCCCCCGGGACGGAGTACCCGCTGAAACTCGCGGAAGGTGCGGTCGATGTCATTGCTCCACTGCACGGCGGCGTTGGAGTAGATCAGATCGACGCTGTAATCGGCCAGGGGGATGCGGTCGAAGTCCGCGCACAGGCAGCCGGGCCGGCGCAGCAGGCTGCCGCGCCGGCGCGCCCGTTGCAGCATCGGCAGGGCGAAGTCGAGGGCGATGACCCGGGCCTTGCGGTAGCGCCGCAGCAGATCGTGGGTCGCCACCCCGGTGCCCGCGCCGACATCCAGGATCACCCCGGGCCGGAGCCGCACCAGTCCCAGCCGCTCCAGCATGCGTTGCCCGATCTCGCGCTGTAACACCGCCACCTCGTCATACCGCCCGGCGGCCCGGGAGAAGGCACGGCGCGCCTGCCCCTTATCAATGGGATGCGGCGGTTCCGGCATCGGAGACTCCCATAAAGGCCATCAGGGCCCGCAGGCTCTGTTCGGGGTGTGACAGGAAGGGGGCGTGGGCACAGCCCGGGAGGATCATCCGCCGGGCCGCAGGCACCCGTCTCTCCAGCTCTGCATCCAGCGCCGCGGGAACCAGGCTGTCGCGCTCGCCCAGCAGCCACAGCATGGGGCAGGCGATGCGCGCCAACTGCGCGCGCAGATCCACATCGCGCAGCAGCGCCAGCCCCCGCTCCAGCGCCCGCGGGTCGGGCGCCGGGCGTCGCGCGATCTCCTGACGCAGCAGGCGCAGGGTCTCCCGCGCCGCCTCGTCGCCGCGCACCTGCAGGGATAGGAAACGCTCCAGGGTCTGGCGCGGCTGCTCCAGCAGCGCCGCGGCGAACTGCTCCAGGGTGGCCCCATCCATGGCGTGTGGCCAGTCGTCACGGCGCACGAAACTGGGGTTGGCGGCGACCAGCAGCAACCGTTCGACGCGGGCCGGTTCGAGCAGGGCGGCGCGCAGGGCGATCTGCCCCCCCAGGGACCAGCCGAGCCATGCGGCGCGCCGGGGCGCCGCCTCCAGTACCGCCCCGGCCCAGTCATCGAGGGTCACGGCCGTGGGATCGTAGCCGCTCGCACCGTGACCCGGCAGCTCGATCAGAGTGAGCCGAAAGTGCGCCGCGAGGGGGGCGAGCAGCGGTGTCCAGACCGCGGCATTCATCCCCCAGCCATGCAGCAGGAGCAGATCCGGGCCCCGGCCCCGGACCTCAGCATGGAGCCGCATCGTCACCTCCGCGCAGCTCGGCCAGGGCGTCGAGCAACTGCTCCAGATGCCGGTCGTCATGGATCGCCGAGAGGGTGACGCGCAGGCGCGCGCCCCCCTCCGGGACCGTGGGTGGACGAATCGGGGTGACCAGCACCCCCCGGTCCTCCAACTGCCGCGCCCAGTCGAGGGCGCGCGCGGAGCTACCGGCCAGCAGTGGCTGGATCGGTGTCTGCGAGGGCATCAGTGGCAGGCCCAGGGCCTCGGCCCCGGCACGGAAGCGCGCGATCAACTCCCCCAGGCGCTGGCGCCGCCATCCCTCGTCGCGGGCCAGCGCCAGGGCGGCGCGGGTCGCCTCGGCCAGGGCCGGCGGCGCGGCGGTGGTGAAGATGTAGCTGCGGGCCCGCTGGATCAGGGTCTCGATCAGCTCTTCGGATCCAGCCACGAAGGCGCCGGCGGTACCCAGCGCCTTGCCCAGGGTGCCCATCAGTATCGGCACCTGATCGGCATCCAGCCCGAAGTGGGCCAGGCTGCCACGCCCCCCCGGGCCGAGCACGCCGAGGCCGTGGGCATCGTCCACCAGCAGCCAGGCGCCACGGCGGCGGCACTGCGCGGCCAGCTCCGGCAGCGGGGCGATGTCGCCGTCCATGCTGAAGACACCATCGGTGGCGACCAGGGCCTCGCCGCCCCCCTGTCCCGCCATCCGGGCAGCGAGATCCAGCGGATCGGCATGGGCATAGCGCTTGAGGCGGGCACGCGACAGCAGCCCCCCATCGAGCAGCGAGGCGTGGTTGAGGCGGTCCTGATAGACCGTGTCGCCACGCCCCAGCAGGGTGGCGATGAGACCGGTGTTGGCCATGTAGCCGGTGGAGAAGAGCAGTGCCCGCTGGCGCCCGGTAAAGGCCGCCAGCTCCTCCTCCAGGGCGTGATGGGCGGCGCTGTGCCCATTGACCAGGTGCGCCGCACCGCTGCCCACCCCATAGCGCCCGGCGGCCTCCCGGAACACCTCGATCACCCGCGGGTGATTGGCCAGCCCCAGGTAGTCGTTGCCGCAAAAAGAGATCAGGGATCGCCCGTCGAGGCGCATCTCCGGCCCCTGGGGGCCGTCGCTGACCCGACGCCGACGGTAGAGGTGCTCGCGCCGGCGGCGCTCCAGCTCTGGGGCCAGTGGCTGCATCGGCCGACCCGCCTCAGGCGCCGCCGCCGGCGCCGAACTCCTCGGCCAGGCGGCGCTGGCGCTTGCTCGCGCACTCCCGCTCGGTGGCCTGCAGCTCGGCGCTCTCTTCAAAGGCGAGACCGAGGCGTTGGAACAGCTCCCGGTCGCGGTCGGCCTCCGGGTTGTCGGTGGTCAACAGCCGCTCCCCATAGAATATGGAGTTGGCACCGGCCATGAAACAGAGGGCCTGCATCTGCTCGTTCATGCCGCCGCGCCCGGCCGACAGGCGCACATGGGAGCGGGGCATCAGGATACGGGTGACGGCGATGGTGCGCACGAACTCGAAGGGGTCGAGCTCATCGGTCCCGAACAGCGGCGTGCCCTCCACCTGAACCAGCAGGTTGACCGGCACCGACTCGGGGTGGCGCGGCAGGTTGGCCAGCTCCCGCAGCATCGAGGCGCGGTCACGGCGCGACTCCCCCATGCCCAGGATGCCTCCACTGCAGACGCTGATCCCCTGCTCACGCACCCTGGCCAGGGTGTCGAGGCGATCCTGGTAGGTACGGGTGGTGATCACGTTGCCGTAGAACTCGGGTGAGGTATCGAGGTTATGATTGTAGTAGTCGAGCCCCGCCTCCTTGAGGCGGGCGGCCTGCGACGGAGTGAGCATCCCGAGGGTGACACAGGTCTGCATACCGAGGTCGCGCACCGCCACGATCATCTCGATCACCCGCTCCAGGTTCTTGTCGGTGGGGTTGCGCCAGGCCGCGCCCATGCAGAAGCGGGTGGCGCCCTTGGCCTTGGCCTCGGCGGCGGCGCGCTTCACCTCGTCCAGGGGCAGCAGCTTCTCCCGCTCCAGCTCGGTACCGTGCTTGGCGCTCTGGGAGCAGTAGCCGCAATCCTCGGAGCAGGCACCGGTCTTGATACTGAGCAGACTGCTGACCTGGATCCGGTTGGGATCGAAGTGCGCGCGGTGCACGGTCTGGGCGCGGAACATCAGATCATTAAAGGGAAGCGCCAGCAGGTCCTCGATCTCCTCCTGCCCCCAGTCGTGCCTTAGCGTCGCGTCGCTCATGCCCATGCCGTCCTCGAATCGCCGCAACCCTTCAGGGCCAACGAAAAATGGTGGATAATCACCCGGCGGAAAAGGACTCCGTCGGCGCAGCCGCACATCTTACCCATGGGCTGGCCGCTGTCAACCAGGAAGGCACCGAATGATCAACAAGTGTATAAATAGTATACTATCCGCGCTCCCTGCCCCGAGTTGCGTCCTGTGCGGCACCGGCGCAACCCGGGAGATGGCCCTCTGTCCCGACTGCCGCGACGACCTTCACCCCAACCACCACCCCTGTCCCCACTGCGCCGCCCCGCTGCCGGCGGCGGCCGCATCGGTATGTGGCGAGTGCGCCGGCCTCGCGGGGGGGGCGGACCGGGTGTTCGCCCCCTATCTCTACGACCAGACCCTGGGCCGACTGATCAACCGCTTCAAGTTCCACTCCGGATTTGACTGCGGCGGGGTCCTGGCACGGCTGCTGGAAGCGCACATCGCGGCACGATCCGATCCCCTCCCGCAACTGTTGATTCCGGTCCCCCTGCACCCCAAACGGCTGCGCGAACGCGGCTTCAACCAGGCCCTGGAGCTGGCCCGTCCCCTGGCACGGCGCCTGGCCATCCCGCTCGACCCGCAGCGCATCGAACGCCTGCGCCCCACCCCACCCCAGTCGCGCCTCGACGCCCCCAGGCGGCGCGCCAATCTGCGCGGGGCCTTCCGGATGCGCGGGGCGCTGACGGCGAACCACGTGGCGCTGATCGATGACGTAATCACCACCGGCAGCACCCTGCGGGAGCTGACGCGGCTGTTGCGCCGTGCCGGGGTGGAACGGGTGGAGTGCTGGGCGGTGGCGCGCACACCGCGCCGCTAGCCCGCATCTCCCACCCCCGGGGGGGGTGCTGAAACAGGGCTCTCTCCACCGCGCCCAGACGGCAGGTCAGAACCCCGCCGATGGCGATGGTCACCAGACCCACCAGGGAGGTCAGCCCGTTGTGCGCCCATGTGAGATTGCGCGCCGATCAGCGCAGGGGGAGCTTCATCGCCGCCCCCGGCGGCAAGGGGAGCAAGGCGGCCATGTGGTCGACCTCCATCGCGTGCTGCATGCCCATGAGAAAACCCTGCAGCAGGATACCGGCCACGCCCCCTTCTCATCACGGCGCCTGAGCCGAATCTTTTAAAGGGTCTTACCTCGTGCCGGCAGCGGGGATCCAGCAGTAGGCCGATTACAATCAGATCCCCCCCAGTTGCCGTGGATCAAGGCCCCGCACGGCCCGGGCTATCTATAATGGGCTCAAGGGTTGAGCGCCCAGCCTCCGTGCATGGACGGCTGGCGCCAGCCCCGCTGACGAGGACATTCCAATGGATCAGAAAAGGTGAGCCGCTATGCTTGGTGAAATGCACGATATCCTTCACGAATTCCCCCACCTTGAGGGGAAAATCCACACCCTCCACGAGACCAATGGCGAGTTCGCCCGCCTGATGGACGAGCACGACCAGATCGACACCCAGATACGCGACCTGGAAGAGCGCGGCGCACCCATCGAGGATCTCGATATCGAACAGATGAAGAAGCTGCGCGCCAATCTGAAGGATCAGGTCTACACCCTGCTGCGCGCCCTATAGCTGGTACGCCCTCCCTCTCCCCTCTCCGGGAGGGGGGCTGGGTTGTGGCCTCGCGCAAGAAGCGTTACCCTGCCCCGGCGCACAGGTAGGGTGCGGGGATCGCTGCCGGATGGTCAACCAGGGAGGCGGTTGCGGATTGAATCGATCTCCGGTCGCTCCCCTTGGGCCGAAGAGCGCCCGTTCTGAGCAGCGATTCGGCGTCGGCTGCATTCGCTGAACCGGGGAAACGGTGCGCGCTCCGCCGGGCCGCTCCGCCACGGCCCGCTTCCGGGGGACTGGGCAGGCGCCCGGCAAAATCCCCTGAACCCGGGACGGCCCTGTTGCCATCTGCGGTCGCCCTGCCCGCCCCGCCGAACCGCCAGGAAACCGCGCAACCCGGAGCGTGTTCCTGAACCGACTTTTTCAACGCCAACGACATCAGAAGGTTTTACGCGTGACACAACAACTGAAGCTGGGCATCCCCAAGGGGAGCCTCGAATCCTCCACCCTCTCGCTGTTCAAGCAGGCCGGCTGGAATATCAGCCCCCGCTCCAGAAACTACTTTCCGTCCATCGATGACCGCGAGATCAACTGCGCCCTGGTGCGCTCCCAGGAGATGGCGCCCTATGTCGCCAACGGTACCCTGGACCTTGGGCTCACCGGCCATGACTGGATCCTGGAGCGGGAGGTGGAGAACGAGGTCGAGGAGATCTGCGAGCTGGTCTATTCGAAGAGCTCCGACCAGCCCTGCCGCTGGGTGCTGGTGGTTCCAAAGGATTCACCAATTCAGTCGATCGAGGATCTGCAGGGCAAGAAGATCTCCACCGAGCTGGTCAGTTTCACCCGGCGCTATCTGGCCCAACGGGGGATTGAAGCGGAGGTGGAGTTTTCCTGGGGGGCGACCGAGGCGAAGGTGGTCGAGGGACTGGTGGACGCGGTGGTGGAGATCACCGAGACCGGCAGCACCATCCGCGCCCACGGCCTGCGGATCGTCTGCGACATCCTGCATACCGAGACCCGGCTGATCGCCAACCGGCAGGCGATGCAGGACCCCTTCAAGCGCCGCAAGATCGAGCAGATCGCAACCCTGCTCCAGTCGGCCCTGCGCGCGCGCAAAAAGGTGGCCCTGAAAATGAACGTGCCGGCGGGCAACCTGGAGCAGGTGGTGGCGTTACTGCCGAGCCTGCACGCGCCGACGGTCAATCATCTGTTCGACAAGGAGTGGCTGGCGGTGGAGACGGTGGTCGATTCCGGTCAGGTGCGCGACCTGATCCCCAGTCTGCAGGCGGCCGGTGCCGAGGGCATTCTGGAGTACGAACTGCGCAAGATGGTGTAACCGACCGCCGCGGCAGCCTCGGGACGGATCCGATAGGATCCTGACCCGCGGCGCTGGTCGGGCGAACCGCGCCCGGATGCGCAGCGGCGGTTATCCGGGTGTTTCAGGCTGATAATCCGGCCTCGGCCAAATAACACGCTCTGTTTTCGGGATCGTCTGGGCACGCATCCCAGGCGCTCGGACGGCCCCGATTTCCGGCTCCCGTCAGGTACGGCTAGCCACTGCGCTCGTCGAGCCACTGGCCGATGGCGGGCGGGATGGTGCCCTGGGCCTTGCCGCTGACATAGATGCCGATGTGGCCGCCGCGAAAGGCGATCTCCGTGTAGTCCTTCGAGGCGGTGCGCCCCTTGAGGGCGCGCGAGGCGTCCGGCGGGACCAGATGATCGAACTCACCGAACACATTGAGGATCGGACAGCGGATGCCCTTGAGATCCACCTCCCGCTCCCCGAGCCGCACCCCTCCGTTGAGCAGGCCGTTGCGCTGGTAGAAGTCCTTGATGAACTGACGAAACGCCTCGCCCGCCTGGTCCGGGCTGTCGAAGATCCACTTCTCCATACGCAGGAAATTCTTCAGCTTCTTCTCGTCGTCCAGGACATCGACCATATTGATGTACTTCTGCCCGGTCAGGCTGAACGGCTTGAGGGAGAGGAAGGTCCAGTTGAGCAGCTCCCCCGGCACGTTGCCCAGGGTGTCGACCAGCAGGTCGACATCCATGTGCCGCACCCAGGCGCTGAGCATGTTGTCCGGGGTCTGAAAATCCACCGGCGTGACCATGGTCACCAGGTTTTTGATCTTCTCCTGGTGCAGGGCGGTGTAGCAGAGGCTGAAGGCGCCCCCCTGGCAGATCCCCAGCAGATTGATCCGCTCCAGCCCGTGGCGCTCGCGGACCACATCCACGCAGCGGTCGATGTAGCCGTTGATGTAGTCGTCCAGGGTCAGACTGCTATCGGCACCGTCGGGGTAGCCCCAGTCGATCAGATAGACATCCTGGCCCGCCGCGATCAGGTTCTTGATGGTCGAGCGATCCTCCTGAATATCGGTCATATAGGGCCGATTAACCAGGGCATAGACGATCAGCATCGGCACTGGATTCTGCCGGGCACCCTCCGCTGCGGTGTAGTGGTAGAGGCGCAGCTTATCCTCGCTGTAGACCAGCTCCTTGGGGCTGACACCGGTATCGATCTTGTCGGCATGGAGCAGATTCTCAGCCCCCTTGCCGAGCTTCTGACTGAACCCGGCCATCTCCTCGGCCAGCTTTTCCGGACGTATATTGATGGGAAACATTACGCTTCTCCTTAACCTGTCCCGGCCCCATGCGCGGGGCCGTGTTGATCCCTGGGGCCCGGGCCTGTTCAGCCCTTGCCGGCCGCCGTCTTGTTGCGCGCGACGCTCTTCTTGCGTGCCGCCTTGGCCCGGGGCGCCTTGGCGGCGGCCTTGGGCTGGGCGGGGCGCTCGGCCAGCTCCCGCCGCATCCGCGTCAGTTCGGCCTTCAGCGCCTTGATCTCACGGCGGTTCTCCTGCATCCGCGTCTGCAGGGTGCGCAACTCCTTGCGCGTGGGCATGTTCATCGCCCCCAACCCCTCGTCGACCATCGCCGCCATCTGCTGCTTGAGAGCCATCAGGGCATTGACCAGTCGGCCGTGCAACTCGGCATACTCCGCGGTCATCACCTGCTCGCTGTAGACCTCCTCGCAGGCGCCAACCCACAGGTCGTAGAGGGCGCGGGCCGACTCGATGGTCTCGCCAGCCTCACCCACCTTGTCCAGCCGGGCACGCATGCGATCCACTGACTGGGTGCCGATGCCGGAAAAGAAGCGCGCGTAGTCCTGAAGAGCCCCTTGATAGGCGACGACCTTGAGCAGCATCTGCTGGTGCTGGCCCTGCTCTTCACGGGTGTAGCCGAGCCCCGGCGCGGAGAGAAAACGTTCGATATTGGCCTGGGGATCACCATGGGGCATGTTACGCAACAGATCACCCGGGGTCAGCGAGAGAGAGGAGACCATGCGCTGCCAGTTGTCCAGGGGCATCTCCCAGAACGCCATCATCCGGTGCAGGGCATCGTCGCCCTTGGCCGCCTCGCCGCTGAAGCTCTTCTGCAGGCCGGCAAACGCCCGGTTCAGGACCTCACCCCACTGCGCGCCGCCCGCCTGTCCGGCCAACTCCGCGTTGAAGCGCTCGGCGAAGCCGAACATCATCTTGCCCTGGTCGATCATCTTCTGCATGAACTCACCGCCCGCATCGGGCGCGCCCGGCGCCAGCGCCTGCCACCAGTGCCGCATCGCCGACTCCCAGGGCGCTTCGGCGGGCGTGTCGCCCCCTGTCGCCTTACGGGCCCACTCGCCCCACTGCGCCCAATAGGCCGTCTGGACCTTCATCCAGTCCTGATCCCAGAAACCGTGCTCGCTCATCGTCTCTCATCCGTTACGTTAGGTTCGGTTGTGCGGCCCACACTACCACGCCTATTTGTGCGACGCAACATTTCGGTTTACACTCGGCCCACGCAGTATGATTCAATGAACCAGCACCGGCCCGGCCGGATACACCGTACGCAGCGCGGGTTGCCGAGCATGGCCAGACCCGGGACCGGTGGGGTCGGCTCCCGGCAGCCGACCGCCGGACGCCTCACCCGCCAGGCGCACAACGACACGTAAAAGAGGGATCAGATCATGAGTGAAAGCGTTGTAATCGTGGCCGCCGGCCGCACCGCCATCGGCAACTTCTCCGGCAGTCTCGCCGGTATCAAGGCCAGCGATCTGGGCGCCAGGGTGATCTCCGGCCTGCTGGAGCGCTGCGGTGTCGCCCCGGACCAGGTGGACGAGGTGATCCTGGGTCAGGTGCTGACCGCAGGCTGTGGTCAGAATCCTGCGCGCCAGGCCAGCCTCGGCGCCGGACTCCCCACCGGAGTCCCGGCGATGACCATCAACAAGGTGTGCGGCAGCGGCCTGAAGGCGGTACATCTGGCCATGCAGGCGATCCTCTGTGGTGACGCCGACGTGGTCATCGCCGGCGGCCAGGAGAACATGAGTCAATCCGCCCATGTGCTGCCGGGTTCGCGCAACGGCACCAAGATGGGCGACTGGAAGCTGACCGACACCATGATCATCGACGGCCTGTGGGACGCCTTTAACCACTACCACATGGGGGTGACCGCCGAGAACGTCGCCCGCCAGTTCGCCTTCGAACGCGATGCGCAGGACCGCTTCGCCGCCGAATCCCAGCAGAAGGCCGAGGCGGCCCAGAAGGCGGGGCGGTTCCGGGACGAGATTATCCCGGTGGAGATCCCCCAGCGCAGGGGGGAGCCGGTACGCTTCGACGAGGACGAGTTTCCGCGCCACGGAACCACCGCCGAGGGCCTTGCCAAACTGCGCCCGGCCTTCGACCGCGAGGGCAGCGTCACCGCGGGCAACGCCTCCGGCATCAACGACGGCGCGGCGGCGGTACTCGTAATGTCCGAACGCAAGGCCGCTGAACTGGGACTCCAGCCGCTGGCCAGGCTCAAGGCCTTCGCCGCCACCGGCGTGGACCCCTCGATCATGGGCACCGGCCCCATCAGCGCCTCCACCAAATGCCTGACCAAGGCGGGCTGGAGCGCGGCCGATCTCGACCTGATCGAAGCCAACGAGGCGTTCGCCGCCCAGGCGATGTCGGTCAACCAGGAGATGGGCTGGGATGTCGGCAAGGTCAACGTCAACGGCGGCGCCATCGCCCTGGGCCACCCCATCGGCGCCTCCGGCTGCCGGGTGCTGGTCACCCTGCTGCACGAAATGCAGCGCCGGGATGCCAAAAAGGGACTGGCCACCCTGTGCATCGGCGGCGGCATGGGGGTGGCACTGGCGGTCGAGCGCGACTGAACCCGGCGGGGTCGGCGGGTTCGCGGGCCTGCGCGTCCGCCGACACCCCGCCGCCCCCACCGGGATCAGGACCGCCTTGTGCCCACATGCCCCGGCGGAGGGGGCTTGTTGCATAAGTATTTACTTATCCAACCAACCGTTGAATCATATTTCACTTTTACCCACCACCCCGGCTACACTGGACCCACCCGTGGTACACCCCAGTTCAGGAAGCAGGCCGTCATGACCCAGCCCAGGATCATCAAGAAGTATCCCAACCGCCGACTCTACGACACCGAGTTGAGCCGCTACATCACCTTGAGCGACATCCGCGACCTGGTCATGAAGGGGATCGATTTCACGGTCGTCGACACCAACAGCAAGGAGGATCTCACCCGCTCCATACTGCTCCAGATCATGCTGGAAGAGGAGTCGGGCGGACACCCCCTGTTCAGTGCCAACATGCTCTCCCAGGTCATCCGCTTCTACGGCGGCACCATCCAGGGGCTTTTCGCCCGTTACCTGGAGGAGAGCCTGACCATGTTCACCCAGCAGCAGGACGCCTTCCGCAACACCAGCAATGACCCCCTCAAGGCCATGACCGATCTGGCCCAACGCAACATGCGGATGTGGGGCGACATGCAGCAGAGTTTTCTGAAGGCCGCCGGACTGGGCGGCACCCAGGACAACAACAAAAAGTAACCCCGCCCCACCGCCGGCGGTCACCCGCCAGGATGCCTCACCCCCCTTTGATTGTGCGTCGCACAAAATTCCCTTGACAACCCGAACCGCCGGCTATATGCTGCATTGCAATATTGGTGCAATGCACAATTCCACGATGGAGAATGCAATGATGAACACGATGAATCTGGATATGCTCAAGGAGTTCGGCAACGGTGGCTATGCACAGGCCCGCGCCCTGGGCGAGCTGAACCTGCGCACCTGGGAGAGGCTGTTCGAGAAGCAGATGGAGACCTTTGGACTGCTGATCGACAACGCCAACGCCCAGATCGAACTGGCCAGCGAGGCCCGCGAGGTCAGCGACATGAAAGCCATGGTCGAGGGTCAGGGTGAACTGAACCGCAAGCTGGCCGAGGCGCTGACCAGCAAGGGACGCGAGACCCTGGAGCTGGCCAACACCTCCCGCAACGAATACAAGGCCTGGATGGAAGAGGGCATGGGGATCTTCACCAAGCTGGCCGGGAGCGCCACCAAGGCCTCCTGAACCCTCCCCACCTCCCGCCCCCCCTGGCGGCCCACGCCAGGAGGCGGGCCTTATGGACAACAGACAACGAAGACAAAGGGCGTAGTAGAGATGGCAAGCGGAAAACGTATTGCGGTAGTCACCGGGGGAATGGGCGGTATCGGAACCGCCATCTGCCAGCGCCTGGCCAGTCAGGGCTGCACCGTCATCGCCACCGTCCACCCCTCGGAGCAGGAGCAGTCCACGAAGTGGCTGGCCGAGCGCGAAACCGAGGGAGGTGACATCAGCGTGGTGGCGGGCGATGTATCCAGCGCCAGCGACAGCGCACGCATGATGGGCGAGGTGATCGAACGTTTCGGCGCGGTCGACATCCTGGTCAACTGCGCGGGCATCACCCGGGACACCACCATGAAACGCATGCAGGCCGGGCAGTGGGATGAAGTCATCGCCACCAACCTCAGCAGCGTCTTCTACGTCACCCAACCGATATGGGAGGGGATGCTGGAGCGCGGGTTCGGCCGCGTCATCAACATCTCTTCCGTCAACGGCCAGCGCGGCCAGTTCGGACAGGTCAATTACGCGGCCGCCAAGGCCGGGATGCACGGCGTGACCATGACCCTGGCCCAGGAGGGCGCCAGCAAGGGCGTCACCGTCAACACCGTCTCACCCGGCTACGTGAAGACCGCGATGACCGACGCCATCCGCGATGACATCCGCGAGTCCATCATCGCCGGCATCCCGATGCGCCGCATGGGCCTGCCGGAAGAGATCGCCGCCGCCGTGGCCTTCCTGGCAGCCGACGAACAAGCCTATCTGACCGGGGCCAACCTCCCGGTCAACGGTGGATTGTTTATCCACTAATCCTCCTCTCTCTGAACAGTGCATAGAGAGTTTTCTGCCCGGCTCCCCGCCGGGCATTTTTTTGCCTGTCACCCTCCACTTTTCATGGATTTATAGAATCATAACCAACTAATAAATAAGATTTATTCCCAGCCGGCCCTCCTCTCACGCGGACACACCGGGCAGCGCTCCGATATCCCCCATTAACCAAGTGTTTTACTGGGATTAAATCCGGTCTACGATGACTCTGGATTAATTCTAAATTCGTTTGGAAGGAAATCACAACGGGCAAGCGAACGCGCCACTGAACCGATCAACCGCGACCGGATTCGGAATAACCGGGAGGTAAGCAACCATGGCAAAAGCGATGCACGAAACACCGATGCTGGACCAACTCGAAAGCGGCCCCTGGCCCAGCTTCGTCACCGGCCTTAAACGCCTGGCCGCAGAAAAAGAGATGATGGTCGACCTGCTGGGGCAACTGGAGACCTCCTACGAAACCCGCAAGGGCTACTGGAAGGGTGGCACCGTGGGCGTCATCGGCTACGGAGGCGGGGTGATTCCCCGTTTCACCGAGCTTAAGGATGAAAACGACAAGCCGCTCTTTCCGGCGGCCGCGGAGTTCCATACCCTGCGCATCATGCCGCCGCCCGGCATGCACTACGACACCGCCACCCTGCGAAAATTCTGCGACATCTGGGAGGAGTACGGCTCGGGACTGATTGCCCTGCACGGCCAGTCCGGCGACATCATGTTCCAGGGATGCACCACCGACAACGTACAACCGGCCTTCGATGCCATAAACGAACTGGGCTTCGATATGGGCGGCGCGGGACCGGCGGTGCGCACCGGCATGTCCTGCATCGGCGCCGCCCGCTGCGAGCAGTCGTGCGTAGACGAGGCGAAGATCATGCGCTCACTGGTCAACAACGCCCTCGACGACATGCACCGCCCCGCCCTGCCTTATAAGTTCAAATACAAGGTCTCGGGCTGCCCCAACGACTGCATGAACTCGATACAGCGCGCCGACCTGGCAATCATCGGCACCTGGCGCGATGAGATGAAGGTCGACCAGGAGGAGATTGGCAACTACGTCCGCCGCATGGGGCGTAAAAAGATCATCGACAACGTCATCACCCGCTGTCCGACCCAGTCCCTGTCGCTCAACGACGACGATACCCTGAGCGTGGACAACAAGACATGCAGCCGCTGCATGCACTGCATCAACGTACTCACCAAGGCCCTCTCTCCGGGAGACGACAAGGGGGTGACCCTCCTCTGCGGCGGCAAACGCACCCTCAAGATCGGCGATCTCATGGGCACCGTGATCGTGCCCTTCATGAAGATGGACAGCGCGGAGGATCATGAACGGCTGGAGGAGCTGGCCACCGAGATCCTCGACTTCTTTGCCGAAAACGCCCTCGAACACGAACGCACCGGCGAGATGATCGAGCGCATCGGCCTGGTCAACTTCCTCGAAGGGGTGGGTCTGGAGGTCGATCCCAACATGATCAACAACCCCCGCACCAACCCTTATGTCCGCATGGACGACTGGGACGAAGAGGTGGCCAAATGGAAGGAGAGGCGCCCGGCCGCGAGCTGAGCGCGCCCACTGCAAATGATCGGCACAATTACCCCGGCCATCCCCTGGCCGGGGATTTTTTTATCCCTGGGACCGGTTTGCTCCGGCACGGCCCCTGCGGCTAGATCCGGTAATGCAGCACCAGGCCGAGGAATATACTCATTCCGAAATAGTTGTTGTTGAGAAATGCCTTGAAGCACCCCGCAGGCTGGCGCTCGCGGATCAACCACTGCTGGTAACCGGCCAGCAGGGTGGCAAAGCCGAGACCGATATAGAAGAAAGGCCCCAGTTCCTGCTTCACCCCCACCAGCAGCAGGATGGCCAGCATGCCAAGCTGAAGGGCGGCGATCATGATCCGGTCATAGCGGCCGAACAGAATGGCGGTCGATTTCACGCCGATCTTCAGGTCATCGCTGCGATCGACCATGGCGTACTGGGTATCATAGATCAGGGCCCAGACCACCGTCGCGATATACAACAGCCAGGCGTCGGGCGGCACCTCGCCGTTGGTGGCCATGAAGACCATCGGCACCGCCCAGCCGAAGGCCATGCCCAACACCAGTTGCGGAAGATGGGTGTAGCGCTTCATGAAGGGGTAGGCGGAGGCGAGCAGCAACGCCACGCCCGACAGGGCCACCGTCTCCCAGTTGAGCAGCAGCACCAGCGCGAAGGCCAGCGCGACCAGCACGGCGAACACCCCCAGCGCCTCGCCCGGCGTGATCAATCCGGTGGCGAGCGGGCGCCCGCTGGTGCGCGCGACCCGGCCGTCGATGTGCCGGTCGGCATAATCGTTGATGGCACAGCCGGCGGAGCGCATGAGAAACACGCCAAGCATGAAGATCAGCAGCAGCCCCCAGTCGGGCACCCCCCCGCTGGCGATCCACAACGCCCACAACGCGGGCCACATCAGCAGCAGCGTGCCGATGGGCCGGTCAAAGCGAATCAACAGGGCGTAACGGCGCAGACGCTCCCCCAGGGTGATTGCGGCCAAGCTCGTTTCGCTATCGCTCATCGGTATCTCCCGATCGCTTCCGGCAGGAAAATTTCATTCACCAGCAGGGGGTGCCCCGTCAGATGGAACAGGGTGCGCCGCCCCCAGATCTCGGACGCTCCCGGCTCCAGGCCGGAGGTGGCGGCCGCGAACAGCGGATGGCGGGGCAGCAGCCGGGCCACCTCGGTACGCCCCCGGCGGACCTGGCTGTCCGAAAACAGCACCTGCCCAAGGGGCCGGTCACCCAGCAGGGTGAGCCTCCGGGCCGCCCCCTTGAGACTGCTCGCCGGAATCAGGGTACGGGCGAAGACCCATGGGGTTGCGGCGCACAGCAGTTGCACCTCGCGCACAATGGCCCACTCGCCACGGCGCATCCGCAGCAGTTCGTTTTCGCTATTGAGGGCGCGCCCCCAGCCCTGTGAGATGACCCGCACCCGGAACGGGCCGTCGCAGCAGCCCTTGATACGCGCCGTCAGGGAGCCGGTGTCTCGCAGCCAATGGTAGACCGGGGCCGGTACCTGGGCATGCCGCAGACGCCGCCAATCGGCCCAGGCGGGCTCCAGGGTGGCATGGATGGTGCGGGAACGCTTCACGGGCTGTCGATCCTGAAAAAAGGCCCATTATCGCAGAGGAGGAGAGTAAAGTTGAGCCTCGGATACGATCCGCCGCGGATGCGCGATGTCCGGGCTATGCGCTCAGGTAGCGTTCACGCTCACCGACCCAGCGTCGCACCAGGGGCGCCACCCGCTCGGGATACTCGTCGAGCAGCCGTTGGGCCGCCTGCTGCACCTTGGGGAGGATCGGCTGATCACGCATCACATCGGCAATGCGAAACTGCATCTCGCCGGTCTGCCGGGTGCCGAGCACCTCGCCGGGACCACGCAACTCCAGATCCTTTTGCGCGATCAGGAACCCGTCGCCGCTCTCGCGCAGCACCGCCAGGCGTTGGCGTGCATTGCCCGAGAGGGGAGCATGGTACATCAGCACACAGTGGCTCTCGGCCGCGCCGCGCCCCACCCGCCCCCGCAACTGATGCAGCTGCGCCAGCCCCAGACGCTCCGGATTTTCGATAATCATCAGACTGGCGTTGGGCACATCCACTCCGACCTCGATGACCGTGGTGGCCACCAGCAGATCCAGCTCGCCCGCCTTGAAGCGGGCCATCACCGCCTCCTTCTCCCGTGGCCGCAGCCGCCCGTGTACCAATCCCACGCGCAGCTGCGGCAACGCCTCGGCCAGCACCGCGGCGCTCTCCTCGGCGGCCTGGCACTGCAACGCCTCCGACTCCTCGATCAGGGTGCAGACCCAATAGGCCTGGCGCCCGGCGCCGCAGGCTCCGCGCACCCGCTCCACCACCTCCTGGCGGCGGCTGTCGGGGATCACCACGGTGGCCACCGGGGTGCGCCCCGGTGGCAGCTCGTCGATCACCGAGACGTCGAGATCGGCATAGGCGGTCATCGCCAGCGTGCGCGGGATCGGGGTGGCGGTCATGATCAACTGGTGGGGGACCGCGCCCCGGTCACGCCCCTTTTCACGCAGGGCCATGCGTTGGTGAACGCCGAAGCGGTGCTGCTCGTCGATGATCACCAGGCCCAGGGCATCGAAGGCCACATCTTCCTGAAACAGGGCATGGGTCCCGACCAGCAGGCGGATCTCACCGCTGGCGATCCGTTGCAGAAGCGCCTCGCGGGCACGCCCCTTGTGCCGCCCCGAGAGCCAGGCGACCTCGATCCCGAGCGGCTCCAGCCAGCGCCGAAAGCTGTCACGGTGCTGCTCGGCGAGCAGTTCGGTGGGGGCCATCAGGGCGACCTGGTGGCGCGCCTCCAGGGCCTGAAGTGCCGCCAGGGCGGCCACCACCGTCTTACCCGATCCGACATCGCCCTGCACCAGCCGCATCATGGGGTGGGAGCGCCCCAGGTCGTGCCCGATCTCCTCCGCCACCCGCCGCTGGGCGCCGGTCAGTGAGAAGGGGAGCCGCTCCAGCAGCGCCCCCGCATAGGTCCCAGCCGAGGCCAGCGGCGGGGCGGCCTCGCGATTATGGCGCTGGCGCAGCAGGCGCAGACTCAACTGGTGGGCCAGCAGCTCCTCGAACGCCAGCCGCTGCTGGGCCGGGTGGGCGCCATCGCTCAGCACCCGCTGGCTGGCATCCGGCGGCGGGCGGTGCAGGTAGCGGATCGCCCGCCCCAGGTCGGGCAGGCGAAACTGCGCCAGGAGGGGGCCGGGCAGCCACTCCGGCAGAGCACCGGGGCACTCCTCCAGCAGGGCCAGCGCCTTGTCGCTGATCCCCCGCCAGCTGAGCTGGTGCATCCCCTCGGTGGTGGGGTAGACCGGCGTGAGGCTCTCCTCCATCTCCCCCCCTCCGGGTTCACCGAGCTGCTTGTACTCGGGGTGGACCATCTCCCATCCGGTAGGCCCGCGCCGCGCCTCGCCAAAACAGCGCAAACGGCTTCCGCGCGCCAGGGCGGCGCGCTGCGCCGTGCTGAAGTGAAAGAAGCGCAGGGTCAGCGAACCGCTACCGTCGGCCAGACGCACCAGCAGCGAGCGGCGTCTGCCGAAGTGGACATCGGCCAGCTCGATATCGCCCTCGACCACCACCTGATCGCCCTGGCGGAGGCTGCCGATGGGCGTGACACGGGTGCGGTCCTGGTAGCGCAGGGGAAGGTGAAACAGCACATCCTGCACCGTCTCCACACCGATGCGGCGCAATCGTTCCGCATTGCGCGGCCCAACGCCCTTGAGGGCGGTCACCGGCCTCCGATCGAAGGGAACCACCTCCGATTCCCGCGGCGCCGCCCCGGGCACCGGCTTGACATCTCTGCTGTCGATCCTCCCCCCTCCCCCGGTTCTGCATATGGCTGCACGCCACAACCACCCCATTCAGTAGAACATTAATAGAACAGTTTGTGATATATTGCAACCTGTCGGCCTGAAACGGGTCACCACCGGCGCCGCCGGGCGAACCGCCCGCGCTGAAGCGCCATCAACACCAACCAATGACCGGCAACGCAATGCAGCTCATCGAATCGGCAAAGGCCTGGAACAGCGAGGCGTTCGAGTCCGTCCTAAAGCGCGAGGTGGCGGCGCTGGGCAAGGCCCGGCTGCCCCTGCAGCAGGGACTCGCCCACAGCAGCTACGCCCTGGATGACAACCTCAGGATCGTACTTCTGGACCGCAGCCAGCGGGGACGCACGGTGCGACTGAGGCTCGGCGCCTTCTACAGCGGCATCATCGCCGGCTGCAACTGCGCCGACGACCCCTCGCCGCCGGACGAGATCACCGAGTACTGCGAGATGCAAATGGAACTGGACCTGGACAGCGGCGATGCGTGTATCGCCCTCCGGGAGGATTGAGCGGTGGACGGCGTGCGCATCGTCTCCGGCGGGCAGAGCGGGGTGGACCGGGCGGCACTTGACGCGGCACTGACCCTGGGGCTGGAGGCCGGCGGCTGGTGCCCCAGGGGCCGCCTGGCCGAGGATGGACCAATCCCCGACCACTATCCTCTCAGGGAGATGCCGGGACCCGGCTATCGCCAGCGCACCCTACGCAACGTCATCGACAGCGATGGCACGCTGATCGTCTATTTCGGCTACCTCTCCGGCGGCACCGAGTTGGCCCTCTCTTTCTGCGTGCAGCGCAAGCGCCCCTATGTTCTGATCGACGGCGACGAGCTGAGCGAGGAGCGGGCGGCCCAAAAGATCGGTCGTTTCATACGCCAACGGGGCATCCGGGTGCTGAACGTGGCCGGTCCGCGCGCCAGCGGTGAGCCGCGTGCCTACGATTACACCCGGCATGCACTCGCGATCCTGTTCCAGGGGTAGCCCACCCCCTCGCACGGAGGCATGTTCAGCCGCCGCCCGGCGGGTTACCATCTCCCCTCACCCACCACTTCCATTCCGTCGGCCGCAGGTCTATCCATGTCCGTATTACTCGAATTCTCCATGTTCCCCACCGACCAGGGGGAGAGTGTCAGCCACTACGTCAGTCAGGTCATCGCCATGATTCGTGACAGCGGTGTCGATTACCGGCTCACCCCGATGGGCACCATCATCGAAACCGACACCCTGGCAGAGGCGACCGACCTGGTTCAGCGGGCCTACGCGGTGCTCGACGCCGCGGGCTGCAACCGGGTCTACTCATCGCTCAAGCTGGATATCCGCAAGGGCCGGGACGGGCGCCTGCGTGGCAAGCTGGATTCGGTGCGCGAGAAGATCGGCGAGGTGGAGTGCTGAGATGCGCAGTCGGCAGGTGAATCTGGGTTTCGACACCCGGGGCCGCGGCACCCGCGAGATCACCCGCGAGGTGCAGGAGGCGATAGCCGGTTCGGGTATCCGCGACGGCCTGTGCCACATCTTCATCCAGCACACCAGCGCCTCGCTGGTGCTGTGCGAGAATGCCGACCCTTCGGTGCGCCATGACCTGGAGACCTTCATGGCCCGGCTGGCGCCGGACGGCGACCCCGTCTACCGGCACAGCATGGAGGGACCCGACGACATGCCGGCGCACATCCGCTCCATCCTCTCGAACATGGATCTGACGGTGCCGGTGCATGGCGGGCGTGCCGCCCTCGGTACCTGGCAGGGAGTCTATCTGTGGGAACACCGCACCCACGCACATCACCGCCGGGTGGTGGTCACGGTGCAGGGGGAGTGAATACGGGCATGCCCGGAGACGGCAGCCAGGAGCCCCCTATTCCAGCTCCATCACGGCATCCATCTCTACCCCGGCCCCCCTCGGGAGGGCCGCCACGCCAATGGCCGCGCGCGCCGGATAGGGCTCGCGGAAGTAGTCGGCCATCACCTGATTGACCAATGGAAAGTTGCCGAGGTCGGTCAGAAACACATTGAGCTTGACCACGTCCCCGAGGTCACCGCCAGCGGCCTGGGCCACGGCCTTGAGGTTATCGAAGACCCGGCGGATCTGCTGTTCCATGTCTCCGCCGACCATCTCCATGCTCTCGGGGACCAGTGGAATCTGCCCCGACAGATAGACACTGCGGCCGACCTTGACCGCCTGGGAATAGGTACCGATCGCCTGAGGCGCCTTATCGGTGCTTATGATCTCTCGTGCCATGTTGTGGTTCGCTCCTTATCAGCCCGTCTGCCGGGATATCTTCAACACCTGGGGCAGCGCGCGCAAGCGGCGCATGATGTTTGCCAGGTGTTTGCGGTCTTTCACGGTCATCGCGAAATGCAGGGTGGAGGTGAGGCCGTCGCGCTCCTCCATATTGACGTTTTCGATATTCGATCCCATCTCCGAGATGGCGGCGGCGACGGTGGCCAGCACCCCGCGCTTGTTGCCCACCTCGACCTTGATCGCGGTGGTGAAATCACCCTCCAGATCGCCCCCCCACTGCACCTCCAGCCAGCTGTCGCCGCTGCGCCGGAACTCACCGATGTTGCGGCAGTTCTGGTGGTGGACCACGATCCCCTTGCCGGGATTGAAGGTGGCGAGGATATCATCACCGGGGATCGGGCGGCAGCACTTGGCGAAGTTGACCACCATCCCCTCCGTCCCCCTGATGGCGAGGGGTGCGACGCCCTTGCCCTGCTCATGCTCGACGCCACCCGGGGTCTGATCACTGAAGCTCTCCAGCATGCGCCGGGCGACCAGCCTCGGCATCCGGTTGCCCAGTCCGATCTCTTCGAGCAGGCTGTCGATATCCCCGATGCGGAATTGGGCAAGCACGCACTGAAGCTCCTCCTCGCTCAGGGTATCAACACATTTGGAGTAGTCGGCCAGCTCCTTGTCCAGCAGGCGCCCGCCGAGATCGATCGCCTCCTGACGCTTGAGATTCTTCAGATACCCACGGATATTGGCCCGCGCCTTGCTGGTCACCACGAAATTGAGCCAGGCGGCGTTTGGGGTGCCCCCCGGGGCGGTGATCACCTCCACCGTCTGCCCGTTGAGCAGCTTGGAGCGTAGCGGCACCAGGCGCCGCTCCACCCGGGCGGCCACGCATTGATTGCCGACATCGGTATGCACGGCATAGGCGAAATCAACCACCGTGGCCCCCTTGGGCAGCACCATGATCTGACCACGCGGGGTGAACACGTACACCTCGTCAGGGAACAGGTCCACCTTGACGTGTTCCAGAAACTCCATCGAGTCGCCCGCCCCCTTCTGCAGCTCGATCAGGTTCTTGAGCCAGTCCGACGCCCTGGACTGGGCCAGGGTATTCTGGTCGCTGCCGCTCTTGTACTGCCAGTGGGCTGCGATGCCCGACTCGGCCATACGGTCCATCTCCTCGGTGCGGATCTGCACCTCAATGGGGATCCCGTGGGGACCGAACAGAACGGTGTGCAGGGATTGATACCCATTGGCCTTGGGGATGGCGATGTAATCCTTGAAGCGCCCCGGCACCGGCTTGTAGAGATTGTGAACCGCCCCAAGTACCCGATAGCAGGTATCCAGACGGTCTACGATGATGCGAAATGCGTAGACATCCACCACCTCGGCAAACGAGAGGTGCTTGTCGCGCATCTTCTTGTAGATGCTGTAGATGTGCTTCTCGCGCCCGGCGACCCGGCCACCCAGTTCCTCCTGCTCCAGCCGCTGCAGGATGGCCGCCTCGATGTTGTTCAGCACCTCTTTGCGGTTGCCCCGGGCCCTTTTCACCGCACCCATCAACACCCGGCAGCGCATCGGCCAGTGGGCGGCAAAACCCAACTCCTCCAGTTCGCTCTTGATGCTGTGGATACCCAACCGGTTGGCGATCGGGGCGTAGATATCGAGTGTCTCCTTGGCGATGCGGCGCGACTTCTTCGGGCTCATCACCCCCAGGGTCCGCATGTTGTGCAGGCGATCGGCGAGCTTGATGAGGATGATGCGGATATCCTCGGTCATCGCCAGCAGCATCTTGCGGAAATTGGCCGCCTGGGCCTCCGCCTTGGTACGGAAGTCGATCTGGGTAAGCTTGCTGACGCCGTCCACCAGGTCGGCGATCTCCTGCCCGAACCGCTCCTCCAGCTGCTCCTTGCTGAACGGAGTGTCCTCGATCACATCGTGCAGGATGGCCGCCATCAGGCAGCGATGATCCATGCGCATGGTGGCGAGGGTATAAGCGACCTCCAGAGGATGGTAGACGTAGGGCTCACCGGTCATGCGCTGCTGGCCCTCATGGGCCTCGGCGCTGAAGAGGTAGGCCCGGTAGACCTCCTGGATCTGCTCGTGGGGGAGATAGGACTCCAGGTAGGTGCAGAAATCGCTGATCAGCAGACGCGGCCTGTGCTTGCCTCCCGTCTCACCCTGATCGGCTCGTAGTGCCATATCGGGCGTCAGAAAGGCTGGTCGGAATCCCCGAAGGATGCCGCCCGCTGCATGTCAGAAAATACCGGCCCGCCGAACATCATCCCGGGCGGTCAGCCAAAGGTGGGCTCTTCGACCACCATATCCTCCGCGCCCTCTTCGACGATCATCTCGATCTCCTCGCGCCTGGGGGCCACGGTCTGGTCATCGACCAGCCCCTCGGCGATCTCGCGCAGCGCCATCACGGTAGGCTTGTCGTTCTCCCAGGGCAGCAGTGGATCGACACCATTGACCAGCTGACGGGCGCGCTTGGTCGCCAGCAGCACCAGATCGAAACGATTGTCCACATGATCGAGACAGTCCTGAACGGTGATACGTGCCATATTTTCTCCGGATGCACAGCCCCGCGGGTGCGGGTGGGTTTAACATTATCGTTTGGGAACAGGGAATCTTAACATAAACCGCCGGTTCAGGCTACGCCCAGGAGGGCATCCAGACGCCCGCCCAGTCGCGACCGCTGCACCCGCAGCAGAAAGGACTGTGCGCTCACCACGGTATTGAGCTGCTCAAGGGCCAGATCGAAGCGATCGTTGACGATCAGATAATCATACTCGTCATAGTGCGACATCTCCGCGCGGGCATCGCGCATGCGCCGCTCGATCACCGCCTCGCTATCCTGAGCGCGCGCGCCGAGCCGCTCGCGCAGCGCCTCGGGATCCGGGGGCAGGATAAACACCGACACCGCCTCGGGCATGCGTTCACGCACCTGGCGCGCACCCTGCCAATCGATCTCCAGCACCACGTCATCTCCACCCGCCAACTGCCGGCGCACCCCCTCCTCGGAGGTGCCGTACTCGTTGTCGAAGACCCGTGCATGCTCCAGAAATGCCCCCTCCGCCACCATCTTCCGGAAGCGCTCCGCCCCGATGAAGTGGTAGTCGACTCCGTCCACCTCTCCCGGGCGCATAGCGCGCGTGGTGTGGGAGATGGATACCCGGAGATCCCCGCGCTCCCCCACCAATGCCTTCAACAGGCTGGTCTTGCCCGCCCCGGAGGGCGCGGAAAGAATAAACAATGTACCTTTTGACATAACGACAACACCTCAACTGCCAATCCGCCCCGCGACTGGTCCGAATCGACAGGGCCTGTTTCTATTCCGGCGGGCGACACGCCAGCGGCACGCACTCAGGCGATCACCATGCAGCCTGGTCGACACGCCGCGACATATCCCACCTTACTCGATATTCTGCACCTGCTCGCGCATCTGCTCGATCAACACCTTCATCTCCACGGCGACCCGCGTGGTATCCACATCGCTGGACTTGGACCCCAGGGTGTTGGCTTCGCGGTTCAGCTCCTGCATCAGAAAATCGAGACGCCGGCCCACCGGTTCGTCCCGTTCGAGCACCGCCTCCACCTCGTCGAGGTGCGTCCCGAGCCGGTCCATCTCCTCATCCACATCCAGGCGCTGGGCCAGCAGGGCCATCTCCTGCTCCAGGCGCCCCTCGTCCAACCCCTCGCTGATCTCTGACAGCCGCTGACGCAACCGCTCCCGGATCCCTTCGATCACCTTCGGCATGAGCGCCCGGGCCCTGGCCACCTCCCCGCGCATGGCCTCGCAACGCTGGCGGATCAGGATTCCCAACCGCTCCCCCTCACGCCGACGAGAATCTACCAGGCCGTCAATCGCCTCCTCCAGCAGCTCCCCGGCGCGCTTCTGCAGCGGTGAGAAATCCTGCTCCCGCGCCTCCAGAACCCCCGGCCAACGCATCACATCCATGGTCCTCGGCGGCACCGATTCATGCATCAGCGCCCCTACCTGGGCGGCCGCCTCGATGATCTGTCGCGCCAGGCGCTAACCGCCATGGAGAGCGAAGCGAAGGCGGTTAGTCCCCGATAGGCGTAGGCGCGGTTGTATGGCCGCAGTTACGACCGATAGGGAGTGACGTAGGGCATACAAATAGCGCATCCGACACGCCGTAGAGTCATTGTGGTCATCATGACGGAGTTGCGCACGAGCAGCTTTGCTGCAATGTGCGGGACGGAGTCGTGATGAGCGCAGGACGGTCGGGGCAGTAACGGCTGTCGCGTTGGCGAGTCGATTTTGGGGACTGGGATGTCCCAAAATCTTTCACGAGGTAGCGACACTCTTGCGCTCGTTCACCACCACCCCGGCCGCGGCCTCCGCCGCCGGGGTGAACCGCAGGCCACAGTCCAACTTTCCGCGTCCCAGCCGTTTGCCGATACGCTCACGCACCAACGGCTCCAGCATGCGGAACTCCTCCGGCATACGCACCGAGATCTCCAGGTAACGGTGGTTGACCGAGCGCAGCTCCCAGCTCAGCTCTCCGTACCCCTCTTTCAGCTCGCGCCTTGAATACGCAGTCATGCTACTGATCATCGGTCCAACCCCTGTTGCGTTCCGGGCGGCAACCCGCCCCTCTGGTTTTCAACCAGGCCTACGCCCGGATGCCCCGCGACCCGGGCCATCTCCGCCCCGCACCGCCATGCCACAGGCCGTCACTGGGGATAGCCCCGCCATTTAGCCCGAATTATTCATAAAAAAGGGCGCACCTCGTTCAACCAATTGATATAATTGGTATTTCGCCAAAAACGCTTCGGTGAAGCTAAACGAGGTCGCCCCATGTCCAAGTCTACCCAAGAACCGCTGAGATTTCTCCCCGTTGATGAGAGTGCCCACGTAATCTGATGTGGTGATCATCTGATTATTTGATGGCAGTAAACACAACGGCCGATGACCTGTCTTAGCCCGAATGTTTCATAAACCATTAGGTGACCACAAATACCGTACAACCAGACTAGGGTATTAGCCGAGAACTAGGCAGGCCGGTAACTGTTAGCGGGGCGACGATCATTTTTTCGGGGTTGTAGCGTCCATCGCTAACCGCCATGGAGAGCGAAGCGAAGGCGGTTAGTCCCCGATAGGCGTAGGCGCGGTTGTATGGCCGCAGTTACGACCGATAGGGAGTGACGTAGGGCATACAAATAGCGCATCCGACACGCCGTAGAGTCATTGTGGTCATCATGACGGAGTTGCGCACGAGCAGCTTTGCTGCAATGTGCGGGACGGAGTCGTGATGAGCGCAGGACGGTCGGGGCAGTAACGGCTGTCGCGTTGGCGAGTCGATTTTGGGGACTGGGATGTCCCAAAATCTTTCACGAGGTAGCGACACTCTTGCGCTCGTTCACCACCACCCCGGCCGCGGCCTCCGCCGCCGGGGTGAACCGCAGGCCACAGTCCAACTTTCCGCGTCCCAGCCGTTTGCCGATACGCTCACGCACCAACGGCTCCAGCATGCGGAACTCCTCCGGCATACGCACCGAGATCTCCAGGTAACGGTGGTTGACCGAGCGCAGCTCCCAGCTCAGCTCTCCGTACCCCTCTTTCAGCTCGCGCCTTGAATACGCAGTCATGCTACTGATCATCGGTCCAACCCCTGTTGCGTTCCGGGCGGCAACCCGCCCCTCTGGTTTTCAACCAGGCCTACGCCCGGATGCCCCGCGACCCGGGCCATCTCCGCCCCGCACCGCCATGCCACAGGCCGTCACTGGGGATAGCCCCGCCATTTAGCCCGAATTATTCATAAAAAAGGGCGCACCTCGTTCAACCAATTGATATAATTGGTATTTCGCCAAAAACGCTTCGGTGAAGCTAAACGAGGTCGCCCCATGTCCAAGTCTACCCAAGAACC
>PQCP01000038.1 GCA_003062205.1 Candidatus Sedimenticola endophacoides
ATGGAGCCCTGCGGGGTGATGCGGAAGTAGCCAGCCATGCCGCTCATACCGGACATTCCGCCCATGCCGGACATACCGCCCATGCCGGACATACCGCCCATGCCGGACATTCCGCCCATGCCGGACATACCGCCCATGCCGGACATACCGCCCATGCCGGACATACCGCCCATGCCGGACATACCGCCCATGCCGGACATACCGCCCATGCCGGACATACCGCCCATGCCGTACATACCGCCCATGCCGGACATACCGCCCATGCCGCCCATGCCGGACATACCGCCCATGCCGGACATACCGCCCATGCCGGACATACCGCCCATGCCGTACATGCCGCTCATACCGCCCATGCTGGCAGAAGCCAGGGGTGCGGCAGCGATTGCGCCAGCGAGGCCCACTGCTTTCATGGCACCTTTCAAGCTGGACATTCGAAATTTCATCATAGTGGATTCCTCCATCAAATATTTCAGAGAGTTTGCCCCTAACAGTGGGGCAGGGCTTTTGTCACTTGCATTCGATAATGGAAAAGCAGTTAACAGAAGTCGTTTGCAGGCACAGAGACTAGTTTTTGTGCCAGTTGCGAATATCGTAAGGTCCTGTCATACCAGGATGGTTGAAGGGGGTGAACCAATTTCCTTGGTTCTCAAGAAAGTAGATGCTGCGAGGGTAGGGTTGTGAGACGCCGGTCAGGGCGTTCTGGTACCAGGTCTGGTTGTGATTGACCCACGAGAGCGTGGGCGCACCAGCCGGTCTCTGGTCAGGATTGATTCCTGCGGTTGGGTACTCGGCAGAAACCGAAGAAGCCGCCAGCATGAGCATACCACTGCAGATGGGTAGAAAAACCCGCATCAGTCGTCCTCCTTACGCTTTTGTAGTCTCGTTATTCCCGCCGACCAGGGGTCGGGGTTTGGGCCATTATAGGAGCAACAGGTGTGCCAGTTTCTGGTGAGGGTTGTGATCCACTTTGATTTTATTGGGAAATAACACGTTGTTTAGAATTTGTTGCTGAGCCGTTCTGGGGGTAAATCTGACTAATTGGCATGGGTGCGGGAGAGGTGTTCAAAGGGGCGGAGGGCTGGCCAGAGGTGAGGTGGGGGTGGATTTATATATTTATTTATTTATTACAAGAAGATATCTGCTTTTTTCTAATGTCTGGTTTTACGTTTCCACTGTAATTTGTGTTGATATGACACAACGTCATAGGGGATGGGGGTCTCTTCGGGGGGTATAAAACAAGGTTCAGTGGGGCTGGCGGAGGGGTAAAAAAGCCAGACGCATCACCAGTGGGGCCCGGGCAATTGATTATGCAAAGATGCCAGGGGGCCTGGTCGCCGCACCCCTTCCCTGGGGCGCGGCACGGGGGTCAGTTCAGCTGGAGAATGTTTCCGTCGACGGTGTTGATCGAGATCTGGTGCACCAGATTGAAAGGCTCCGCATCGGTTACGATGCTGACCAGGTAGACACGCAGGATCTTGCGGATCTTACCCACCTGGAGACCTCCCATGCCGGAGGCGTCGATCCAGCGCTGGGACAGCGTCTTGGCCTCTTCCCACTCATCGACGGGAAGGGTGACGTCATCGAGATCCGCCATGAACCCTTCGCACTGGACGGGGGTGGTTGGCTCGACGGCTGCTGACTCGGGGGCGGGGGCGGCCTCGGGGGCGGGCTCCTCCGCCGGGACGGGCCGGGCCTCTTCGGGCGCTTCGGTGGCGGCGGGTGCGCTCTCCGCCGGGAGCGGCTCTTCCTCGCCCTGCTTCACAGGAAAGAAAAGGAGAGAGCCGTCGGTGTCGCGTTTGATATCCCAGTATTCGAATCCCGGCATGTTCGGAATTACCGGTGTCTGCTGCGCGGCCGGGGCGGGGGGCGGTTCAGCGACGGCCGCCTCTTGCGTCGCCGTCGCCGCCGGTGGCGTGGCCTGGACCGCCGGTGCCGGCTCTTCAGTTTGTGTCGCGGCCCTGCGGAGGATCATGCTGCCATCTTCCTCCCAGCTGGCGAGCCAGCCCCTGTCGGCCAGGGCTTGGCGTAGCATCTCTCGCTGTTGGTCGATATCGTCTGTGGCAGTGGCCTGCTGAACGGGTTCAGGGGCGGGCGCGCTTGCGGCCTGCTGCTGGTTGGGTTTGCGGTAGATGGTGCTGCCGTCACTGGCCTGGTACTCCTGCCAGCCCTGTTCCAACAGGGAGTGGCGTATGCTGTCGGCCAGGGAGGTGTCCTGTTCGGCAAGGCTCAGCAGGGGCAGGCATGCGAGCATCAGGCCGCATGCTTTGATGAGCGGTTTTGTTACGATCAGTTTTCGCTTCACGTCTCAAACTCCTCGGTTTTATCTGGGTATGTGTTGGTTGACGACTCGTTGACAGGAGTGGTGGCCCTGTAAAGGGGAACCCTACTGCAAGAGTCGAGCCAATTTCCGACGGCGGGATGGGTTCCGGGGCCCCGTGTCTGTTCCGGATTCGGGGTGAATCGAGTGAGATATCTCTAATGCTTTGATTTTCCAGGGGCAATAGACGCGTAGATGGCGTGATGGTGTGCGGGCGGGGTAACCGCGCCAGCCGGGTGGGCCTTGTCACACCGGGGTGGGCCGTGGTCACGCGGGGGCTGTTCAGGTCCGAAAATGGCCGGTCGCTGGTGTCAAAATGGCAACAGCCCGTCACGCCGCGTGCTTCCAAACACGCTGTCGGGCTTTGAGGGAATGTTGGTCAATTGAGCACCTGAAACAGATTGCCCATGGTGTTGCGGTTTCTGCAGATGGGGCAGCGCCGGTTCGTGATTGTGGCGTCACCCTGGTCGATTACGCTGAACCCGATACCGCAGGCTTCGCAGGGAATCGACTTCAGGGCCAGACGGGACTGCCGCGGCGGCTGCCAGTAGATCAGGTGAACGGCATCCGCCTGACAGATATCGAGGCATAGATTGCAGCTATTACATCGCTCGGGTCGCAGGCGGTAACAGGAGTCGGAGGGGTTGTGGGTGATCGCCTCCTGTCGGCAGATTTTGGCACAGGCGTGGCATGCCGTGCAGAGCAAGGGGTCGATCACCGGAAGATAGGGGAGGGGGCCGTCGATACCGGAGGAGGCGAGCCACTGCCCCGGGGATTCCGGTGAAGCGTCGATGTCGCGGGCGTTCGCCGTCGTTGCACGCTGGTCCCGGTCGCCAAGGAGGCGGGTCAGAAAGCCCCTGCGTCCCGGGTCGGGCGTCTCTTCGCTCTCGTGCGGCGGGGCGGTGCAGGTATCGTCGGCATAGGTCACCTCAATGAGGGGCATTCCCCGTGCCTGGAGGGCGCTGTTCCAGTTGAGCAGGCGGCTCCAAAACCCTTCCCGGTCGGCGAGGGGGCATGTGGCGCATGTGCCGAGTCGGGCGTAGATTGTGCGCAGACCGCTCCGGTAGAGGGCGGCGAGGGCCTTCAGGCCGATCCCGTGGATGCATGCGATGCGGTTGGCGTGGCGCCCGGACTCGGATGCGCGACAGGATAGATCGAGGGTGTCGCGGTCAAGCGTCAGGGGCGGGGTGGTTCTGTCATCAATCGTTATCGCCGATGTGGGGCAGGCGGGCAGGCAGATGCCGCAGCTGTCGCAACGTTCGGTATCCAGGGCGATGGACTCCTCGGAGATGAGCCAGGCGCGGTGTGGACAGGAGCTGACGCAGGCCTGGCATTGGCTGATCGTGGTCGAGGCCAGCAGGCAGAGGTCGGGATCGATTTGTGGCAGTTGTTGCGGGTACATGAGCGGTATGGGGTCGGGAATCCGTGGTGCCTGATCTCTCTCACCGGTCGTGCCGGTTCTCGCGCAATGCGTCGCGCGATGGTACTCATGACACCATAGAAACGCCCGTGCTGTCCACATGCGGGCCTGGCGGAAGCGGGTGCGAAATCCGGTGTCCGGCCGATCCCGTTTGGAGTATCCTGGAGCGGCAGTGCGGTAGCGGGCGGCGTACGGCGCCGCCGATTCAGTCGAGTAGCGGGGTGGTAGTAATAGTAAGCTATTGATTATTTTTGATAAAACCCTCTTTCCTGCTGCCATTTTGTCAGGAAAAAAGATTCTCGATTGGGGTATAATCAAGGGCCTTGCCGATATCCACGACCGCGCCTGAGGGTGTATCGGGTATAACTTGCGGGGCTCAAGATGCTTTCCTGGATGCAGACAAAACTCAACCGACGCTTTCTGGTGGCGACCGCCGCCGGGATGCTGATCAGCCTCATCATCTTTGTGCTGCTGTTTCTCGGTATGTATCAGAATACCGTCGAGCAGGAGCGTAAACAGGCCATCAATCAGGTCAATCAACTGCTGCGCACATCGCTGGAAAACGCGATGCTCAAGCGTGACCTCGATGGTCTGCGGCAGATTATCGCAGGTTTGGGCCAGCAGCAGGATATCGTTACGGTGATGATCACCAATCCGGCGGGTGAGGTGCGTTTCTCCTCATCTCATGAGCTTCTCGGCTCTTCGCTGTCCTTCGATAAGACCAGCTACGAGGCGACGGCCGGATTCGTACGTGACCACGCCGGGCGGGAGGTGCTGCGAAGCGTCAATCCGGTGCGCAACAAGGCCCCGTGCACCACCTGCCATGGTCCCATCGAAAGGACTCCGGTCAACGGTATTCTGTACATCGACTACGATGCCGCGTCGCTGCGCAGTCAGGCACGAAAGAGCACCCTGATGCTGATGGGCACCGGCGCCTTGATCGTCCTGATCAACATCGCCGGGGGGTGGTGGTTTATTCGCCGCTATGTACTGAAACCGGTGGCCAGCCTGTCCCGCGCGAGCGATTCCCTGCGTCGGGGGGACCTCGATACCCGCGTCGATCTGGCGGGGCAGGATGAGTTGGCGCTGCTTGGCGGCACCTTCAACAAGATGGCCGATACCGTTCAGGAGCAGATCATCGAACTGGAGGGAAAGGAGGCGTTTCTCCAGTCCCTGATCGACGGTATTCCCGATGGGGTGCGTATCATTGACAGTGATTTCAATATCCTGCTGGCCAACAAGAGCTATAAGGAGCAGTTGGGGCTGCCGGAGGACTTCAAGCCCACAATGTGTTACGCGAGCGCCTTCGCCAGAAACTCGCCCTGCCCGCCCACCCTGATCACCTGCCCCATTCACGAAATGCGTCAGCAGCGCCAGCCTATGAAGATGCTGCACCACCATGTGCGGGCCGACGGCACCAGCATGCATGTCGAGGTCTACGCGGCACCGCTGACGGCAAAGATCGAAGGGGTGCAGCGGCAGTTGATCGTGGAGTCGATTCGTGATCTTGAACAGGCGGTGCGATACTCCCAGGAACAGAAGCTTGCGGAACTCGGCAGGCTGGCCACGGGTGTCGCCCATGAGATCTACAATCCGCTGGCGTCGGTGCGGTTCGCCCTGCACGAATCGCAGCAGGCCCTGGATGAGCTGAATGAACCGACGGACGAGGTGAGCAACTACCTCCTGCTGCTGGAGAAGGAGGTGAACAAGTGCGTGGATGTTACGGAGCGTCTGCTGAAGCTCGGTGGCCCCTCCGGTGGCTCCTGCCAACTGCTCGATCTCTCCACCATCCTGAGCGAGACCATCAGCCTGCTCAATTGGGAAGCGGAGAGTAAAAAGGTACACGTGGAGCAGCACTGCCAGGAGGGGATTCGGGTCCATGTGATCGATACCGAAATGCGCATGGTCACCCTCAATCTGGTGCAGAACGCCTTCCACGCCATGCCCGATGGAGGCACCCTCGATGTCTCCTGCGACAGAACGGAGGCCGGGGTGCTGATTCGGTTCAGGGATACCGGTATCGGCATAGCGCCCAACGATATCCGCTATATCTTCGATCCGTTCTTCAGCCGCAGGGCGGACGGTTCGCGCGGCACCGGGCTGGGACTGCCCATCTCAAGGACGATTGTCGAAAGCCATGGCGGGCAGATCAGTGTAGAAAGCACACCCGGCGAGGGCAGTCTGTTTACTGTCTGCCTGCCCGATCCTGACAACCCACGAAGTGACAGCTAATGAGTGATTCGATTCTTGTCCTGGAAGATGATGTAACCCTGAATCATCTGGTCGTAAGGCAGTTGAACAAGGCCGGCTATACCACTACCGGGGTCTCCACCTGGGCGGATGCGCGCAAGTTCCTGGAGAACAATGAGCCGGCCCTGATTATCATGGATGGGCGACTTCCCGATGGTGACAGCCTGGAGCAGTTGCCTTCGATCGTCGATGAGTATCCGGTGATCGTACTTACCGCCTATGGCTCGGTGAAGAACGCGGTGGATGCTATGAAGAAGGGGGCGGAGGACTATCTGCTCAAGCCCATCAGCCCGGATGAGCTGTTATTTTCGGTACAGCGAACCCTGTCCAACTCCGCGATACGCAGCGATCATCAGTTCTGCAAACAGCAGCTACGGGCCAAGACCCTGGGCGGAAAGTCGCTGATCGGTGGCGGGCAGAAGATGCATGAGCTGAAACGGTTGATCAGCGCGGTTGCCCAGGACGATATCACGGTTCTGGTGCAGGGCGAGAGTGGGTCGGGCAAGGAGTTGATCGCCAACGCCATACATGAGTATAGCCCCCGCGTATCCAGGAACTTCGTCGCGGTCGACTGCTGCACTCTACAGGAGAAGCTGTTCGAGTCAGAACTGTTTGGCCACGAGAAGGGGGCGTTTACCGGTGCCGATCGCCAGAAGAAGGGGTTGATCGAAGGTGCCGAGGGGGGCACTCTGTTCCTTGATGAGATCGGCGAGATCGACGGTACCATTCAGGCCAAACTGTTGCGGGTGCTCGAAACCGGTGTATTCCGCCGTCTGGGTGGTACCAAGGATCTGGTGGCCAACGTACGCATGGTGGCGGCCACCAACCGCGATCTGGAACGGATGGTCAGGGAGGGCGGCTTCAGGGCCGACCTTTTCTACCGCCTGAACGGTTTCACCATCACTTCGCCACCCCTGCGCGAGCGCCGCGAGGATATACCGGAACTGGCCCAGCACTTCATCAGCAACCACAACTTCTCGCGCTGCATCGACAAACAGCTCACCCCGGCGGCGATCCGCAAGCTGATCGCCTACGACTGGCCCGGTAACATCCGAGAACTGAAGAACGTGGTGGAGCGGGCCATCATCCTCTCCCGCGACAAACAGAAGATCCTCCCGGTTCACCTCGCCTTCGGCTCATCCCAGGGTGGCCAAAGCGCACTGCTCAACCTGTCGTTCGATCACGATCCGAGTCTGGATGAGCTGACCGCCAAGTACCTGGAGCATCAATTGAAAAAATATTCCGGCAGGCGTTCCCAGGTGGCGGATGTAATGGGGATCAGCGAGCGCAGCGTCTACCGCATGATCAAACGCTACGAGCTGAGCGAATAGCGTCCGGTCACGTCTCGTGGGCCCAGGCGATCGCCGCCTCCTCGGTGCCTGGAGCGAACGAACGCACCTCGCCGCGGTGCAGTGCGGATGCGATGTTCGTGGACCACTGGATCCAGCGCGGATCACCGACGACGGCCAGGCGTTCAAAGTCACTGTGGTGGTGCGTGCCGAATCGCGCGTCATCCCAGATGGCGCCGGGATCCCAACCGGTGAAATCCTTTCTGAACACAATCACCAGTCGTGCCTTGGCATGGTCGGTGATCGCCTGTGCGAGCGCCGGGGCGAAGTGCTCTTCGTAATCCCGGGCACTGAGTTTCAGGGAGACCTCAAAGACCAGCAAAGGGCCTTGCGACTGTTTCAACAGGGTAATCATGGGGGCAGCCTATCAACCCCGGCCGGGTTCGTCCAGGCGTTACGCCGGAGTGGCCACGGTAAATCTACGCTCCGGCAAAATTCCCATTACGTGGCATCGCGTTACGCGTCATTTTCAAAATATCGAATACCGCCCGGGTATTGAGCAGAAGCTTTTTCATTTTCTCTGGGATTGACTC
>PQCP01000037.1 GCA_003062205.1 Candidatus Sedimenticola endophacoides
AAGTGGCGGGGCAGTTCGAGCAGGCGCTGTTCGACCCAGCCCCTGCGGTGTTCGTAGGAGCGTCCGGTGAGTGCATCGGTGCCGCAGAGGAAGGTGCGGCGCACGCAGCGGGAGACGCAGTGGTAGTAGGGGGTGACGTCGAGGCTGATGAGGCTTTTTCTGGGTTTTGGCATGTTCGTTCCCTGATCACGCATTTTCCGCTTGTTCTCTATTTTGGCATGCATGGATGGGATGTCAATCTGTAGTGCCGGGGTACCCGCCCTGAAATGCCCAGATCAGGACAATAATCGCCAGGGCTATCGCCGGACTACGCAATCGTCCATACTGGACGCAATGATGAGGGTGGCGGGAAGGGTTGGATGAAGGAGATGCACAGGCCGCGGTTCGCGCTTGGGTTTGTGGGCGGCGGGCTCTCGTCGGCGGTCGGTTTGACCCACTACGCGGCGAGTCAGCTCGACGGGCGCTGGGAGCTGGCGGCCGGTGTGTTCAGCCGTAATGCAGAGACCAATCGGGCCACGGCCCGTGCTTGGCATGTGCCGCCCGAGCGGCTCTATGGGAGCTGGCGGGAGCTGATCGAGGGTGAGCGCGGGCGGTTGGACGCGGTGGCGGTGCTGCTGCCCACACCCGACCATATCGAGGTGATTCTGGCCCTGCTCGATGCCGGGATTCCCGTTATCTGTGAGAAGGCTCTGGTCTCCTCTCTGGAGGACGGGCGGCGTATCCAGTGCCGTTTCGATCCGGCGCGCCATTTTCTGGCAGTCACCTACAACTACAGCGGCTACCCGATGATGCGCGAACTGCGCGAACGGGTGCGCGGCGGCGAACTGGGCCGTATTAATCAGATTCAGTTGGAGATGCCCCAGGAGGGGTTTGCGCGCCCCCCGGATATCGGCGGGCAGGCCCTGCCGCCCCAGCCGTGGCGTCTGCGCGACCAGGAGATTCCCACTATCTGCCTCGATCTTGGGGTACACCTGCACCACCTGGCGTACTTTCTCACCGGACGTGAACCTGTGGCGCTGATGGCCGAGTACAACGCCTATTCGAGCTACCCGGACATTATCGACGATGTGAAGATGTGGCTTCGGTATGACGACGGGATGAGCGCCAGCTACTGGATGACCAAGACCTCGATCGGGACCCGCAACGGTCTGCAGGTGCGGATCTACGGAGAACAGGGAAGCGGCGAGTGGCTGCAGCTCAATGCCGAGGAACTGCGCCTCTCCTATCTCGATGGCACGATCATGCTGCTCGATCGCGGTAGCCGTTCGTCGGTCTGTCGGCTGCCGCGCTACAACCGTATGAAGGTGGGCCACCCGTCGGGATTCATCGAGGCGTTCGCCAACCTTTATGTGGATATCGCCGACGCTTTGTTGGAGTGGCGCGATGGCGGAGAGCGGAGCAACCCTTATGTCTTCGGGCTGGAGCACGCGGTGCGGGGACTGGAGCTGTTCCACCGCTCCCGGGCCTCGGCCCGGGACGGTGCCTGGAAGGAGATGGGAGATGGGTGATGAGCGCTGAGGTGCAGGGAGAGCGCTATCACGTGTTCCTTCGCGGCTACGTGGCGCGGCGGCGGGGCCTCGCCCCTGATCAGGTGGAACTCGACGGCAACATCTTTGAACTCAACTACTGCGACTCCCTGGGGTTTTTCGGCATGTTGTTGGAGATCGAGGATGCCTTCGGAGTGCGCTTCAACGAGGAGGATCTGGCCGACCGGCGCCTGCTGACCCTGCGGGGGATGGCACAGCTGCTGGCCGCCAGGGCCGGAGCGGACTGATGGTCCATATCACCTTCGCCAGGCTCGCCGATCTGGATGAGTTGATGCGCTTCATGCACGACGTCTGGCGCCCGGGTCATATTCTCTCCCGCGACCGGACTCTGTTCCTCTACGAGTTCAGGGAGGGGGGCGCCTCAACCTGGCCATCGCCAGGGGGGACGAGGGGGGCATCGTGGGGATCTTCGGTTTCATCAAATACAACCAATCGGCGCTGCCCGATATCGCCGGTTCGCTGTGGAAGGTGGTCCCTGGGGAGGGTGCGCCGCTGCTTGGGCTGAGGCTGCGGCAGTTCGTCATGGCCAATGTCCCGCATCGTTATTTCGCCGCGCCGGGGGCCAATGTGGAGACCCGGCCCATCTACCATGTGCTGGGCATGAACTGGCAGCGCATGGCCCACTACTATCTGCTAAATCTTGAACTCGACACCTATCGGCTGGCGACTGTCCCGCCGGGGGCGCGTGCCGGTGCGACACCATCGCCGAGCCCCCGGCCCGGCACCCGGCTGGAGTCGGTGGAAGCTCCCCGGCAGCTGGAGGCGTTCGCGTTCGACCGGCCCGCGGATGTTGCCCCGCGTAAGGACCGCGCCTACGTGTGCCGGCGTTTTCTCGATCATCCCCGCTACGACTATCAGCTGCTGCTCTATCACACCCGGGGGGAGATCCCGGCGCTGGTGGTCTGCCGGTGGGTCGAGCACAAGGGGTGCCGCGCTTGGCGCATTGTCGATTATTACGGGGAGGAGCGTCACCTGGAGGGGATCATTCCCCATCTCTACCGTCGCCTGGTGGTGCAGGGGGGTGAGTATCTGGACCTGGTCTGCCTCGGCTTCGAGGCGCGGGCGCTGGAGCGGGCGGGTTTCACGGCGCTGGATCTGGATCAGCAGGCGCTGATCATCCCCAACTACTTCGAGCCCTTCGAGGCGCGCAATGTGCCCCTCTATGCGGTTTCCGACCGAAGTGAGCGGCTCCGCCCGCGTCTGTGCCGGGGCGACGGTGATCAGGACCGCCCCAACCAGCCACTCCCCGGGTTCAGGTGAGAAGCAGTTCGATGACCGCCTTGCTGCCGAAGTAGGCAAGCATCAGCACCACGAAACCGACCAGGGTCCAGATTAGCGCCTTCTGGCCGCGCCAGCCGAAGCGGAAGCGTCCCCACAGCAGGGTGGCGAAGACCAGCCAGGCGGCGATCGACAGCGTGGTCTTGTGGGCCAGATGCTGGGCGAAGAGATCCTCAAGAAACAGCAGGCCGCTGAGCAGGGAGAGGGTGAGCAGGACGAAGCCCAGGCCGATCAGTTCGAACAACAGCGTCTCCATGGTCTGCAGCGGCGGCAGGGCGCGGATAAAACCGCCCGGATGGCGATGGCGCAGGTGGTGATCCTGAATCGCCAGCAGCACCGCCTGCACGCTGGAGATGGCCAGCAGGCTGTAGGCGAGCAGGGAGATCACCACATGGATCTGCAATCCCAGCGGGCTGTCGGCGGGCAGCAGGCTGAGGGTGTGGTAGTGGACCTGGAGGATCAGCGACAGCGCGGCCAGCGGCAGCAGGGCGATCCCCAGATTCTCCATCGGTTTGGAGAGGCTGGAGAAGAGCAGTACCAACAGGATGGTCCAGGCGATCAGCGACGAGGCGCTGAAGAGGCTGAGATTGAGTCCTGCATCGGTGAACAGGCTCTGGAACAGTACCCAGGCATGCAGGTTGACGCCCACGAACATCAGTGCGAGACCAATGGATCTGGGGATCCGCTTCTGATCGGCGGGGCGGAACAGACGGATGGCGATGGCCAGCGCGCTGGCCAGATAGAGAAGGACGGCGAGCGATGCGATGAGGGTAGTGTTCATATGGTAGGGAATAATCGCATACTTCCGGAGGCGATGAAAAGTGGCGGCGGGTCGAGCTGTGCGAGCCGAAAAAAGTGACCTGGCCGCCGTTGCTGCCTATATAATGGTCGGCCATGGCAATGCGCTTTACCGTGGATTCTCGCCATCGGGGGGATACACGCACAGGAGTTGATCCGGTTTATGTTTGACAACCTATCAGAACGGCTGGGTGGGGTCGTCAAGAAGCTGCGCGGACAGGGGCGGCTCACCGACCAGAATATCAAGGACGCCACGCGCGAGGTGCGCATGGCCCTGCTGGAGGCCGACGTTGCCCTGCCGGTGGTGCGCTCCTTTGTCGATCAGGTCAAGGAGAAGGCGCTGGGCGAGGAGGTGGCAAAGAGCCTTACCCCAGGCCAGGTCCTGGTCAAGATCGTTCACGACGAACTGGTCGCCCTCATGGGCGAGGCCAACGAGGCGCTCGACCTGGCGGCCCAGCCGCCGGCGGTGATCATGGTGGCGGGTCTGCAGGGCTCGGGTAAGACCACCAGCGTCGCCAAGCTCGCCCGCTGGCTCAGGCAGAGCCGTAAGAAATCGGTGAGCGTGGTCAGTTGCGATGTCTACCGCCCGGCGGCCATCGATCAGCTCCGGACCCTGGCCGCCGAGGTGGAGGCGGACTTCTTCCCCAGCACAGGGGATCAGCGGCCCCTGGATATCGCCAGGGCGGCCCTGGAGCATGCCCGTCGCCAGCACAAAGATGTGCTGATTGTGGACACCGCGGGCCGGCTCCATGTGGACGAGCGGATGATGGACGAGATCAAGGCGCTGCATGCCGGGATCAACCCTGTCGAGACCCTGTTCGTGGTCGACAGCATGACCGGACAGGACGCGGCCAACACCGCCCGGGCGTTCGATCAGGCGCTGCCCCTGACCGGCGTGATCCTGACCAAGACCGACGGTGACGCACGCGGCGGCGCCGCCCTCTCCATTCGCCAGATCACCGGCAAGCCGATCAAATTCCTCGGTGTCGGCGAGAAGACCGCCGCCCTGGAGCCGTTTCATCCGGAGCGCATGGCCTCGCGCATCCTCGGCATGGGCGACGTACTCTCCCTGGTTGAGGAGGTGCAGTCCAAGGTCGACCACGAAAAGACCCAGAAACTGGCCCGCAAGCTGCAAAAGGGCAAGGGCTTCGATCTGGAGGATTTCCGCGACCAGATGGAGCAGATGGCGAACATGGGTGGCCTCGGCGCCATGATGGACAAGCTCCCGGGCATGAACGAGGTTCCCGATCACGTCAAGAGCCAGGTCAACGACAAGGAGATTACCCGCTCCATCGCCATCGTCAACTCCATGACCCCCAAGGAGCGGCGCTTTCCCAACATCATCAAGGGTTCGCGCAAGCGGCGCATCGCCTCCGGATCCGGCGTTCAGGTGCAGGACGTGAACAAACTGCTGAAGCAGTTTGCCCAGATGCAGAAGATGATGAAGAAGATGAAGGGCGGCGGCATGGCCAAAATGATGCGCGGACTCAAGGGCAGGCTGGGAGGGCCCGGCGGGTTTCCGCCCGGGGGGATGCCGCCCGGAGGTGGGGGCGGCTTTCCGTTCTGATGCGGGAGCCCCACGATTCGGGACCTAAATTCCCGGTGGCCCGCAAAAAATGCGCCTCCTGAAGAAAAAAAGCTTCACATTTGGCTTAATATCCGTACAATTCCGCGTTTACCTCGCCCCGGCTGGTAGCTGCGGGCGTGTGAACGAATAACTTCAAGGGTAGAACATGGTAAAAATTCGCCTCGCACGTACGGGCGCCAAGAAGCGGCCGTTTTATCACATCGTTGTCGCTGACAGCCGTCAGGCCCGCGACGGCCGGTATATCGAGCGCGTGGGTTTCTTCAACCCCGTGGCGGTCGGTGGCGAAGAGCGCCTGCGCCTGGACGGCACCCGTGTCGAGCACTGGATCTCCACCGGCGCCCAGCCGACCGAGCGCGTGGTTCAGCTGATCAAGGAAGCGGCCAAGGCTGCGGCCTGAGCAGCCTGCCGAGAGCGGCACCGGCAATCGCATGCGCGACGACGGCGGCCGGGAAAAGGGCGGGGCGCTCCCGCCGGTGAGCGACACGCAGTGGGTCATACTGGGCCGGGTGACCGGCCTGTTCGGTGTCCGGGGATGGGTAAAGGTCTTTTCCGATACCGCGCCGCGCACCAACATATTCACCTACCCCGCCTGGTACCTGAGGCGCGGTGAGGAGTGGCGGCCCTACCGCCTGGTCCAGGGCAAGCCCCAGGGCAAGGGGCTTGTGGCCAGCCTGGAGGGAGTGGACGAGCGCGACCGGGCGGCCGAGCTGATCGGCGCCGAGATCGCCATCCCCCGGGAACGTCTGCCGGAGACCGGCGAGGACGAATACTATTGGACCGATCTTGAGGGGTTGCGGGTCGAGACCCTCGAAGGGCGCGACCTGGGCCGGATCGACCACCTGTTCGAGACCGGCGCCAACGACGTGATGGTGGTCGAGGGGGAGCGGCAGCGGCTGATCCCCTTCATCCCGGACGTCATCGTCGAGGTGAGCCTGGCGCGGCGGCGGATGGTCGTCGACTGGGATCCGGAGTTCTGAGGCGGCCATGCGCTTTGACGTGGTGACCCTGTTTCCGGAGCTGTTTCAGGCACTGATCGGCGAGGGCGTCACCGGACGGGCGCTGGAGCGGGGACAGGCCGAACTGGCGCTCTGGAATCCCCGGGACTACACCCACGACGTGCACCGCACCGTGGATGACCGACCCTACGGCGGTGGTCCCGGCATGGTGATGAAGGCGGAACCGCTGCGGACGGCCATTGAGCAGGCCAGGGCGGTGGCCCCGGCAGCGGCCGTGATCTACCTCAGCCCTCAGGGGCGGCGCTTCGACCAGGCTGCGGCCCGGGAGATGAGCGGACGCCAGGGCCTGATCCTGGTTGCCGGGCGTTACGAAGGGATCGATGAGCGCGTGATCGGGCGCCATGTGGATGAAGAGTGGTCGATCGGTGACTACGTCCTCAGCGGCGGTGAACTCCCGGCGCTGGTACTGATGGATGCCGTGATACGGTTGATCCCCGGGGTGCTCGGGGCGGCCGACTCGGCGGAGCAGGACTCCTACACGGATGGCCTGCTCGATTGTCCGCACTACACGCGGCCCGAGGTGTACGACGGCGAAGCCGTCCCCCAGGTGCTGTTGAGCGGCAATCACGAAGCGATACGCCGTTGGCGGCTGCAACAGTCGCTGGGGCGCACCTGGCTGCGTCGGCCCGACCTGTTGCAGGGGCGGGAGCTGAGCGCCGAAGAGCGGTTTTTGTTAGACGAATTTATACAGGCGCAAAGTGACGCCGGTTGAGATACAGGAGCAAACGATCATGAGCAACATCATTCAGGAACTCGAAGCCGAGCAGATGAACCGCGAGGTTCCCGATTTCGGCCCCGGCGACACCGTCGTGGTACAGGTGAAGGTTATCGAAGGTGATCGTGAGCGTTTGCAGGCATACGAAGGGGTGGTGATCGCCAAGCGTAATCGCGGTCTCAACTCCGCCTTTACCGTGCGCAAGATCTCCCACGGCGAGGGTGTAGAGCGCGTGTTCCAGACCTACAGCCCGACCGTTGCCAATATCCAGGTGAAGCGCCGCGGCGATGTGCGCCGCGCCAAGCTCTACTACCTGCGCGGCCTGACCGGAAAGAAGGCCCGCATCAAAGAGAAGATCTGACACCTCCCCGAGGGTCTTGTATCCTGATCGAAAACCACCCCGCTTCGGCGGGGTGGTTTTTTTGTAAGGGCAGTATGATCCCAACCTGTTCCTCAGTGCTCATCCGTGTGACAGTGCACTGGGGACGGTGGCAAGCCATTTGATTGACATATCGGTATCGTGCAAACTCAGATTCCGGTTGTTTTCGTATTGCCCGATCATGACCCCAGTCGCGAATGATCCATTTGTTCTCTATGAGGCCATGCTTCGGGAATTATAATACGCAGGTGGCTTTTCTTGAGCGTCACCGGGAAACTCGAACAGTCCAAGAAGCGGGAAGTGGACGCGGTTTCCAATCAGAAACATGCGAGAGGTGAGGTTATCGTGGATCCGGAAAAATAATGACGGGCATATCGCTAGCCCGAATGTTTCATAAACCATTAGGTGACCACAAATACCGTACAACCAGACTAGGGTATTAGCCGAGAACTAGGCAGGCCGGTAACTGTTAGCGGGGCGACGATCATTTTTTCGGGGTTGT
>PQCP01000036.1 GCA_003062205.1 Candidatus Sedimenticola endophacoides
ACTGTTTCTCCGGTGAGGAGAAGGTGTCCACCGGGTCGAGGGCGCTCTGTTGCAGCACCCCCTCCTTGACCAGGGCGGCGCTTTCGAGCTCCCAGCGCTGGGCCGATGAGAGTGCCTCGGGGCCGACCAGGTTGACGATGCGCGAGAGTTCGGCGTCGCGCGCCAGCAGGCTCAGCGCCTGGGTGCGCCGCCGCTCCCACTCCGGGGAGATCTTCTCGTGCCACCAGCGGGCGGCGGTGCCGACATCGGCGGCGAAGCTGCCGACCCAGTCGATGGCGGGGTAGTGGCGGGCGTCGGCCAGCTCCTTGGAGAGGGCCCAGAAGGTCTGGATGATCTCCTTGGTGTGGGCGGTGACCGGCTCGGAGAAGTCGCCGCCGGGGGGGGACACCGCGCCGATCAGGGTCACCGATCCCTTGCCGCAGCCGCCGGTCTCGACCCGCCCGGCCCGCTCGTAGACGGCGGCCAGGCGCGAGGCCAGGTAGGCAGGGTAGCCCTCCTCCACGGGCATCTGGCCGAGGCGCCCGGAGACCTCGCGCAGGGCCTCCGCCCAGCGGCTGGTGGAGTCGGCCAGCATCACCACGTCGTAGCCCTGGTCGCGGTAGTACTCGGCCATGGTGATGCCGACGTAGATCGAGGCCTCGCGGGCCACCACCGGCATGTTGGAGGTGTTGGCCACCAGCAGGGTACGCTCCATCAGCTTGCGCCCGGAGTAGGGATCCTGCAGCTGGGGAAAGGTCTCCAGCACGTCCACCAGTTCGTTGCCGCGCTCACCGCAGCCCACATAGATCACGATGTCGGCATTGGACCAGCGCGCCACCTGCTGCTGTACCACGGTCTTGCCGGCGCCGAAGGGACCGGGCACGGCCCCCTTGCCGCCCTTGAGCAGGGGGAAGAAGGTGTCGAGGATGCGCTGGCCGGTGATCAGGGGTGCCACGCCGTGGTCGCGGCGCTTGTAGGGGCGCGGGGTGCGCACCGGCCAGCGGTGGTAGAGCTTGAGCTTGCGGGTGCGCCCGTTCGGGGTGCGCACCCGGCCGATCGGTTCGTCGAGCAGGTAGTCCCCCTCCGGGGCCAGTTCGATCAGCTCACCGATGCGCTCCGGCGGCACCAGGATGCGGTGCTCGATGATCGCCGTCTCCTGCACCCGCCCCAGCAGGGTGCCCGAGCCGAGCTGCTGTCCGCGCTCCAGATCGGCGCTGGGAACGAAGTGCCAGCTGCGTTCGCGATCCAGGGCGGGCAGGCTGAGACCGCGCGGGATATGGTCTCCGGCGCGGCTGAAGATCTCCTCCAGGGGGCGCTGGACGCCGTCGAAGATGCCCCCGAGCAGGCCCGGGCCGAGCTCTACCGAGAGGGGCCACCCCAGCGCCTCCACCGGCTCGCCCGGGCGTACCCCCTCGGTGCTCTCGTAGGCCTGGATCACCGCGTCCTCCCCATTCAGGGAGATCACCTCGCCGTAGAGCCCCATCTCGCCGATCTTCACCTGTTCGCCGTTGTGGATGCCCGGCAGGGTGATGGTGACGATGGGGCCGTTGATCTCCCGGATCACGCCGTGTCGGTTGTCTCTGCTCATGGTCTGGCTGTTCATGCCTCACTCTTGATGACGTTCTGGGCGCGCCGGTCCGGCAGCAGCCGTTGCAGGATGATCTGGTTCAACTGCGGGGAGAGCCGCTCCTGGCGGCCCTCGAAGGTGTTGTTCATGCGCAGCCGGTTGTCCTCGCTGCGCAGCAGCACGCCGCCGAGGGTCTCGATGGGGGTGTGGCTGAGGCGGATCTCCCGCCCGTCGGTGGCGTTGGCGCAGAACTGCTCCCAGAGGGGCTTGAGCCGTTGCAGGTCGCGGGTGTTGAGTTCGGCCACCAGGGGCTGCTCGGGCAGTGCCGCAGCGGCCTCGGCGAGCAGGGTGGAGAGCACCGCCAGGTAGCGCTCCTGGTCATCGCTCAGGGCCTGCATCCGGTCCGCCAGTTGCAGCAGCACCTCTTCCACCAGGTTCCAGCGCAGGTGGTCCATCTCCTTCTGGAACTTCAGCTCGTTGGCCTGCACCTTGCGCCGGTAGGCGCGCTCGGCCCGGGCCTTGGCCAGCAGCACCTCGCGCTCCTCTTTGATGCGCAGCTTTTCGTGGGCCTCGCGCAGGATGTTGTCGCGGCTGCGCTTGGCCCGCTCGCGGTACTCGTTGGCCAGTCGTTGGGCGCGTTCGAGTATCGCTGTTTCCAGCTCGCTGACCTGTTCATTCATCGCTGCATCCTCCGCCGCGCTGCTCCCCGAGCAGGCTGCGCACCTCCTCGTCGATCTTGCAGTGGAACTGCTCCGGGGCGTCCAGGGGTGGCACCTCGGTGATGATGATCCTCCCGCCCTCCGCGCGCACCCGCGCCAGCAGGGGGGCGCTGCTGGTGGAGAGGCGGTGGTCGAGCACCACGAAGGCGTTTTGCCGATCGGTCACCAGTTGGTGCAGGATCTCCTCCAGCTCCTCCTCCGTGGGGTCGGCCCGGGTCTCGAAGCCGATCAGCCGGAAGCCGTCGGTGAGGGTCGCGTCCCCGAGAAACAGCATGCGTGTCGCACGGGTGGGGCTGGCTGCTTGGTTCATGCCCGGGCCTCTCCGCTCATATCTTGTCCAGTAGCAGGATACTCATCACCAGGCCGTAGATGGCGATGCCCTCGGCCAGGCCCAGATAGATCAGGGTGCGGCCGAAGATCTCGGGCTTTTCGGCCAGCACCGCCAGGGAGGCAGCGCCGATCGGGCCGACGGCGATACCCGCGGCGATGGTGCTCAGGGCGGTGGGGATGCCCACGCCGATGATGCCCAGGCCGAGGCCGATGGAGATCTCGCCGGAGGCGGCGGTGGCCGGGGTGGCGGCCATCACCTCCTGCGCCCCCATCAGCAGCAAGGCCCCCTGGGCGGCGGCGAACAGGGTCAGGTTGATGCCGATGGCCGGTTTGTGCCAGCGCCTGGGCGTACCTCCCCGGTCGGGTTGCAGCTCCATATAGATCCCGGTGAGGATCAGGCCGAAGATCCCCGCGCTCATCAAACCGATCAGCCAATACATGGTGTGCTCCTTGTGCTGAATTGAAAATAACCGTGGTGTGTGGTCATCCGCCGCCTCCGCCGCTGAGCTTCAGCGGCTTGAACTCCAGGCCGTCGCCGGAGAAGAAGCGGGAGAAGCCCTCGTAGTACTCCAGGCGCAGGGCCTGGATGGTGACGATCGCCCCCTCCAGGATCAGGATAAACAGGTTTCCCGCGATGATCATCAGCCAGTGGCCGGTCCCCTCCAGCATATCCGCCAGGGTGAAGACGGCGATGGCCAGGGCTACATGGTTGAGACTGAAGGCGGCCACGCGTAAAAACGAGAGGGTGTTGGAGGTATAGCCGGTGAGGGTCTCGAAGGTCTCGATGAAGGCCACCAGCATGCGCTCGCCGGGGGAGGCCTGGGTCTCGATCAACTTGAATCCGAGCAGGGTCAGCAGCGCCCCGATGCTGATCACCGCCGTCGCCACGCCGTAGGCGCCCTGGGTGTAGATGCCGTACACCCCACCCAGCACGGAGAGATAGAGGATGATGCTGACCAGGCCGTTGGTATCGAACAGGGCGCGGTGCAGATCGCCCTCCACCAGCCGGTTGTGAATACTGATCAGGGTGATGATGATGAGAAAACCGACACCCCAGGCGAGGGCCATGGAGAGCATGTAGAGCGGGTCGCTGAGGGGGGGTATCCAGAGGGCGTGAAACAGCTCTTCATAACCGAAGATGCTGCCGTAGAGGGCGCCGAACAGGGTCGAGGAGGCCCCCGCCGCCAGGGCGAACAGGGTGAAGCTCTTGAGCCTGGAGCGGGCCAGCCAGGCGCCCAGCATGATGGTCAGGCCGTGACCGATGTCGCCGAACATCATGCCGAACATGGCGATGAAGGTGAGGGTGAAGATGGCGGTGGGATCGACCTCGCCGTAGCGCGGGATGCCGTACTGCTTGACCAGGGTGGCGAAGGGTTGGCTGAAACGGCCCTTGGGCAGGTAGCTGGGCACCAGGTGGCGCTCCTCCGGGCGCGGGGCGCGGGCGCTGAGCAGAAACGGGTTGGCGAGGGCCGCCTTCAGGGCCTGCTCGGTGCGTCGGATCTCGCGACTGGGTATCCAGCCGGTGACGATTGTCAGCGCCCCGGTGGAGCGGGCGGCACCGCGCAGGTGGACGAAGGGCTCGGCCATCAGGAGGATGCGCTGGCTCTGCTCCAGGCGCTCACGCAACTCGGCGCTACACAGGCTCATCGAGGCCGATTCGCTGCGGCGCTGCTCGTCGAGCGCCCGCTGTTGCGCCTGCAGCTCGGTGCGCACCCGGTCGGGTTCTTCACGCAGCTGGGACGGGATGGTCAGGGCACGGAAACCGGCGGTGTCCAGCACCGAGATGATCTCCCGGTTGTCCTCCTGCCGGGCGCCGACGATCACGGTGTGGCTGTTGTCGCCGCTCTCGGCGTGGGTGAAGAGCAGGTAACCGGCCAGCAAGAGTGTCGCTACCTCGTGAAAGATTTTGGGACATCCCAGTCCCCAAAATCGACTCGCCAACGCGACAGCCGTTACTGCCCCGACCGTCCTGCGCTCATCACGACTCCGTCCCGCACATTGCAGCAAAGCTGCTCGTGCGCAACTCCGTCATGATGACCACAATGACTCTACGGCGTGTCGGATGCGCTATTTGTATGCCCTACGTCACTCCCTATCGGTCGTAACTGCGGCCATACAACCGCGCCTACGCCTATCGGGGACTAACCGCCTTCGCTTCGCTCTCCATGGCGGTTAGCGGGAGAGGGCCTCCCGGAGCTGGCGTATGTTCTGGCGTGGCACCACGCCGAGGTGGATGTCCAGGAAGCGCTTCTCACCCTGAAGCAGGTCAAGGTCGATGTTCAGCTGGTCGAAGTCGGCCAGGGTCTGCTGCAACTGCTCCAGCGAGCGCTCCTCGGCGGCCATCCGCCGTGCGCTCTCCTCGAACCCGGAGCAGCGCTCCCACACCTGCCCCAGCCAGTCGTTGGTCTCTTCCAGCTCCCGTTCGCCGACCACATGAAGCTCGTTGAGCCGCACCTCCGTGGCGAGCCCGATCTGGCGGCGGATCTTCTCCAGGCGGGTGTGGGCCTGGGCGTGGAGTTCGCGGTAGCGCTCGCCCGGGATCTTAGGGAAGCGCTCCCGCTCGAAGGGGCGGTGGTCGGGGTTGAAGAGGCCGAGCCGGGCCAGGGTCAGCGAGGCCTGCTGCAGGTCCTCGGTGAGGATCTGCAGCACCACATGCTTCATCGCCAGGGGCTTAAACATGCGCCCCCTCCCGGATCCCCGCCGCCTGGCGGATCATCTCCTGGTCGAGGTTGAGGATCCTGCCCTGGATGATGGCGAAGACCTTTTTCAGGTCGGCCTCCCGGATCACCAGGTAGGCGAGGGAGCGGGTGAGTGCGGATTTGCTGTAGCGCAGCTGATGGCGCACCTCCTCCAGGGTTCTGGCGCCCATCCTGCGGCGCACCATCTCGATATCCCCGGCTTGCGTGAGGGGGGCGGCAAGGGTCTCCGGCAGGGCATCGATCACCTCCTCCAGGGTGTTGAGGTTGACCAGCTGCTTGAGGCGGTCGCGCTGGAGCTGACGGCCGAAGGGGATCAGCAGGTAGTAGGTGACGGTTGGGGGCAGGTTGTAGTTGAGCCGGTAGCGCAGCAGCCACATCAGGTTCTGGTGGTCGATCAGGGTGCCGATCAGCCGCAGCAGATCGTCGCGGTCGGCGCTCTCCGTGGCCCGGGCCTGTTTCAGCAGCGCGGTGTAGTAGCGCTGGTCGATGGCCGCGTCCAGGGAGAAGGGCTCGTTCTTCTCCTCGTAGACCCGCCGGGCCTGGCGGGCGATGTCGCTGTAGTGGCCCTCGTCGAGCTGGCGCAACAGCTCGGCCACCCCCTCGGTGGCCAGCAGCTGCTTGTGGGGCAGGCTGATCATCGGTGGCAGATCGTGCAGGTTATCCTCGATCTCGCGGTGGGTATGGCCGTAGATCTTGCCCCGGATCAGCGCCTTGAGGTTGTAGAGTTCGAACTTCCGTATCCAGTGCACCAGGATGTTGCGCCCGGCCCCGTGCAGGGGCCGGATCAGCACCGTGAACTCCAGCATCAGGGCATGGATCAGGGCGCGCTCCACCGCGCGGTTGATGTTCGCCTCCGGGGCGCCCGACTCCAGCAGCTCGGTCAATTGCAGTTCTCCGGCGAGCTGTTCCAGGGGGCGTTGCAGCATCTCCTCCAACGCCCGTGCGTCGAGCAGGCGCCGCGAGAGGACGGCGGCCCGGGTGGTGAGGTAGGTCTGGGAGGCGTTTCCCGGCATGGTCTGCCCGCCTCACTCCCCGGACTGGGGGTGGATCAGTAGCTCGAAGGCCGCGTCCAGGGCCTCGGTCTCGAACTTTTCGGCGAGGTTGCGCAGCTGGGTGTGGCGTTCGTCGAAGCGGCGCTTCTGCTCGCTGATGATCTGTTCGGCGCGCTCCTCTGCCTTTTCGATGAAGGAGGCGTGGAGTTCGGGTATGCGCGCCTCGAAGCGTGCCTCTTCGGCCCGTGCATCGGTCAGCGCGCCCTGGATGATGCGCTCGCGTTCGGCATCGGCCTGCTGGGCCATTCGCTCGGCCCTGGCCTCGGCGTCGAGCAGGCGCTGAAGTGTCTGATCCATATCCCTTCCCCATTCCGAATGGGGCTTTCATTCGTCCCCATGGTCTCAACATCAGTGTAGACAATCGCGCGGATTTTGCTGTTGCGCCAAGTCATGGGAAACGGCGCTTGCTCAGTACCACGGCCCCGGGAGCAGCGGGCTGCGATAGCGGGCCGCCGCCACGATGTAGGCGGCGCACAGCAGGGCGATGAGGCCGCAGGCGATCCTTGCAGGGCGGTGGCGGCCGCGCTTCAGGGCCAGGGTGCCGGACAGGATGTAGGCCAGCAGCCCGAGCAGCTTGGCGCTCAGCCAGGGAGCCTGAAACGGGTACTGGGCGCTGAGTACGGCGAGGGCGATGCCGGCGATCAGCAGCAGCGTGTCATTGAATACCGAGACGTGACGGGCCCAGCGCTGGGAGGCCAGCGGTGAGCGTGCCAGCATCCAGTAGTAGCGCAGGATGAAGAAGCCGATATTGAAGGCGACCGTGGCAATATGCAGGTGCTTGATCCAGGCGTAGATCATGGGGTGTCGGCCCGGGTTGCTGAGACCCGGGCAGGGTACGTCAAGAACGGGGGCGGCGCAAAGGGATTGGCAACGGGATTTCGGTCTCCGGCGCCGGGTCTGGTAACATTGACATGGATCATATGCCGCGCCCCCCGGTTATGGGAGGGTGCGTTCCCAGTTTCTGTCCATGGACTAGAGCCATAGATTTATTTCAGGTTTGCCGGTGGCACTTTCAGATCGCATCAACACCTTTGGCCAGGACCTGCTGCGCCGCTACGGCGAGCGGGTTCACAAGCTGGCGATAAACGCCGGTTTCAGCTGCCCCAACCGCGACGGCAGCAAGGGACGGGGCGGCTGCACCTTCTGCAACAACGCCTCGTTCAATCCCAGCGCCCGGGAGACACCACCGGTGGCGGCGCAGATCGAGGCCGGACGGCGGGTGATCCGGCGGCGCACCGGGGCGCGCCGTTATCTGGCCTACTTTCAGGCCTACACCAATACCTACGCCGATGTGGCGCGGCTGGCGGATCTCTATGGGCAGGCCCTGGCCGAGCCC
>PQCP01000034.1 GCA_003062205.1 Candidatus Sedimenticola endophacoides
ACAACCCCGAAAAAATGATCGTCGCCCCGCTAACAGTTACCGGCCTGCCTAGTTCTCGGCTAATACCCTAGTCTGGTTGTACGGTATTTGTGGTCACCTAATGGTTTATGAAACATTCGGGCTAGTAGACACGCTCTTTGGGGGGAAAGGACTCGACGGTGAGCGGCTTTGTCCGCACCGGCTTGTACTCGATGCGGTCGCCCTCGGCGAAGTAGAGGCTGTGACTCATCCAGTTCTTGTCGTCGCGCTCGGGGTAGTCGGGGCGGGAGTGGGCGCCGCGGCTCTCTCGGCGCCCGAGCGCCGAGAGGGCGATCGCCAGACCGACATCAATCAGATTCTCCAGCTCCAGCGCCTCGATGCGCGCGGTGTTGAAGACCGCGCTCTGGTCCTGCAGCCGCACATCCTTCAGCTTCTCGCGCAGCGCCTTCACCTTCTCCACGCCCTCGGCCATGATCTCCTCGGTGCGGAACACACCGGCGTGATCCTCCATCACCTTGCGGAACTCGTCACGCAGCTCGCGCACGCTGATCCCCTCCCCGGTCTGCTCCCAGCGGCCGAGGCGCGCCATCGCCCGCTCCACCGCCGCCTCGTTCATCGGCCGGTGGTTGGGATGCTCCTTCAGGTACTCGATGATGTCCTGCCCGGCGGCGCGCCCGAACACCAGGATGTCGAGCAGCGAGTTGCCTCCCAGGCGGTTGGCACCGTGCACCGAGACGCAGGCGCACTCACCGGCGGCATAGAGGCCGGTGACCACCTCCTCGGGACCGTTTTGCACCGGCACCACCACCCGCCCGTAGCGGTTGGTGGGGATGCCACCCATTACATAGTGGGCGGTGGGAAAGACCGGGATCGGCTCCAGCACCGGATCGACCCCGGCGAAGATCTGGGAACTCTCACGGATCCCGGGCAGACGCTTGCTGACAATCTCCTCGCCCAGGTGATCCACCTTGAGCAGTACATGGTCACCCTGCGGGCCGCAACCCCGGCCCTCCTTCACCTCGGTGACGATGGCCCGGGCCACCACGTCGCGGCTTGCCAGATCCTTGGCGTTGGGGGCGTAGCGCTCCATGAAACGCTCGCCATCCTTGTTGACCAGATAGCCGCCCTCGCCGCGCACCCCCTCGGTGATCAGCATCCCCTTGCCGGCGATGCCGGTGGGGTGGAACTGGAAGAACTCCATATCCATCAGCGGCACCCCGGCGCGCACCGCCATCGCCATGCCGTCGCCGGTGTTGATATGGGCGTTGGAGGTGGTGCGGAACACCTGCCCGCAGCCGCCGGTGGCGAGCAGGGTCACCTTGGACTCGATCAGCACCGGCTCGCCGGTTTCGATCTCCATGATCAGTGCGCCGAGGATCGCCCCCTCGTCGTCACCGATCAGATCGATGGCGAAATACTCGTCGAAGAAATGGGTACGGGCGCGAATGTTCTGCTGATAGAGGGTGTGCAGAATCGCATGCCCCGTGCGGTCGGCGGCGGCGCAGGTGCGGGCCGCCTGGGGACCGCCGAAACTCTGGCTCTGGCCACCGAAGGCCCGCTGGTAGATGCGGCCGTTGTCGAGGCGCGAAAAGGGCACCCCGTTATGCTCCAGTTCATAGACCGTGGGAATCGCCTCCCGGCACATGAACTCGATGGCGTCCTGGTCACCGAGGTAGTCCGAACCCTTCACGGTGTCGAACATGTGCCAGTGCCAGTTGTCGGGCAACACGTTGGCCAGGGCGGCGTTGACCCCGCCCTGGGCCGCCACCGTATGCGACCGGGTGGGGAACACCTTGGAGACCACCGCCACCCGGAGGTTGGCGTTGGCCAGTTGCAGCGCCGCATTCAGACCGGCGCCGCCGGCACCGATGATCAATGCATCGAAATGTCTTCTGACGAGGGACATATCCAACCCTTAACGTTCTGTATCAAACCGTCTGACCGGCGAGAAAGATCACCTTGGCCACCCACAAACCGCTGCCGATCAGGCCGAAGGCGAAGACCGAGAGCACCAGCACGCGCAACAGGTAGGGCTTGACGTAATCCAGCACCACGTCCCTCACCCCGACCCAGGCGTGCACGAACAGCGAAACGAAAAACAGCAGCAGGGTGAAACTGACCACGGGGTGGGCCATCCAGGTCCGCCACGCCTCGAAGCTCTGGGGCGGCTCGATGGCGATAAAACCCAGAAGGTAGACCAGATACACCCCCAGATAGACGGCGCTGATACGCTGCAGGACCCAGGCCCTGAATCCGGATGCTTGACGGCTCATAGTGCAAATCCAAAGAGAATGGCCAGGAGGGGTGCGGCGATCGTCACGGCCATGGCCGACTGGCGCCCGGCAACCTTGCCGGCCCCGATATGAAAATCGATAAACAGGAAACGGATGCCCGCCAGGAGGTGGTGCAACAGCGACCACAGGGTGATGAACAGCAGCAGCTTGACCAGCAGGTTGTCGAGGATTTCCAGGGTCCGCGCGAAGCCCTCCGGCCCGGAGGTGGAGAGGTCGAGCAGGTAGACCAGCCCCGGGACCAGCAGAGAGAGGAAGATGCCGCTGGCGCGATGTCCGACGGACATGATGGCGGCGATGGGAAAGCGGAATTGAAACAGATTCAGGAATACAGGCCGGTTATCACTCATCATCGGGGTCATCTCTATCAATGCAGCCCTGGGGGGTCGCCCTGGCCCACATGCCGATGGGTTTCAGGCGTTAACGGAATCAATTATAACCATTTGATAACTGTTTGAAAGAGTGGAATTTATATTGCCATCAAATTTTCTTGGTGTAAGGTGGGATGCGAATATATTTTCAATCCACAGCCATCTCTTTGAGATATTTGAAAAGCTTTCTTGCGGCCGTTGGCGATTTTCCTTGCTGCTGCTCTTTGGCAGCCGTCCGCAGCAGTTGCCGAAGGTGCTGCCGGTCAAGATTGGGATATTCGTCCAATAACTGCTCCACGGCCGAATCACCCTCACTGAGCAGGCGATCACGCCAACGCTCCAGGCGATGAAAATGCTTTACATCCTGCATGTGGGCGTTGTCCATGCGCTCGAACAGCCGCCGCACCAGATCCGCGTCCTCCTCGCGCAACAGCTTACCCAGGCGCCGGTAGTGGCGCCGCAGCGCGATATGGCTCTTGATGCGCAGCGACTCCCGCAGGGCCTCCAGCATCTGGGCAGAGAAGTGAAACGCCTCCCATTGCTGTGGATTGAGCCTGGTCAGACGCTCGCCCAGCGTCTGCAGGGCCAGCATCTCCCGCTTGATTTCACTCTTGCTGAGCGCCTCGTCACCCTCATCTTGATCAAACGGCTCGTTTTGATCCCGCTGCATCCAATCCCCCCTCCAATTCAAAGACCCGGCGTTACCCGTCCGCCGGTCCATCCGCCACCGGGGCAAAGTACTCCACCATCAACTGCACGCTTCTGTTGCCCCGGAACACATTCACATCCAGCCGGTAGGCCGCCTCGATCTCCAGGCCCTGCCGTGTCGGCATGCGGTCGGCCTGGTTGAAGGCAATCGCGTCGAGTTCCGGGCCGCCCCCACGGGGCCGCAGCACCATCTTCAGATGCCGCTGCCCGACCACCCGCTGATCGATCAACTCGAACACACCGTCGAAGGAGGGTTCCGGAAAGCCCTGTCCCCAGGGCCCGGCATCACGCATCGCCTCGGCCATCGGCAGGGTCATCTCCCCCGCCTCCAGGGGGCCGTCCGTATGGATCACCCCCTGCATCGCCTCGGTACTCAGAAGCCCACGCGCCTGGCGCTCGAAGGCCGCGACGAACTCGGGGTAACGGGCCTCCTCCAGCGCCAGCCCCGCCGCCATGGCGTGCCCGCCGAAGCGCAGCAGCAGCCCGGGATGACGCGCCGCCAGCGCCTCCAGCAGATCCTTCATGTGCACCCCGGCCACCGAGCGCGCGGAGCCCTTGAGAACCCCCTCCTCCTCACCCCTGGCGAAGGCGATCACCGGGCGGTTGAAGCGCTCCTTGATGCGCGAGGCGAGGATACCGACCACCCCCTGGTGCCACTGCGGCTGGTAGACGCAGATACCCGGTGGCGCCACCCCGTCGGGCAGCCCCCCCTCCAACTCGGCCAGGGCCTGCCGCGACATCTCCCCTTCGATCTCCCGGCGTTGGCTGTTGAAGCGGTCGAGGCTGCGCGCCAGATCCATCGCCCGGGCCTCGTCATCGCACAGCAGGCACTCGATGCCCAGGGACATATCGTCCAGGCGCCCGGCCGCGTTGAGCCTCGGTCCGGCGGCGAAGCCGAGGTCGGAGGCGACGCAGCGCCGGGCGTCCCGGCCCGCGATACGCAGCAGCGCGAGGATGCCGGGAGCCCCCCGTCCCCCGCGTATCCGGCGCAGCCCCTGGTGGACCAGGATCCGGTTGTTGTGATCCAGGGGCACCACATCGGCCACGGTGCCCAGGGCCACCAGATCGAGATAGTCGCCCAGGTTCGGTTCGTCGATGGCATGGCGGGTGAACCAACCCACCTCGCGCAGCCGTGACCGCAGGGCGGCCATGACATAGAAGATCACCCCCACCCCGGCCAGATGCTTGCTGGGAAACGCCTCCCCTGTGCTGTTGGGGTTGACGATGACGTCCGCCGCCGGCAGTTGCGCGCCCGGCAGATGATGGTCGGTCACCAGCACCTTCACCCCGGCCTCCCTGAGCAGCGCCACCCCCTCGATGCTGGAGATGCCGTTGTCCACCGTAATCAGCAGGTCCGGGGAGCGCTTGAGGGCCTCGGCCGCGATCTCCGTGCTCAGGCCATACCCGTTGTGAAACCGGTTCGGTACCAGATAACCAACCTGCCGGGCTCCCATGGCGCGCAGTGCACGCAGAGCCAGGGCGCAACTGGTGGCGCCGTCGGCATCGAAATCGGCGACGATCAGTATCCGCCCCTGTGCCTCCAACTGCTGGTGCAAAAGCCGGGCCGCCTGCCCGGTCTGCCCCAGGCGTGAGGGGGGAAGCAGCCGCCCCAGCCCATAATCGAGCCCCTCCGGAGACTTGACATTGCGCAGGCGATAGACCCGTTGCAGCAGTGGATGCACGCCCTCCCAGGCAGCGCCCGGCGGCGGCGCGGGGTCGGGCCGGCGGATACGCCGCGCGGGAGCGGGGATCATGCGCTACCCAGGATGTGCGACCCCTTGCCGCGAAAGAAGGCCAGAAACCGGGCCTCGAAATCGTCCACCACCGAATGCACCACCGACGGGCGCATCAAGAGCCGCTCCGCCTGTCCTGGTTCAGCCTGAACCGGAGTTTTCCGGTTCACATTTAAGAGACAACCTCACGGCTGCCCGTGGGCAGATGTACCGATTGTAACTGCCTATTTTCTGCACGTCGGTTACGTGCTTCTGCCAGCTTCTGTTCCCGGTTTGCCAAGATCTCAGGGGCCTTGCCTGCCAGCTTGTCGGCAGGGGTGATATAGCCGATAGCACTGTGTAGGCGAGACTGATTATAGTCATCCACGTAAGCCGCCACCGCTAACCGCCATGGAGAGCGAAGCGAAGGCGGTTAGTCCCCGATAGGCGTAGGCGCGGTTGTATGGCCGCAGTTACGACCGATAGGGAGTGACGTAGGGCATACAAATAGCGCATCCGACACGCCGTAGAGTCATTGTGGTCATCATGACGGAGTTGCGCACGAGCAGCTTTGCTGCAATGTGCGGGACGGAGTCGTGATGAGCGCAGGACGGTCGGGGCAGTAACGGCTGTCGCGTTGGCGAGTCGATTTTGGGGACTGGGATGTCCCAAAATCTTTCACGAGGTAGCGACACTCTTGGTCCTTCTTTTTCAGCTTCGCTTCCAGTTCAGCAAAGCGACGTTGCTCAGCCTTTACCCTACCCCTGTCTTCCTTCTCGAAAGCGGCCGCGCCATTCTCAAAGAACTCTTTTTGCCAACGGTAGAACGTGTTGGGGTTCAAACCGTGGGCATCACACACGTCTGATACCGGCTGCCCCTCAACCAGGTGCTGCTTCAGGATTGCCACCTTTTCCCGGGGCGTGAAATTTCGTCGGGTTCGTTTGCTCATATTTTCCTCCAGAAGTTACTACTAACTCAAATTGAGGAAAACTCCAATTCCGACTGAAGCGGAACAATCTGTGCTCACGCCGAGTGGTGGGCTGGAGCATGAGTTCACGAATGAAAGCAAAGCTGGTCTGTGATGCGTTGCAGATGGCAATCTGGCGGCGCAGGCCGAAGGCGGGATTGATTCACCACTCTGATCGCGGGTCTCAGTATGCGAGCAAAGCATTCAGGCGATTGCTGAATACCCATGGGATTCTGGGCGGTATGAGCCGTAAGGGCGATTGTTGGGATAACGCAGTGGTTGAGAGTTTCTTTGGAAGCCTGAAGCAGGAGCGTGTGCAGTGGAGAAACTATCAGACACGCCACGAGGCTCAGCAAGATGTCCTAGAATATAGGCTCTTCCCCTGATTGAGTGGGTACATATCACCTAGCTGCCCCTTCGGGGTAAAGATCCAACCCACCAAGGTGGAAGTAAATCGCATTGGCAAATCGCTTTTTGTTACGAAAACCTCTGCTGCGAACTTTGATCATCTTTATCCGACTATTGATGCCCTCTGCCGGACCATTGCTCACCTTTAGCACCACCGCATTAAGAATGCCCCATAAGAGTGTCGCTACCTCGTGAAAGATTTTGGGACATCCCAGTCCCCAAAATCGACTCGCCAACGCGACAGCCGTTACTGCCCCGACCGTCCTGCGCTCATCACGACTCCGTCCCGCACATTGCAGCAAAGCTGCTCGTGCGCAACTCCGTCATGATGACCACAATGACTCTACGGCGTGTCGGATGCGCTATTTGTATGCCCTACGTCACTCCCTATCGGTCGTAACTGCGGCCATACAACCGCGCCTACGCCTATCGGGGACTAACCGCCTTCGCTTCGCTCTCCATGGCGGTTAGCGCATGTCCTTCTTTTTCAGCTTCGCTTCCAGTTCAGCAAAGCGACGTTGCTCAGCCTTTACCCTACCCCTGTCTTCCTTCTCGAAAGCGGCCGCGCCATTCTCAAAGAACTCTTTTTGCCAACGGTAGAACGTGTTGGGGTTCAAACCGTGGGCATCACACACGTCTGATACCGGCTGCCCCTCAACCAGGTGCTGCTTCAGGATTGCCACCTTTTCCCGGGGCGTGAAATTTCGTCGGGTTCGTTTGCTCATATTTTCCTCCAGAAGTTACTACTAACTCAAATTGAGGAAAACTCCAATTCCGACTGAAGCGGAACAATCTGTGCTCACGCCGAGTGGTGGGCTGGAGCATGAGTTCACGAATGAAAGCAAAGCTGGTCTGTGATGCGTTGCAGATGGCAATCTGGCGGCGCAGGCCGAAGGCGGGATTGATTCACCACTCTGATCGCGGGTCTCAGTATGCGAGCAAAGCATTCAGGCGATTGCTGAATACCCATGGGATTCTGGGCGGTATGAGCCGTAAGGGCGATTGTTGGGATAACGCAGTGGTTGAGAGTTTCTTTGGAAGCCTGAAGCAGGAGCGTGTGCAGTGGAGAAACTATCAGACACGCCACGAGGCTCAGCAAGATGTCCTAGAATATAGGCTCTTCCCCTGATTGAGTGGGTACATATCACCTAGCTGCCCCTTCGGGGTAAAGATCCAACCCACCAAGGTGGAAGTAAATCGCATTGGCAAATCGCTTTTTGTTACGAAAACCTCTGCTGC
>PQCP01000033.1 GCA_003062205.1 Candidatus Sedimenticola endophacoides
GGCCTTTCTCAGCCCTGACGGAGCACCCACACAAATTACCTGTCTGCTTGTTAAAGAGCCGCCGAGCTTTCGCCCAGCGAAGACGTTCAATTATGAACCGAACGCCCCGGATCGTCAATCTGTTTTTTGCGATCCCGTCCTGAATTCCTACGCCGACCAGCGGCTGTTCCTCCCGAACGAGGCGCGTATTCTACACACCGCCCACGCGGCGTCAAGCAATTATTTTCAGCAATCGCCAATACCCCCGTCAGCGCAGCGTCACCCTCGCGAAACGCCGCTTGCCGACCTGATATATATGGGTAGAACCCGCGGGCATCACCAGCGAACGATCGCCGATTTTTTCGCCATCGATCTTCACCGCGCCCTGGGCAATCATGCGCAGACCATCGGAGGTGCTCCCCACCAGTCCGGCGTCGCGCAGCAGATTGGCGATAGGCAGCCCACCATCCTGGGATGCGAGCTCAACCTCCGGCATCTCGTCAGGCAGCGTCCCCTTGCGGAACCGCGCGACGAAGTTGGCATTGGCCTGCCGCGCGTCGTCCTCGCTATGGAAACGCCCCACGAGCTCCATGGCCAGCGCCACCTTCACGTCGCGCGGATTCAAACCCTCTTCCACCTGGAGGCGCAGCCCATCGACCTCGGACATCGGCCTGAAGCTCAACAGCTCGTAATAGCGCCACATCAGCTCGTCGGAGATGGACATGATCTTTCCAAACATGTCGTCCGGCCGGTCGGATATTCCCACGTAGTTGTTGAGCGACTTGGACATCTTCTGCACCCCGTCCAGCCCCTCCAGGATCGGCATGGTCAGCGCCACCTGGGGCTCCTGGCCATATACCTCCTGTAGTTGCCGCCCCACCAGGAGGTTAAACTTCTGGTCGGTGCCGCCCAACTCCACGTCGGCCTTCATGGCGACCGAATCGTAGCCCTGTACCAGCGGATAGAGAAATTCGTGAATCGAGATCGGCTGTCCGCTTTTGTACCGCTTGCTGAAATCGTCCCGCTCGAGCATTCTGGCAACGGTGTGCCTGGCCGCCAGTTGGATCATGTCGGCGGAATTCATCTGCCCCATCCAGGATGAATTAAAGAAGACGGTGGTCCGCTCCGCGTCGAGGATCTTGAACACCTGGTGCTCGTAGGTCTTGGCGTTTTCCAGCACCTCCTCCCGCGTCAAGGGGGGGCGGGTGGCGCTCTTGCCGGTAGGGTCACCGATCATGGCCGTGAAATCCCCGATCAGGAACATCACTTCGTGCCCAAGCTCCTGGAATTGGCGCAGTTTATTGATCAGCACCGTATGCCCGAGGTGCAGATCGGGGGCGGTTGGATCGAACCCCGCCTTGATCCGCAGCGGCCTCCCCCGTTCAAGCTTTCGGATTAGTGCCTCTTCGACCAGAATCTCTTCGGCACCGCGCCGAATGATCTCCATTGCATCGGCGACAGACGCCATGACCCACCTCACGCTTACAATTCCAACAAGGCCGCACAATTTACAGTATGATGGGCAAAAAAGTAACCTTTCCCTATATAATGGACGCCAGCAGCAAACAGCGCTCGTACAAAAAGCTGGAAAAATCCAAATCTTTGCGCAATAATCGATATAGTTTTCTGGGAGTTAGAAGATACTCATGCTAAGAGACTATAAGTCTAGCCAGGAACCCATTGTCTTTACCAGACATCGGCAGCACCCCCGACTCGCCATCACCGCACTGCTCGCCCTGGCCCTCTGCGCAGGAGCGATCTATGGGTCACTGCACATCACGGGAGACGACGCTCCACGGCAAGCCGCCACGCCCCAACCGATCACCCTGGCGCTGCCCGCCCCCGTGCCGGACACGGCGGAACCGTCCGGCCTCGATGAGCCTGCGCTCAACCTCGCGGAGATGTCACCGGGTGACATCCCACCGGTCGATTCAGGCGTACCGCCGGCAACCACGCACGCCACCCCCCAGGAACCAGCCTCCCCCGCGACCGCCACCGCCCCGCGGCCCGAGCCCGACCGCTGGCTGGAGGAGCGGGTGGGCGACGGCGACTCACTCGCCCTCATCTTCAAACGTCTCGGACTCTCCCCCGGCCTGCTGCATCGCATCGTCAACAGCAGTGAAGAGGCCAAACAGCTGGCAAATATTCGCCCCGGACAGGCCCTGAAGGTACGCCTCGGCGAGGACGACGGATTCCGCGAGCTGCGGCTGATCTACAACCCGGTCCGTCAACTGCGCATTCTGGACGAGGAGGGTGAACTCAAGGCCCAGACCGTGTCGCAGGCCCTGGAGACCCGAACGGCGCAGATTAGCGGCAGTATCACCGACTCACTCTATCAGAGCGCCCAACGGGTCGGGATGGACGACGCGCTGATCATGGAGCTGGCCAGCATCTTCGCCTGGGACATCAACTTCGCCCTCGATATCCGCTCCGGCGACCGGTTCACCCTACTCTACGAGGAGCGCCTCCTGGACGGGAAGAAATATACCAACGGAGACATCCTGGCAGCCGAATTCGTCAACCGGGGCCGCACCGTACGGGCCGTGCGCTATGAGGACGAGACCGGCCAGGCCAACTACTTCACCCCCGACGGCAAGAGCATGCGTAAGGCATTTCTGCGCGCCCCGGTCGATTTCCGGCGCATCTCCTCGAAATTCAAACGCTCACGGCTGCACCCCGTACACGGAGTCAAACGCCCCCACCGGGGGGTCGACTATGCGGCGGCGGTCGGCACACCGATCGTGACGACCGGCGACGGCAAGGTCGTGTTCCGGGGCACCAAGGGCGGCTACGGGAAGACCGTGATCATCCAGCACGGCAGCCAGTACAGCACCCTGTACGGGCACATGTCCCGCTACAACCGCAAGGTCAAGAGCGGCAGCAGGGTCAAACAGGGCCAGGTGATCGGCTATGTCGGCGCCACCGGCGTTGCAACCGGCGCCCACCTGCACTATGAATTCCGGGTCAACGGGGCTCACCGCAACCCCCTCACGGTGAAACTGCCGGCGGCCGAACCAATCGCCAGCAAGTATCAGAAGGACTTCGAGACAAAGAGCGCCCCTCTGCTCGCACAGTTGGCCCTGGCCGGAAACACCCTGCTCGCCCAGGCGGAGCAGAGCGGCGAGTAAGGCCGGCTTGGCAGCGACCGACGACCATCCGGAGCCTCTGTTCATCGGCCTGATGTCGGGCACCAGCATGGATGGGATCGATGCCGTGCTGGTACGCTTCGGAGGAGCGATGCCGCGGCTGCTGGGACACCTCCACAGCCCCTGGCCGACACCGCTGCGGCACGCACTCCGCGCAGCGGCCGATTCCACAGCGACGGGTATCGACCGGCTCTGTGAGCTCGACAACCTTACCGCCGAGCGCTTTGCACGGACCAGCCTCGATCTGTTGCACCAGTGCGACATCAACCCGACGGAGGTGGCGGCCATCGGCTCCCACGGCCAGACCCTGCGCCACAAACCGGACGGAGAGACCCCCTTCACACTCCAGATCGGCAACCCGAGTCTGATCGCCGAGCGCTGCGGGATCGCCGTGGTGGCCGACTTCCGGCGCCGGGACATGGCCGCCGGCGGCCAGGGCGCCCCCCTGGTTCCCGCATTTCACGCCGCCATGTTCACCGCCCCCGACGAGGAGCGGGTGGTACTCAATCTTGGCGGCATCGCCAACATCACCCACCTGCCCGCGGGCGCCCCCCAGAAGGCATCGGGATTCGACACCGGCCCGGCCAACACCCTACTCGATTACTGGATCCGCCACTGCAGGGATGCCGACATGGACCGCGATGGCACTTGGGCCGCCACGGGAAGCGTCCACCGCCCCCTGCTGGAGGCGATGCTCGCGGACCCCTACTTTTCCCTGGCACCGCCGAAGAGCACCGGCCCGGACTATTTCAGCCCATCCTGGCTGCGGGGCCACCTCGGCGCCAGCCCCACCCTCGGCGAAGCCGATGTCCAGGCGACTCTTACCGCCCTCAGCGCCGAGAGCATCCGCTCAGGGATCGCGGCCTGCGCCCCCGATTGCCGGCGCATCATCGTCTGCGGTGGCGGCTGGCACAACAAAACCCTGTTGCGTGAACTCGCCCGGCGCCACCCCGGCCTGCCGATCGAATCGTCGGAGCGCTTCGGCATCGCGACCGACCAGGTCGAGGCGACAGCCTTCGCATGGCTGGCACGCCAAACCCTCAACCACCTCCCCGGCAACATTCCCCGGGTGACCGGCGCCCGGCGCCCGGCAGTCCTTGGGGGAATCTACCCCGCCGGCTGAGCCCCCGCGATCGCGCGGGTTTTTTTGCCATGGTCCTTCCATGGCACAGTGGAGAGCGCGCAAGATATGCGCAAAAACCGGACGGTACGGGGGGGTGTCGGGACGAAACCCGTTTATCGCGATCCGCGGAGCGAAGAGATCAAGAGTGTCGCTACCTCGTGAAAGATTTTGGGACATCCCAGTCCCCAAAATCGACTCGCCAACGCGACAGCCGTTACTGCCCCGACCGTCCTGCGCTCATCACGACTCCGTCCCGCACATTGCAGCAAAGCTGCTCGTGCGCAACTCCGTCATGATGACCACAATGACTCTACGGCGTGTCGGATGCGCTATTTGTATGCCCTACGTCACTCCCTATCGGTCGTAACTGCGGCCATACAACCGCGCCTACGCCTATCGGGGACTAACCGCCTTCGCTTCGCTCTCCATGGCGGTTAGCGGATGTGTTTCCTGTTGATTCGGCCCACCCGGCGAGGCGGGCGGCGAACTAGACTGAAAAAGAAGATCCGCAACCGCAGGTGGTACTGGCATTGGGATTGCGGATAACGAACTGCGATCCCTGCAGCCCCTCCACGTAATCCACCTCGGCCCCCATCAGATATTGCATGCTCATGGGGTCGACCAGCAGTGTGACGCCATCCCTCTCCACCCGGGTATCCCCCTCCTTCTCCTCCTCATCGAAGGCGAAGCCGTACTGAAAGCCGGAGCAGCCACCACCCTGGATGTATACCCGCAGCATCAACCCGGGATTGCCCTCTTCCTGGATCAACGCGGCCACCTTGGCGGCGGCGGAGGGGGTGAACTCAAGCGGAGCATCGGTTACTGCATCATTCATGACTCAAATTCCCAATAATGATCGGACGCAGACGCCATTATCCTTTTCCGACAAAAAGAGTCAAGTACCCGGGGCGTGCGGCCGCCCGTGATCAGGCCGCCCCGGCATCGGGGGCATCCGCCTGCCCATTGGGACCATCATATCCCAGGCGCTTCTGCTCGATATCGTCGGAGTGGATCAACTGTCCGTTGACCTCCGCCCCCATCGCCATCTCCAGCAGCTTGTAGTAGACCGTTCCACTGATCTTGGCGTTCTGCGCCAGTTCAACCCGCTCACTGGCGTAGACATCGCCGATCACCGTGCCGTTGAGGATGACATTGGGGACCCGGATATCGCCCTCGACCCGCCCCTTCTCACTCAGGGTGAGCGCAGCGCTGCGCCCCTCCTCGGCCAGAATGTTGCCCTCGACCGAACCATCGACATGCAACCCGCCGGAGAAACTCACATCACCCTTCACCGTTGTCTTCACACCGATCACGGTTGCGATCTTGGGCGCCTTGAATTTGCTGAATCTGGACATCGTTTTCCCCTTATCCCGCCACCTGCCAGCCCAGGCGGGCACTCAGCGGTGACAGACTCTTAGTGGTTGGTTTGATATCTACTACTACACTGGTCGGACTGAATCCCTGCGGCAGTTGCACAACGCCCTCCACATCCTGAAAGTGCCGGAAGCGCATCTTCAGCCGATCGGTCCCCTCCTCCGTCAACTCCTTCATATCGAGGGTCTTGGGCTCACCGGCCAACTCGCCGTCGAGTGCCAGGGAGATCCAGCCCGTGGCGTAACCGCCATTGCGCAGGCGCTTACTGACAGTGAACCGGTAGCGGTACTCCCGCCGTTTCTCGGAGACGGCCTCGATCCGGAACTCCTTGACCTGCAGCCCCTCCTGAGTGACGCTGTCGGACACCATCCCCCGGAGAAGGGTTAGCTCCTGCTGCATCCTGCCCTGCTCATCCTGCAGTTGCTTGAGTTCGCCACGCACCAGCTTCGCCGCCTCACGATCAATCTGCGACGAACGCTCCGCCGCCGCCAACTCCTCGTACAAGCGGGTCCGCTCCGCCCTGAGCTCATCAAGCGCCTGCCGATTGGCCACCCGCTCCTGGCGCAAACCCACCAACTCCGCCTCCACGTCGCCGAGCACCTGCTGGTACACCAAGCCGGCGGTCACCAGCACCGCCAGCAGGGGTGCCAGGATACACGCGTAAAACCGTCCGCGGCCCGCATGGACGATCTTGGGTGTGCCAGGTATCTGCGAAACGGCCATTACCCCTCGATCCCTCCGTTCAGGGCAGCAGCGCGACCGCGCCCAGCCCGGCCGTCTCCTCCAGCCCCATCATCAGATTCATGTTCTGCACCGCCTGTCCCGCCGCCCCCTTGACCAGGTTGTCGATCACCGACAGCACGACCACGCCATCCCACCCCTGGGGCCTGTGCACGGCGATACGGCACTGGTTGACGCCACGCACGCTGCGCGTCTCGGGATGACTCCCCGGAGGCAGCACATCGACAAAGGGCTCGGCGGCGTAGCGCTGCTCGAACAGCGCCTGCAAATCAGCCTCTTCATTGAGTTGGGCGTAGAGGGTGGCGTGAATCCCGCGAATCATCGGCAGCAGGTGCGGAACGAAGGTCAGTCCAACCGGCTCACCCGCGCACTCCGACAGGTTTTGCCTGATCTCGGGCAGATGCCGGTGCCCCGGCACCGCATAGGCCTTGAAACTCTCGCCGACCTCGCCCATCAACATCGGCGCACTGGCGCCTCGGCCAGCCCCGCTGACCCCGGACTTACAGTCCGCGATCAGATTGTCGATATCGATCACCCCGGACTCGATCAGGGGCAGAAAACCGAGCGTGGCCGCCGTTGGATAGCAGCCGGGATTGGCCACCAGGCGCGCCTTGGTGATCGCCTCGCGGTTCACCTCCGGCAGGCCGTACACCGCCTCCTCAAGCAAATCCGGGCAGGCGTGCTGCATGGCGTACCACTTCTCCCACACCGTCACTTCCCGCAGCCTGAAATCCGCCGCCAGATCGATCACCTTGACGCCGGCATCCAACAGCCCCGGGACCAGTTTCATCGCCGTGCCGTTGGGAGTGGCGAAAAACACCAGATCACAGGCGGCCAGGGTTTTTGCATCCGGCGCACTGTAGGCAATATCGAAGTGCCCGCGCAGGTTCGGGAACAGATCCGCCACCGGCCGCCCCGCCTCGGAACGGGAGGTGATGACCGACACCCCCACCTGCGGATGCCCCGCCAGCAGGCGCAGCAACTCCACGCCCGTGTAGCCTGTACCGCCAACAATGCCAACCTTTACCATTCGTCTATCCCGTACCTCTAGCCCGAATTATTCATAAAAAAGGGCGCACCTCGTTCAACCAATTGATATAATTGGTATTTCGCCAAAAACGCTTCGGTGAAGCTAAACGAGGTCGCCCCATGTCCAAGTCTACCCAAGAA
>PQCP01000113.1 GCA_003062205.1 Candidatus Sedimenticola endophacoides
AATGTGCGGGACGGAGTCGTGATGAGCGCAGGACGGTCGGGGCAGTAACGGCTGTCGCGTTGGCGAGTCGATTTTGGGGACTGGGATGTCCCAAAATCTTTCACGAGGTAGCGACACTCTTGCTCCCATTGGTGTGAATGGCCGGGGATATTTTTTTGTGGCTTATCCAGTTTCCCAGCCTGTATCATAAGAGGCGATGTGATGAAGGGGATCGGGACAGGTGAGGTTTCTTAAATTCGTTTTATTTCTGTTGGTTATGGTAGTGGGTGGCGCTTTCGCCACAATCAATGCCGGGGTGGTCACACTCGATTACTATTTCGCTTCGGTCACCCTTCCGTTGAGTGTGGTGCTGCTGGGCGCGGTGGCCTTCGGGGCGCTGCTCGGTTGCCTGGCGATGCTCGGTAGCCTGTTCAGATTGAAACGGGAGAACAGTGAATTGGTGCGCAAGAGCCGGTTGGCGAACCAGGAGTTGAACAACCTGCGCTCGATACCGATAAAGGATTGAATCCGAGGTGATGGAGCTTCTCTGGCTACTGCTGCCGGTCGCCGCCTTCTCTGGCTGGATGGCGGCCAGGCGCAGCGGAAACAGGCACGAGGCGCGCAGGGATGAGCGCGCTCCGATCTATTTCCGTGGCCTCAATTTCCTCCTCAATGAGCAGCCGGACAAGGCGATCGATGTATTTGTCGAGATGCTGGAGGTCGATAGCGAGACGGTGGAGACCCACCTTGCCCTGGGCAATCTGTTTCGCCGACGCGGCGAGGTGGACCGCGCGATCCGCATTCACCAGAACCTCATCGCCCGTCCCACCCTGAGTCGAGAGCAGCGCGGCCTGGCCCTGTTGGAGCTGGGCCAGGACTATATGCGCGCCGGGCTGCATGATCGAGCCGAGAGCCTGTTCAAGGAGCTGGGTGATCTGAATATCCACCAACAGCCCGCCCTGGAGAACCTGCTGCTGATCTATCAGAAGGAGCGCGAGTGGCAGAAGTGCCTGGATGTGGTCAGGCAGCTGGAGGCCCTGAGTCGGCGCTCCTATGCCATGGAGCGCGCCCACTACTACTGTGAACTGGCGCAGCAGGCCAGGGGGCGGCACGATATGAAGCAGGCCGAACTGCTGCTGCGCAAGGCCCAGGGCAGCGACCCCGCCTGTGTGCGCGCCTCGCTGATGCAGGCAGATCTGGCGGCCGCCAGGGGGGGGTGCAAGAGCGCGATCGCCGCCTACCGCAAGGTCGCGGGGCAGGATCCCGCGTTTATCGGAGAGATGCTGCCCGCCCTGATCGTCTGCCATCAGCAGGAGGGTACCCAGCGGGAGCTGCTCGATTATCTCCAGGGCCTCTCCAGAAAGCATCAGGGGGTGATCGCGCCGGTGCTGGCCCTGGTCGATCAACTGGGGGAGCAGCAGGGGCGGGAGAGGGCGCGCGAGTATCTTGGCGACTATCTCGGAAAACATCCCGACTTGCGCGGGGTGGCGCGCCTGATCGAACTCGACCTGCAGCGCTCCGCCGCCAGTGACCAGGAGCCGCTGCGGCTGCTCGGGAATATCGTCGCCAAGCTGCTGGCCGCTGGCCCCGCCTATCTCTGCGGCAACTGTGGTTTCACCGCAAAATCACTGCACTGGCAGTGCCCCGGCTGTATGTCCTGGAGCACCATCAAACCGATCACCGGGCTCGTCGAAGAGCCGCGCTGAGCGCAACACAACTGAATACGGAAGAGAACCGCCGATGACAGAGCAACCGAATACGTCACGCATTATCGTCGCCCTCGATTTCCCCGCCGAGGCGCCCGCCCTGGAGCTGGTTGCCGGGTTGGACCCGACGCTTTGCCGCCTGAAGGTGGGCAAGGAGATGTTCACCCGGCTCGGTCCGGGCTTTGTGAGCAAGCTCGCCGCCCGGGGCTTCGATATCTTCCTCGATCTGAAATTTCACGACATCCCCAATACCGTGGCGGCGGCCTGCGAGGCGGCGGCCGACCTGGGTGTGTGGATGATCAACCTGCACGCCAGCGGCGGGCGCAGGATGATGGAGACCGCGCGCGAGCGCCTGGAGCGGCGTGCCGAGCGCCCCCTGCTGATCGCCGTCACCATCCTCACCAGCCTTGGTGAGGCGGATATCGCCGAGGTCGGCTACAGTGGTTCCCCCGCCGAGAATGTGCTGCGTCTGGCCCGGTTGAGTGAATCCAGCGGCCTCGACGGTATCGTCTGCTCGCCCCTTGAGGCCGGGGTGGTGCGGGGCGCCGTGGGCCCGGAGTTCAAGCTCATCACTCCCGGCGTGCGCCCTGTATTCGCCTCCAGCGACGATCAGAGGCGCATCATGACGCCGGCCGATGCCCTGCGTGGCGGGGCGGACTATCTGGTGATCGGCCGCCCGATCACCGCCGCCGCCGACCCCTTGCGGGCCCTGCGCTTGATTCAGGAAGAGATCGCGGCGTGCTGAGCGGTCCCGGACCGTTGGTCAAGCCGGCTTATTGCGCTTTTTGATCTGGCGCCGTTTGTAGAGGCCCATGCCTAGCAGCGCGGGAACCGCCACGTAACAGAAAGGGCAGACCGCTCCGGTCAGCAACGCCGTGCCGGTGCCCAGGGCGCCGACCCCGGCGCCGAGGGCAAGGGTGGTGTTGGCGTCCTTCAGCTCCCGGTTCAACTCACACTGCTCCGGATCGGTCTCGGCCTGTGGTTTGTCAGGGGTTTTCATACCCCTACTATAGCCCGCCCGCTCACCCGGATGCAGCCGAATAACCGCAATCATTGTAGTTTTCACAGTGCGCTTTATCAGTCAGGGGCTCGGCTCCACCACGTAGGGTGGGGTGCGGGATAGCGGGAGACTCATCGATTGAGCCTCATCACGGGTTAGAATGGGGACCGATCGAAACCAAGGGGGGGAGATGCTGCGGCTGTATCAGAGCAACCGGTTGGAGCGCTTGTCGGAACGCCTGGCGGAGGTGTTTTCCGATCCTCTCGACGACCCTTTGGCGACGGAATCGGTGGTGGTGCAGCACCCGGGGATGGGGCGCTGGCTGGCCCTGCGTCTGGCCGACCGGCAGGGGATCTGTGCCAATGTGGAGTTCGTGCAGCCCGCCGCCTTCATCTGGCGTCTGCTGGAGTCGCTGCTGCCGGATGTTCCGCGGCAGACCCGGTATCACCCGGGCGCTCTCACCTGGAGCGTGTTCCGCCACCTCGGCGAGCTGCGCCAGGATCCGGCGTTCGAGGCCGTCGCCACCTATTTCCAGGGCACTGGTGAACGGGAGCAGTTTCAGCTGGCGACGCGGATTGCCGGCTGTCTCGATCAATACCTGGTCTATCGTCCCGACTGGATCAGCCACTGGGAGGCGGGTCGTCCGGCGCTGCTGGGTGATACCTGGCAGGCCGAGCTATGGCGCCGCTTGAGCGCGGGCGCGCGCGAGCAGCACTGGGTCGCCATTCAGCGCCGCCTTCACCGCATGGTGCAGCGGGGCGAAATCACCCCGGCCGATCTGCCCCGGCGCGTTGCACTGTTCGGCATCGCCTCGCTGTCACCCGGTTTTCTCTCCCTGGTGGCGATGCTGGGCCGCTTTACCGAGGTGCATCTGTTTCTGCTCAACCCCTGTCAGGCGCACTGGAGTGAGATCGTCAGCGAGCGTGAGGCGGGTCGCCTGGCCCTGGAGGGGGAGCCCGAGGAGCTCTATCTGGAGGTGGGCCATCCCCTGTTGGCCTCCATGGGACAGCAGGGGCGCGATTTTTTCTCCCTGCTGCAGGAGTTCGATCCGGGCTCAGAGGAGCTGTTCGAGTCGCCGGAGGGGGAATCGATGCTGGGACGTATCCAGCGCGACATCCTGGAGTTGAATGACCCGTCGCAGGCGCCTGCGGCTCTCTTCGATCCCGCTGACCGCTCGATCCAGGTCCATGCCGCCCACAGCCCGATGCGCGAGGTGGAGGTGCTGCGCGACCAGCTGCTGGGCCTGCTGGATGAGGATCCCGGCCTGCGGCCTCGCGACATCCTGGTGATGACCCCCGACATGGACACCTATGCCCCCTTTATGGAGGCGGTGTTCAATGAACGGGAGGGGGCGTTGCGGCTCCCCTTTACCCTGGCCGACCGTTCGCTTATCGGACAGTCTCCGCTGGTGGACGCCTTCATGCGCCTGCTGCAACTGCCGGGCGGACGCTACGCTGCCGACGAGGTGCTGGCGCTGCTGGAGGTGGCGGCGGTACAGCGCCGTTTTGGCATCGGTGACGGTGATCTGCCCCTGATCGCCGAGTGGGTGGAGCAGGCGGGTATCCGCTGGGGCAGGGATGCCTCGACAAGGCGTGCGCTGGGGCTGCCGGAGACCGATCAGAACAGCTGGCGTGCCGGTCTCGATCGCCTTCTCCTCGGGTTGGCGTTGCCCGAGCAGCGCCTGTTTCGCGGGGTTGCCCCGTTCACGGAGGTGGAGGGCTCGCAGGGTCTGCTGGTAGGCGGCCTGTGCGGTTTTGCCGAGGCGCTCTTCAGTCTTGAAACGCTGCTGGGCGGACGCCACCCGCCCCCGCGCTGGGCGCAACGGCTGAGCGCCATGCTGGATCGCTTCTTCCTCCCCGCTCCGGAGGAGGAGCCACAGTTGCAGGGCATCCGCGATACCCTGGGGCGGATCGCCGGACAGGCCGCCTGTGCCGGTTTCGAGCAGCCGGTTGAGCTGGCGCTGATTCGTGAGTTGCTGAGCGGGCAGTTTCTCACGCCCCCCACGCACACCCCGTTTCTCGGCGGGGGCATCACCTTCTGCGCCCTCACCCCCATGCGCAGCCTGCCGTTCCGGGTGATCTGCATGATCGGCCTGGATGACGGCGCATTCCCCCGGGACCGGCGCCCCCCAGGATTCGACCTGATGGCCGATCATAGGCGCGCCGGTGACCGCTCCCACCGCGCGGATGACCGCTATCTGTTTCTGGAGAGCCTGATCAGCGCCCGCCAGCATCTCTATCTGAGTTATGTGGGGCAGGATATCCGCGACAACACGCACCTGCCGCCATCGACCCTGGTCAGCGAGTTGCTGGATCTGATTGATCGCACCCACTCGACCGGTGATGGTACCCCGGTCTCCGATCAGCTGTTGGTGCGTCACCCCCTGCAACCCTTCAGCCGACGCTACTTTACCGGCGATCCACGGCTCTTCAGCTACGCCCACGGCATGTACCGGACCGCCTCGGCCGTCACGACCGGGGCGCTGCCGCGCAGGCGGCTGGTGGATGGGGTACTGTCGGAGCCGGAGGCGCGCTGGCGGCAGTTGGAGCTGGGGCAGCTGGTGCGCTTTTTTGAGCATCCGGTACGCTACTTCATACAGCAGCGGTTGGGGGTGAGACTGGGGATGGGGGAGCGCCTGCTCGATACCCGCGATCCCTTCGAACTCGATTATCTCGAACTGCGGGCGTTGCAGGAGCGGCTGGTACGGGCCTACCTGGGGGGGGAGGGAACGGACGAACTGCTGGCGCTTGAACGGGCCGCCGGGGTGTTGCCCCACGGTGTGGTGGGCGAGCGCTGCTTCCACCACCTGGCGCAGTCGGCACGGGAGCTGGCCGCCCGGCTGGCCCCGTTGACGGATCTATGGACGTGCTCACTCGACCTCGATTTCGAGGCGCGCGGCATGCGTCTGCGGGGGAGGTTCGACAACGTCTCCCGGGAGGGGGTGTGGGGTTACAGTGTAAAGGCCCTGCCGGAGGGGCGTCTGCTCGGACTGTGGGTGCGCCACCTGGCGCTCAATCTCTGTGCCCCCCCCGACCTCCCGTCCGAGACGCGCTGGTTCCACGCCGGGGGGGAGCTTCGTTTTCTCCCGGTCGTGGACGCCGGAAAGTGCCTGGAGGCGTTGCTCGATCTCTACTGGCAGGGGCTGATGCAGCCGTTGCCGCTCTTTCCCAAGGCGTCCCGACGCTATGCCGAGGCACTGCGCCGGGGCAAGGCGCGTGAACAGTGTCTGAAGGAGGCATGGGAGCGGTGGGGTGGTAAACGCAATCCCCATCCCGAATCCTCTGATCGATACCATCAACTCGCCTTTCCCGATGGCGATGCCCTCGACCCACTGTTCGAAGCCGTGGCGGAGGGAGTCTATGGGGGGATGCTGGAACACCTGGAGATCTCCGGATGAAACGTCTGGATCTGACACGGGCGCCGCTTGAGGGCAGTTGTCTCATTGAGGCGAGCGCCGGCACCGGAAAGACCTACACCATCGCCGGGCTCTATCTGCGCCTGATCCTGGAGGCGCAACTGCCGGTCGAGCGGATCCTGGTGGTCACCTATACCAAGGCCGCCACCGCGGAGCTGCGCGAGCGGCTGCGCGCCAGGCTGGTCAGCGTTCGGCAGCTCCTGGAACGGGAGGAGGCAGGGGAGATCCCCGCCGAGCTGCGCAAGGGGTTGTCCGATCCGCTCCGCGCGGCGCGACTGCTCTCCAGGGCGCTGCTCGATTTCGACCGGGCGGCGGTCTTCACCATCCACGGTTTCTGTCAGCGGGTGTTGCAGGAGAGCGCCTTTGAAAGCACGCGTCCCTTCGAGTTGGAGATGACGCCCGATCCGGGTGAGCTGATCCAGGCGGTAGTGGATGACTACTGGCGGCATGAGGTTCAGGCCCAATCACCCGGTTTTATCGATTTTCTGCAATCCGCGGGGATCTCCCCGGATGCCCTCGCAAGCAGGGTGTCAGGTTGGCTGAATAAGCCCTACATGGAGGTCAGAGGTCCATATGATGGCATGGATTACAAAGAGATAGAAGATAAATTTAATGTGGAATATGGGGTGGTTTGCGCCCTCTGGGAGCGTCAGCGCCAAACCATCACCGAGACCCTTCATAGCGCGGCCGGGCTCAATGGAAAGATCTACCGGAAAGCGTCCATGGAGGGATGGTTTCGCTCGATGGACGCCTACCTGTCGCAGGGAGAGTCGGCCTGGTTCGAGAAGTTCGACCGCTTCACCTCCGGCAAACTGGCCGACTCCAGGAACAAGGGGAGAGAGGCGCCGCAGCACCCCTTCTTCGACCACTGTGGATCGCTGCTGGAGCTCCGGGAGCGGCTGCGGTCGGCCTACCGGGACCGGCTGCAACGGCTGACCGCCGGGCTGATCCGCTTTGCCGATGCGCAGCTGGCCCTGCGCAAGGATCAGGCGGGGGTGCAGTCCTATGACGATATGCTGCTCAATCTGGAGCGCGCCCTGGACGCGCCGGGAGGGGAGAGGCTGGCCGCCGTGCTGCGCGGGCGCTACGCCGCCGCGCTGATCGACGAATTTCAGGACACGGATCCGGTCCAGTACGGCATCTTCCGGCGTATCTACGCGGATGCCCAGTGCCCCTGCTACTTCGTGGGTGACCCGAAGCAGGCCATCTACAGCTTTCGCGGCGCCGACATCTTCGCCTACCTGCGCGCCGCCCGGGGGGCACGAAACCGCTTTACCCTGGATGTGAACTGGCGTTCGGCCCCGCGGCTGATCGCGGGATTCAACGCCCTGTTCCGGCAGCCTCACAACAGCTTCTTTTTTTCGCGGATCGACTACCCCGAGGCCCACTCCGCGCCACCGGGGCTGCTGCGGCGCGAGGTGTATCGCGAGACCCAGGGTACGGGGGCGCCGTTGCGCTTTGCCCTGCTGCCCGGGGAGTTGACCAAAGAGGCGGCCCGGGAGTACTCGGTGCAGTGGTGCGCCGGGGAGATCCGTCGCCTGTTGGCGGGCGCGGCTGGAGGGCGCATCCATCTCGGCGAGCGGCCGCTCCGGGCCGGTGACATTGCCGTACTGGTGCGCTCTCACTACCAGGGCGGGTTGATCAAACAGGCCCTCGGCGCGTTGGGTGTGCACAGCGTGGTGCGCTCACAGGACAACATCTTCGCCTCCGACGAGGCTCTGGAGCTGGAGCGGGTGCTGCGGGCGGTGGCCGCACCCGGCAACGAACCGGTGGTGCGGGCCGCGCTGCTGACCGGCCTGATCGGCCTCGACGGCCATGCGCTGGACGCCCTGGCCGGGGATGCCCACGCCCTGGAGGCGCACCACGCGCGCTTCAGGGCCTATCATCAGATGTGCCGTGAACAGGGTTTTTTCCCTATGTTCCGGCGCATGCTCCACGAGCTGGAGCTGCCCCCGCGCCTGCGGGCGGAGCCCGAGGGGGAGCGGCGGATCACCAATCTGCTCCACCTGGGTGAGCTTCTGCATCGCGAGGAGCGTGCCCGGCGCCCGAGCCTGGAGGGGTTGATCAAGTGGCTGTCGCACCGGCGCGCGGCCGAAAATCTGGAGGATGAGGAGCACCAACTGCGCCTGGAGAGCGATGAGGCGCTGGTGCAGATCGTCACCATTCACAAGAGCAAGGGATTGCAGTATCCGGTGGTGTTCTGTCCCTTCGCCTGGGACGCCGGGCTGCGCAGTGCCGATGCCCGGGAGGGCTACCGCTTCCACGACCCGGGGGCGGACTACCGGCCGGTGCTGGAGCTGGGCTCGGAACGCTTCGAACTGGACCGGGTGCATGCCGTCGGCGAGGAGTTGGCGGAGGAGCTGCGCCTGCTCTACGTGGCCCTGACCCGGGCCCGCGAGCGCTGTTACCTGGCCTGGGGCAAGGTCAACAAGGCAGGGGAGTCGGCCCTCGCCTGGTTGCTTCACCCGCCCGGCGACCCCCAGGGCGAGGGGGCGGTGGCCGAACTCAAGCGCCAGTTCTCCGCTCTGTCGGCGGATGCCCTGGGGGAGCGTCTGCACCACCTGGCGGAGGTTTCCGGGGGGGCGGTGTCAATCGACGCGATCGGGGCGCCGCGCCCCCCGGAGGTCGAGGTACCCGGCACGGATAGCACCGCGCCCCCCCCGCTGAGTTGCCGCCGCTTCTCGCGCAGCCTGGAGGAGCGCTACCGCATCACCAGCTTTTCCGCCCTGGCCGCCCATGCCGCGAGCCCGGAGCTGCCCGATCACGACGCCCACGGCGGGGAGGCCGGACCGGAGGTGGGCGGCGGCGGACGCGATATCTTCCATTTTCCCCGAGGTGCCCGTCCCGGAAGCTGCCTGCACGCGATCTTCGAGGAGATCGATTTCACCGCCGAAGAGCCGCATGCCCACTCCGCCAAGGTGGAGGAGAAGCTGGCCGCCTTCGGACTGGATCCGGGGTGGGTTCCGGTGGTGAACGAGATGCTGCGCCGGGTACTCGACTGCGAACTGGCGCCGGGTATCCGTCTGCGTGGGATCCCCCTCCACAAGCGGCTGGTGGAGATGGCCTTCTACTATCCCCTGGCGGGGATCGACCCCCAGGGGTTGCGCCGCCTGCTGCAGGCGCATGGGGTGGGGGACACGCAGGAGCTGGCAGAGGCGCTCTCCTCCCTGCGGTTCGGGCGCATCGAGGGCTATCTGAAGGGCTTTATCGACCTGGTGTTCGAGGCGGACGGGCGTTTCTATCTGCTGGATTACAAATCCAACTGGCTCGGCGGCTCGGCCGATGCGTACACACGGCCCCGGATGAGTCAGGCCATGGCGCGTGAATATTACTTCCTGCAGTACCTGCTCTATACCCTGGCCCTGCACCGTCTGCTCAAGCGGCGGCTTCGCGATTACGACTATGAGCGCCACCTGGGCGGGGTGTTCTACCTCTTTCTGCGCGGCATCGATCCCGAGGCGCCCGGCGGCAACGGAATCTGGCACGAACGCCCGCGCCATTCATTGATCGAGGCCCTCGACGGTTACATCGCCACAGGGGAGGAGAGGGCATGAGCCGCGCCCTGGATCGTCTGTACCGGCAGCGCCTCATCGGCGACCTGGATCTGCATTTCGCCCGCCTGATACAGCGCCTCGACGGTGGAGAGAACGAGCCCCTCGGACTGGCCGCCGCCCTGGTGAGCAGCCGGGTGCAGCAGGGGGATATCTGCATCGATCTGGCCGCCCTGGCGGGAACCCGTCCCGGAGACTCCCGGGAGATCCAGCTGCCCTCCCTGGAGGAGTGGCTGAACGCCCTGCATGCCAGCGCCGTCACCGGTGCCCCGGGGAGCTTCGCCCCGCTGATCCTGGATCGGCACCATCAACTCTATCTCTATCGCTACTGGGACTATGAGCGTCAGCTGGGCGCGCAGTTGCTGGCGCGGGCACGGCTGTTTTCTCCCGCCCCCGACCGGGGTGCCCTCATTGAGGGTGTGCTGCGGCTGTTTCCCCCTGCGTCCTCCCATACGGATATCGATTGGCAGCGGGTGGCGGCGTTATCCGCCGCGTTGCGCCACCTGACGATCATCTCGGGAGGTCCGGGCACCGGCAAGACGACCACCGTGATACGCATACTCGCTCTGCTGGCGATGCTCCAGGAGCGGCCGCCGGTGGTTGCGTTGGCCGCGCCCACAGGCAAGGCGGCGGCACGCCTGGAGGCGTCCCTGCGTGATGCCGCCAGCTCGCTGGCGGAGCTGCCGGAACCGGTATTGCGCGCCATTCCCAGGCGCGCCAGTACCCTGCACCGCCTGCTTGGGGTGCGCGGCAGCGGCGTTGGCTTCCATCACGGACCAGAGCACCCGCTGGCGCTCGACGTGCTGGTGGTGGATGAGGCCTCGATGGTCGATCTCGCCCTGATGAGCAAGCTGCTCCAGGCGCTTCCGGCGCATGCCCGTCTGATCCTGCTGGGCGATCATAACCAGCTCGCCTCGGTAGAGGCGGGGGCGGTGTTGGGGGACATCTGCGCCGGGGCCGGTGGTTACAGCACGGCCTATCGGGAGCAACTGGCGCAGCTCTGCGGGGCGGATCTGAACCCGATGGATGGGAGCGCCGGAGGGCTTGATGACTCTATCGTCCTGCTGCGCCACAGCTATCGTTTCGGCCGGGACAGCGGGATCGGACGGCTTGCCGAGGCGGTAATCGCCGGGGATGGTGCGGCGGTGGCGCGGTTACTGGAAGGCGGACCACATGCGGATCTCACCCTGACCGACCCGCATAGCGAACCGGCGCGGCTGGCGGCGGATGGGTTGGTACCCTATTTCAAGGCCATCGCTTCGGGAGCGCCGGTAGCAGAGCTGTTTACCGCATTTGACCGTTTCAGGGCGCTCTGCCCCACGCGCGTCGGTCTCCTTGGAAGCGACCGGCTCAACCGGCGCATTGAGCGCGAGCTGGTCCGACGCGGGCTGGTCGATCCCACTCGTGACTGGTACCCCGGCAGGGCGGTGATGATCACCCGCAACGACTACTCGCTACAGCTCTACAACGGGGATGTGGGGCTTGTGCTGGAGGGGGATGGCGGACACCCGATGGTCTGCTTTCAGACTCCGGACGGAGGGGTGCGCGCCGTTGCCCCGGCGCGCCTCCCGGAACATCAGCCGGTCTATGCCATGACCATACATAAGAGTCAGGGCTCGGAATTTGACCAGGTGTTGATGGTCCTGCCACAGCAGATGATCCCGACCCTGACCCGGGAGCTGATCTACACAGCGGTCACCCGTGCGCGTTCCCGGTTCATTCTGTCGGGCGATGTACAACTCCTGGTTCAAGGGGTGGCGCGGGACACCCTTCGCCATAGCGGGCTGCGGCGTCTGTTGCGGCCGGAAAATGGATGAATAGCATATCGGAATCCATAACTGTCCTGAATAGACAATGATTTTTGTGACATTTGTGGCCGGACACCTTGTATTTTTCCCTATTGGGTGTAAGTTTGTTAGTTCGCCGATGCTATACGGCGATGCAGCATTGGTCGATCATGGGGATCTGAAGCGCACGGATTGGATAATTCCAGCGTCAACGAATCGCAGAGTTCGTGCTTCGGGGTTGGCCAATATTCGATTTCAGCCCGTTTCCGGGAGGCAGCGAGCAATGCATACGATCCTGGTGGTCAACGCCAAGGGCGGGTGCGGCAAGACGACCATCGCAACCACACTAGCGTCCTATTTTTCAGCCAGCGGTTACAACACTGCGCTGATGGATTTCGATCCTCAGCGCTCCAGCAGCCAGTGGCTGGAGCAACGCGCTGGAGAACTGCCGCCGATTCGCGCCATCGATGCGACCCGGCCGAGTCTCGGCACAACCAGAACCTGGCAGCTCTATTCGGGTAATGGCACCGATATCGTCATCGTAACTATTCAGCTCATTTTGCCATGATTAGCCACATCAGGCTTTATCCAATTCCATGAAGTCTGGATTCTTGCCTTGAAAAAGCAATGCCAATGCTTCTGTGGCTGAGACGCCCTGCTTACGGCAAGTTGACAGGTAGCTGCGAACTCGACAGAAGATCTTCGCTCCCTCCATGGATCGGAAGCAACCAGATATTTTCAAGACCAACGTGACTAAAACATAGCGGAGATTCACACAGGACACATTTATTCAAGAGTGTCGCTACCTCGTGAAAGATTTTGGGACATCCCAGTCCCCAAAATCGACTCGCCAACGCGACAGCCGTTACTGCCCCGACCGTCCTGCGCTCATCACGACTCCGTCCCGCACATTGCAGCAAAGCTGCTCGTGCGCAACTCCGTCATGATGACCACAATGACTCTACGGCGTGTCGGATGCGCTATTTGTATGCCCTACGTCACTCCCTATCGGTCGTAACTGCGGCCATACAACCGCGCCTACGCCTATCGGGGACTAACCGCCTTCGCTTCGCTCTCCATGGCGGTTAGCGATGGACGCTACAACCCCGAAAAAATGATCGTCGCCCCGCTAACAGTTACCGGCCTGCCTAGTTCTCGGCTAATACCCTAGTCTGGTTGTACGGTATTTGTGGTCACCTAATGGTTTATGAAACATTCGGGTTAGGTGATGTACGCTGTCATGAGGCGACTAAAAAAATGATGCTGCCCCGCGGGCACACTGCCAATAAAAATCTTTCAGCGAGCCTAATATCAGCGCCTGGAGTGTGAATAACGATGGTCTGAGATTTGTTGCTAAGACTGGAAGATTTTCGCAAAAAACCTGTCAAGCACTTTTTTCGATTTTGTATGGTGAATAGTTACGCCCCAGTTTGAATACGGGATCGCCTCTCAGGGTATTGGCGTCATTGCCATCCTCGTAGGCGCAAGCGATTTGGTAGGTGCGCTGAGCAAACAACGCCTGTAGCTTGTGAGTGATATAGGATGGATGGCGCTGGTCGTTGAAGGCGCAGGCCAAGCGCTCGGTCAAGCCGATTTGGCGGTCGAGGCCGCGTAGAATCATGGGACCGAAATCCGAGGACAAGGCGCCGCCGTCAAAATCGCCACGCACGCTCAGACCGTCAACGGGGAGAAATCTCAGCGGTTCTTGGGTAGACTTGGACATGGGGCGACCTCGTTTAGCTTCACCGAAGCGTTTTTGGCGAAATACCAATTATATCAATTGGTTGAACGAGGTGCGCCCTTTTTTATGAATAATTCGGGTTAGAACAGAATTTTAGGTGATGTACGCTGTCATGAGGCGACTAAAAAAATGATGCTGCCCCGCGGGCACACTGCCAATAAAAATCTTTCAGCGAGCCTAATATCAGCGCCTGGAGTGTGAATAACGATGGTCTGAGATTTGTTGCTAAGACTGGAAGATTTTCGCAAAAAACCTGTCAAGCACTTTTTTCGATTTTGTATGGTGAATAGTTACTCGTCATCAAGGATACCCCGGCCGGATTGACCGGAAACCGGCTCGCCGAGTTGTTCAATCGCGCCGATACGGTATTGATCCCGGTGATGAACTCGGTCATCGATCTCAATGCGCTGGATGCCTTTATCATCGAGATCAGGCGGTTGATGAAGATGGGCCGCAGGGAGAAGCGGATCGGGCTGATCGCCAATAGGGCGCGCACCAACACCACGGCCTACAAGCGGATTCGGGAGATCGCCGAGTCCAACGATATTCCCTTGGTTGCCACCTTGCGCGACACTCAATGCTATCCGCTGGCGATGGAGGCGGGTATGAGTGTATGGGATCATCAGAAAAGCCCATCCGCGAAGGATCGGAAGCAGATTCGCTCGTTACTCGACTGGATCCACGAGGCGGTTCCGAAGAGTGGCAAGCGCGCGGCGCCTGAACCCGAGGAGAACCGCTCCGGGGAGGAGTCCCAATGGAGCGGCGAGCGTCTGCCGCCATTTGCCATGGGATGAGTCTGAATTCCCACCCGGTCCCTAAAGAGTCTGATACGATTACTGCCCGTATAATAAATATTTGGGATCGCTGCCAAGCGCTTGTGGTAGTGTAAGTCCTGCTCCAGGGGTCCGTGTTTCGGTAGTTTTATCAGGGGTGTCCCTGCAATCCGGGCCCGGTGGATTATTTGAACAACCAATAGCAGTTGAGACCCACGCCGCGAGGGCAAAGCTCCTCAAGGTATTTTAATCTTAGCGAACAATGTGGTTTACCACCGCTGTCCGGCAGAAGAAGGGACGGTGATGTTTGACTTCCAGACCATGGAGACGAAGCGAGATGATTAAGCCCGTCGGATCCGACACACTTCAACCCCTGTTTGTTTATGACACGGACAAGCATCATGAGCTGCGCCACGAGGCGGAAAACCTGCCCTCGGTAACCATCAGTTCCCAGGCTGCGGGCAACGCAGTGATGATGGGTGCCGGTTACTTCTCGCCCCTCAAGGGCTTCATGAACGTCGCCGATGCCATGGGCGCCGCAGAGAAGATGACCCTCACCGATGGTTCCTTCTTCCCGGTTCCCGTACTCTGCCTGCTCGATGATACGGATGCGATCAAGGATGCCCGACGCATCGCCCTGCGCGATCCCAACATGGAGGGCAATCCGGTCCTGGCCGTGATGGATATCGAGGCCATTGAGGAGGTGTCCGATGAGCAGATGGCGGTGATGACCGAGAAGGTCTATCGCACCACCGACGGCGATCACCCCGGTGTGGCCGCATTCAACTCCCAGGGCCGTTTTGCCGTCTCCGGGCCCATCCAGGTGCTGCATTTCAGCTATTTCCAGGACGACTTCCCGGACACCTTCCGCACCGCCGTGGAGATCCGCAACGAGATCGCCGAGCGCGGCTGGAAGAAGGTGGTTGCCTTCCAGACCCGCAACCCCATGCATCGTGCCCACGAGGAGCTGTGCCACATGGCCATGGAGCGTCTCGGCTGTGATGGCCTGGTGATTCACATGCTGTTGGGCAAACTCAAGCCCGGTGATATCCCGGCCCCGGTGCGTGACGGCGCCATCCGCAAGATGGTCGAACTCTACTTCCCGCCGAACAGCGCCATGGTGACCGGCTACGGTTTCGACATGCTCTATGCCGGCCCCCGCGAGGCGGTGTTGCATGCCTATTTCCGCCAGAACATGGGCGCCACCCACTTCATCATCGGCCGGGATCATGCGGGCGTGGGCGACTACTATGGCGCCTTCGATGCCCAGACCATCTTCCAGGAAGAGGTGCCCGAGGGGGCGATGGAGATTGAGATCTTCAACGCCGACCACACCGCCTACTCCAAGAAGCTGAATAAGGTGGTGATGATGTGTGAGGCCCCTGATCACACCAAGGACGATTTCGTCCTGCTCTCCGGCACCAAGGTGCGCGAGATGCTGGGCCAGGGCATCGCCCCCCCGGCTGAATTCTCCCGTCCCGAGGTGGCGCAGATCCTGATGGACTACTACCAGTCACTCAACGGCTGATACTGCCCACATGTCCCATACCGGACCCGGTGCCACGGCGCCGCCGGTGCGGGACAGGGAGCTGAGCGTTCAATCAAAAGGCCTACTCATTGCAGTAGGCCTTTTTTCATCTGTTCCATCAGGTTTTCTGGTGCATGGCCGTGGCCAGCCCGCCATGTTCACGCGCCACCGTGAGTTGTCCGTGGCCCATCACCCCGCCAACTGCCCCCGGTAGGCCCTGCATGCCGGGCCGGCGCCTGCGGACACCAGGGATGGAGAGCGATTCGTGATCGTCATGAACAGATATTTTCACCGATGGCGATCTGTCCTGGTTCAGCCTGAACCGGAGTTTTCCGGTTCACATTTAAGAGACAACCTCACGGCTGCCCGTGGGCAGATGTACCGATTGTAACTGCCTATTTTCTGCACGTCGGTTACGTGCTTCTGCCAGCTTCTGTTCCCGGTTTGCCAAGATCTCAGGGGCCTTGCCTGCCAGCTTGTCGGCAGGGGTGATATAGCCGATAGCACTGTGTAGGCGAGACTGATTATAGTCATCCACGTAAGCCGCCACCGCTAACCGCCATGGAGAGCGAAGCGAAGGCGGTTAGTCCCCGATAGGCGTAGGCGCGGTTGTATGGCCGCAGTTACGACCGATAGGGAGTGACGTAGGGCATACAAATAGCGCATCCGACACGCCGTAGAGTCATTGTGGTCATCATGACGGAGTTGCGCACGAGCAGCTTTGCTGCAATGTGCGGGACGGAGTCGTGATGAGCGCAGGACGGTCGGGGCAGTAACGGCTGTCGCGTTGGCGAGTCGATTTTGGGGACTGGGATGTCCCAAAATCTTTCACGAGGTAGCGACACTCTTGGTCCTTCTTTTTCAGCTTCGCTTCCAGTTCAGCAAAGCGACGTTGCTCAGCCTTTACCCTACCCCTGTCTTCCTTCTCGAAAGCGGCCGCGCCATTCTCAAAGAACTCTTTTTGCCAACGGTAGAACGTGTTGGGGTTCAAACCGTGGGCATCACACACGTCTGATACCGGCTGCCCCTCAACCAGGTGCTGCTTCAGGATTGCCACCTTTTCCCGGGGCGTGAAATTTCGTCGGGTTCGTTTGCTCATATTTTCCTCCAGAAGTTACTACTAACTCAAATTGAGGAAAACTCCAATTCCGACTGAAGCGGGACAGTACGAACTCACCAACGCCTTCGAGAACCGCTACTACGACCAAATCCACCGCGCCACACGCAAGGAGGAAGAGGAGCAGTTGCGAACAAGGACAACGCCATAACGACAACGGCCGATGCCCTAAGACAGGTCATCGGCCGTTGTGTTTACTGCCATCAAATAATCACAAGAGTGTCGCTACCTCGTGAAAGATTTTGGGACATCCCAGTCCCCAAAATCGACTCGCCAACGCGACAGCCGTTACTGCCCCGACCGTCCTGCGCTCATCACGACTCCGTCCCGCACATTGCAGCAAAGCTGCTCGTGCGCAACTCCGTCATGATGACCACAATGACTCTACGGCGTGTCGAATGCGCTATTTGTATGCCCTACGTCACTCCCTATCGGTCGTAACTGCGGCCATACAACCGCGCCTACGCCTATCGGGGACTAACCGCCTTCGCTTCGCTCTCCATGGCGGTTAGCGCATGTCCTTCTTTTTCAGCTTCGCTTCCAGTTCAGCAAAGCGACGTTGCTCAGCCTTTACCCTACCCCTGTCTTCCTTCTCGAAAGCGGCCGCGCCATTCTCAAAGAACTCTTTTTGCCAACGGTAGAACGTGTTGGGGTTCAAACCGTGGGCATCACACACGTCTGATACCGGCTGCCCCTCAACCAGGTGCTGCTTCAGGATTGCCACCTTTTCCCGGGGCGTGAAATTTCGTCGGGTTCGTTTGCTCATATTTTCCTCCAGAAGTTACTACTAACTCAAATTGAGGAAAACTCCAATTCCGACTGAAGCGGGACAGATCGGGATCGGCGATATATTCCGGGGACCGCCCCCAATACCCGTTACACCGGGCCCGATCCGACCACCCGTGGCGATGGAATGAATCCCGATCAACGAATCCCAGAACTCGATGTGCTGCGCGGTTTTGCCGTACTCGGGATCTTCTATATCAATATCGTCTACTTCGCCCTGCCCGCCGATGCCATCGACATGCCCCTGCTGTACGGAGAGTCCGATGGACTCAACTATCTTGGCTGGTGGCTGGGCAGCCAGTTTCTGGAGGGGGCGATGTTCGCGCTGTTTTCCATGCTGTTCGGCGCCAGTGCGTTGATCCTGCTGGACGAAAACCGTTTGCGTGGTGCCGATGGTACCCGGGGCATTGAACGATACTACCGGCGCAACCTGTGGTTGATCGCCTTTGGGTTGGTGCACGCCTTCCTCCTGCTGTCACCCACTGAGATTCTGTTCACCTACGGTATTCTCGGGCTGTTTCTGTTCCCGCTGCGCAGGCTTGGTCCTGGGGTGCTGCTGGCGGCCGGTCTATCGCTGGCCCTGGGTGGCACCGTTGCACCCCCGTTGTTTTCATCCGATTCAGGGGACGGGGAGGGCGGTGGGGCAACAGCATTCGATGTTGCACGGTTTGTCGCCGAGAACCCCGAACTCAACCATAAGGAGATGCTGCGCGGCTTCCACCAGCAGGCCCGGCGGGCGATGCGGGAGGAGGTCGAGCTCTACCGATCCGGTTACGGGGTGATCTTCATGGAGAATGGGGAGCAGGCGATCCAGCAGCAGACGGAGCATCTGTATCGGAGCAACCTGTTTGACGCCGGTGGCATGATGCTGGTCGGGATGGCGTTAATGAAGTGGGGGGTGCTGAGCGGCACCCGTAGCGCACTGTTTTATCTTGCGTTGGCCATCATCGGCCATGGAGCGGCCCTGGCGATGCGCTTGCCTATTGTCCTGGATGCCATCAGCTACGGCTTCCCGCCGCGTCTGGCGCTGGAGAGCTCCAGTGTCCGCCACGCCTTGGCGCGCCTGCCCCTCGCACTCGGCCATATCGGTCTGCTGATGCTGCTCTGTCGCGGTCGTCATCTGCGCTGGTTGAGTAAAGCGCTGTCGGCGGCCGGTCGGCTGGCCCTCAGCAACTACCTGCTGCAAAGCGTGTTCGCAGTTACCCTGTTTTACGGCTTCGGGTTCGCCCTGTTCGCCCATTTGGAGCGCTACCAGGTGGCCCTCACAGCGGTTTTGTTCGGGCTGCTACAGATCATTGGAAGCCTGTTGTGGCTGCACTATTTCCGGTTGGGGCCCGTCGAGTGGCTGTGGCGCCGCTTGACCGGGACAGACCGCCAACTGCTGTTCGACGGGGCAGTCCCCCCTCCCTCGGGTGAAGTAACGCACCGGGTCTGACCCAGACCCAAACCCGCTCCTGTCACCGGAAGAGGAGCGCCCCGGTCGTTTCCACGCTTGTGTGTTTCGCCGCCGCGACCCTTCAATAGGTGCTGTAATAGCTGTTGTTGCCGGCGTGCAGGGGGCCGCCGAGCGGAGAGAGCCCGTTCTGGGCGCGGGTGATCGCGGCCTCAATCAGCTGCTGGTACTTTTCGGCCCCGTTGTAGCCGATAATGGGGGCGGCAAGCGGCTCACCGTCATGGTTGAGCAGGACCACGGTGGGGGTGGCGAAGACCTCGTAGCGGGAGACGAACAGGCGGTTGCGGATGCGGGAGCCGTCGAAGTCATTGATCTTCCCCCCCGCATCGATGTTCAGGTAGCGCATCAACACGCGGTTGTCGAACTGGCCGGAGGCGATGCCGGGATTGAGCACCTCACTCTCCAGGCGCTGGCAGTAGATGCAATTGTCGGCGCTGAAGATCAGCATCAGAGGCACCCCGGCCCGTTTTGCGATAGCGGCGTCGGCGGCCAGATCGGTGGTTTGCCGGAGGGAGGCGGGTTCAGCCTGGAGGGCGCCCAGGGAGATAAACATCAGACCAAACAGCAGCAGGCTGATAGACTTCTTCACAACGGTACCTCGTTAATACGCCGTCTGGACATTAGAATATAAGAATACTATGAAATACCCGTCGAATTGTCAAGAGAGTTGTTAGGGTAATTACTGGGCCTTGTCATGGAATACCTATTTGAGATCCTCGATGAGGAGACGGCACACGACGGTTTTTTGGGATTGAAGCGTTATCGGTTGCGCCATGAGTGCTACTCCGGAGGCATGGGGCCGGTCGTGGAGCGGGAGCGGATCGAAGGCTATGAGGCGGCGTCGGTGCTGCTCTACGACCCCAGGGGGGATCGCCTGGTGATGATCGAGCAGTTTCGCATCGGGGCCATCGGCTATCAGAAAACGCCCTGGGTTCTGGAGATTGTGGGTGGCCTGATCGAGGCTGGTCAGACACCCGAGTCGGTGGCTCGGCGCGAGGCGGTCGAGGAGGCGGGGTGCGCGACCGGCCGGATCGAGTCTATCTGTGATTTCATGGTCAGCCCCGGCTTCTCCACCGAGCGGATCCATCTCTTCTGCGCCGAGGTGGATGCCCGCGGGGCGGGAGGTGTGCATGGTCTGGCAGAGGAGGGTGAGGATATCCGGGTGGAGGTGTTGGATGCGGACCAGGCCATCGCGGAGTTGTATGGCGGGCGCGTCAACTCAACCAGCGCCATTGTGGCACTCCAGTGGTTTATCCTGAACCGGGAACGTCTCCGCAATACATGGCGCTAGCCCGCGTCGCTCATCAGGCAGGCGCCTCGTGACGGATAACACGGTGCGCCGCCCGGCCGAGATCGAAAAAGAGTCCGGTCCGGAGTGAGCCGCTTTGTGATACAGCGCAGTGCGGTGAGTGAGGACGTTGCCGGTGTTGATGCGTACCAGAGGTTTCGCGCTACCGATGCGCGATGGGGTATCGCCCGCAAGGTGGGAGGGGCGGCCACCGCCCCTCCCCGGAGGGGGCGCTATTCCGGCTTATCGATATGCAGATCCATCTGGGGGTAGGGGATGGAGATGCCGTTCTCGTCGAAGGCGAGTTTGATCTTCTCCGTCAGGTCGAACTTCACCGCCCAGTAGTCGCCGCTCTTGACCCAGGGGCGCACGTTGAAGTTGACGCTGCTGTCGGCCAGTTCGGCGACGGCGATCAGCGGTTCGGGTTCCGGGAGTATTCGCTCGTCGGCGGCGAGGATGGTGGCCATGATCTCCTTGGCCTGCCGGATGTCGTCGTCGTAACCGATGCCGAACACCATGTCGATGCGGCGGGTCTCACGCGCAGAATAGTTGATGATGGTGCCGCTGTAGATCGAACCGTTGGGCACGATCACCTCGCGGTTGTCTCCGGTGCGCATGATGGTGCTGAAGATGCTGATCGCATCCACCACCCCCATGGTGCCCCCGGCCTCGACGAAATCCCCGGTCTTGAACGGGCGGAAGATGATCAGCATGACACCGGCGGCGAAATTTTGCAGGGAGTTCTGCAGGGCCAGGCCGACCGCCAGGCCGGCGGCGCCGAGCAGGGCGATCAGGGAGGTGGTGTCGACCCCGAGCTGGTCCAGTGCGGCGATGATAATGAACAGCAGCAGTATGGCGCCGGTGATGGAGGTGATGAAGTTGATCAGGATCGCGTCCATCTTGGCCTTGGCGAGCAGTTTTCCCAACAGCTTCACCAACCCCTTGGAGATGATCCGTCCGACGATGAAGATCGCCAGGGCGAGGGCGATATTGATGGCCCAGGGGATGATGTAGGTGTTGATCAGGGCGTTGATGTCGAGGTTTTCCAGCATCGTGGAGTCCTTTGGTTATCTGTTTGTGGTGTTCCCGTTACGGCTCACAGCGGTATGTCGAAGTCGCGGCAGGGCCCTTTAATTCCGGTTCGCACACCGAAGATACTTTATTTAAACGAACGGCCATGGAAGGTCAACGAAACCGCAAGATTTTTTACCTGTCCCCCGGCAGAGCCGCCGTCAGTTCAGCGGGTGATCTCTTCCACCATTAGGTGGATGCCCCGCTCCCGCGCGCCACTGTGATGACGGCGGAGCAGGATCTCCCCGGAGTGAGAGTCCTCCCTGGTGTTCGATCCGCCGACCTCTACCCACTCTCCCAGCCGGGTTCGGATCACGGTGGCGGCGCTCTGTAGCTCGAAGGTGCCGGGTGCCACGCCGGGGCGGTTCAGAAACGGGCGCAGTTCCAGCGTCACCTCTTGACCCCGCAGGCGGGGGGTGACGTAGAAGCCGCTGGTGGCATTGTGGAAGCGGGTGGTGGTCTGTTCCCGCGCCACACCGCCCCGGAAGGTCGTGGTGTACTCGGCGAGCGGGATCGCGCCGCCGGTTTCGATAAACGCCGCATGGCCTTCCAGGGTCTTGATCCGGTGGGTGGTGTCGTGACGGCCGCCGGTGCGGATCTCGCGCCGGATTGTCCGGGCGCCGGTACCGTCGGGTGCGGTGCCCGCCTCGATCCGTACCCCCTCACCAAGCCGGATTCGCGCGCCCGCGCCGTAGTCGCCTCCATCGCTCGCGGCTGTGCCGCCCTGGCGAACATGGATCAAAAGCTGGCGCTGGGCAATGTCCAGCCGTTCGATCATGCGCCTCAGCTCCCGAAGGTTCTCCGGGGAGGTGCGTACGATCAGCAGATACTGCGTGCCGGTGGCCGATCCCCCCGGGTCGAGAAACGGCCTGATCAGAGGCAAGAGCTCTTGAGCCGGGCGGTGGCTGAGTTCGATCATCTGCAGGGGGTGGGCGGCGTGCGTGCCGCTGGAGAGCAGGATGATCAACAGAAGCAGGGCCGGGATGGTGCGCATGGGGGGGCTCACAGGCTGAACTGGCGCAGCTCGATGTCCTGTTCGCTGCGTTCCCAGATGTGATCGAACAACTCCTGTAGGCGTATCGCGCGCAACGGGTCGTTGAAATCTATCACCCCCTGGTAGTCGGGGAACCGGCTGCGGTGCACGTAGCCGACGGTGTCGGCGATCAGGAAGTTCTCCGGAAAGTCGATGTAGTCGTTGATCGGTCGGCGTATCTCGATGCGGCTCGGCAGCCGACGCGCCAGATTGAGCAGCCGGTGGCCGTTCTGCTGAACCTTCAGGTTCTCTTGCAGGAGGATCTGGATGCGTGACTCCCGACCCTCCAGGGCCAGACGGCGCAGCGCTTCGGCAAAGGGCTCTCGATCATAGAGGGGAGGGTCGAGGTCGAAGGTGAAGATGGTGAGGCGACGCCGGCTCTGGGAGGTCAAGCACTCGCAGGCGAGCGCGAACTGGTCACGACCGGAGAGGGGCGTCCGGTCATGCGTGGTGCCAAGCATCCCGTCACGGAGTCGTGTCCCGATCGTCTCAATCATCCACTGGCATCTCCATCCTTCGCTAACCGCCATGGAGAGCGAAGCGAAGGCGGTTAGTCCCCGATAGGCGTAGGCGCGGTTGTATGGCCGCAGTTACGACCGATAGGGAGTGACGTAGGGCATACAAATAGCGCATCCGACACGCCGTAGAGTCATTGTGGTCATCATGACGGAGTTGCGCACGAGCAGCTTTGCTGCAATGTGCGGGACGGAGTCGTGATGAGCGCAGGACGGTCGGGGCAGTAACGGCTGTCGCGTTGGCGAGTCGATTTTGGGGACTGGGATGTCCCAAAATCTTTCACGAGGTAGCGACACTCTTGCGGTGTTCGATTCCCGCCTCCCGAAACACCCCGCCCCGTTCCCTGAAGCCATGGCGCCGGTAGAAGGGGATCGCCTGTAGCTGGGCGTTGAGAAACGGAGTCGGGTGGTCCCCGTCACGTATCACTTCAAGGATAGCCGATAGCAGCGCTCCGCCAACCCCCCTGCCGCGCCAGGGGGCGACTACCGCCATGCGCCCGATCTGACCGTCGGGGAGCAGGCGCACGGTGCCGATCGGGGTGCCGTCGGCGAGTTCGGCCAGCAGATGCAGGGCGCCGGGATCGGCGGCATCCCACTCCTCATCCAGGGGCACCCGCTGTTCCCGTACGAATACCGCTTCCCGGATCGCCCTGAGACGTGGGAGGTCCCGTTCCCAGTCGGCGCGGCGGATATGCCAGTCCGGTTCAGGCATCGGGCAGTTGCAGGTGGCCGTCGTTGTGCAGGCGGGCCATCAGTTCCGCGCCCTCGGGGTTGCGCAGCCAGGGCAGTGCCTCGCTGAACGGCAGCCGGCGTTGCGCGCTGATCCATTCGGCGAATCCGGCGAGAGAGTGGGGTATCGGGTATTCGTCGCCGCTGGCGTAGAGGTAATCGTACCCCTCGCCACCACGGATGAAGGCCAGGCGGGACCAGCCGTTGCGTTCCAGCTCCCCGGCCTGTTCAAAACGGGAGGCGAACTGTCCGGGGGCCAGGGGTTGATCGCAAGGCACCACCAGGAGATGCCCTTTCGGCTCGGTGATAAAGCGGCCGAACCAGCGGTCGCGCCGCTCGGCAGGAATCTCCATCACCTGGTCCAGCAGGGACCGTACATGGGCCAGTGCGTCGGGGCGGATCTCCCCGTTATCCCGCTGCAGCGAAAGCGGGGGGTCACGGTAGCGGCCGGCAGGAATCAGTTCCCGGATCAGTTCGTCGCTCCAGGCCGCAACCATCTCCTGTAGGGTGGGGGCGCGAAAGCCAACCGAACAGGTCATGCAGCCATCGCCCTGGGCAATGCCCCAGTGGGCCACGTTGGGGGGCAGGTAGAGGACATCTCCGGGCTCCAGCAGCCAGTCGTGTTCAGCCTCGAACGTGGGCAGGATGCGCAGATCCAGATCCGGGATATAGTCATCCTCGCTCACCTCCCGGGTATGGATCATCCAGCGCCGCACCCCTCGAGCCTGGATCAGGAATACATCGTAGTCATCGATATGGGGTCCGACCGACCCCTGATCGGCGGCGTAGGAGATCATGATGTCGTCCAGGCGCCAGTCGGGGATGAAGCGGAAAGGTTCCAGAAGATCCGCGGCCTCGGGCAGGTGTTTGTCCAAATCCTGTACCAGCAGGGTCCAGTGGCTGGGGGGGAGGGAGGCGAAGTCCTCTGCGTCGAAGGGCCCCTGGCGCGCCTGCCAGGGATGGTTGCCGTCCTTTTCGAGTACCAGACGCGATTCGATCTCCGCCTCGCAGGCGAGTCCGGCAAGCTCCTCCGGCTGTACCGGCGCGGTATAACCGAGTAGGGCGCCGCGCATCAACAGGGGACGTTTCTGCCAGTATTCGTCAAGAAAACGCTGGGGGGTGAGCGGATCCGGGAGAATCAATTTCATAAGATACAGGCCTGAGTGCGCGGGTGGTAGCCGCCTATGATGAAGTGACGCACCATGGTAACAACTGCGGGTGCCGCTCGGTAGTTGCGGCCGGCCCTTCTGAGCCCTGTTTTCGCTGGGTCAAGTAATCGCGTTCCTGTTCGGGCGTTTTGAATATATTGTTGGACTCCAGGCGGGAAAACAACGAAAATGGCGGCGTTCAATGGTGGTTTTCAAATGGTTGGCTTGGGCCATCCTTTGGGACAAGCGTTTAGGGAAACCCTGATTGATTCCTGATACCGGCAGTGATCGTGCGGAGAGGGCAATTGATCAGCGATTCCCTAGTGGGAATCTTGAATTGAACGTTGTGCAATGGCCGTTTTCTGACATGCTGTCATGGGCGGCTGGAAAAACTGGGTGATTGGCATTGCGGTTCAGCTCCGTTATATGGCAATCTTCGGAGCATGGCATTCAAGGAGATCGGGATATGGATGCCACCCTGCATTCCTGTGCGGGGGGTAATCTCAGTAATAAAACTAGATAACGAGGATTGAGAAATATGGTCAACCTTAAGAAAACAGTCGTAATGATGGCCCCCATCGGTCTTGCCGCAAGCATCGCCCTGCCCACCCAGGGTGTCGCCGAAGAGATCAACATCGTCAACGACAGTGCGGTCAATACCGTGGTCGATAGCCAGGGCAACTGCGTGCTGGCCGTGGGCGGGCGCAGCGCGACCCCCCCGAACTGCGGTCTGATGGCCCAGGAGGGCGATGCCGACGGTGATGGCGTGGTCGACAGCAAGGACAAGTGTCCCGGCACCGAGCCCGGTGTGGTGGTGGATATGAATGGCTGCCCGAAGGACTCCGATGGTGACGGTGTGCCGGACTACCGGGACAACTGCCCCAACACCCCCAAGGGTGCCAAGGTCGACAAGTTCGGCTGCGAGGTCGTGGGCAATATCACCATCGATCTGGTCAACGACGAGTTTGACTTCGACAGCGCCATGCTCAAGCCCGGTATGAAGGCGGCTCTGGACGATCTGGCCGGCAAGGTCAACGCCAGCCCCGGTGACGAGTTCATGACCATCGTCGGTCATACCGACAGCGTCGGCACCGATGCCTACAATCAGGGCCTCTCCGAGCGCCGCGCGCAGTCAGTGGCCAACTATCTGGCCGGCAAGGGCGTCAACGCCAGCAAGATGGCCACCGCCGGCAAGGGGGAGTCGATGCCTGTCGCCTCCAACGATAACGCCGCTGGCCGTGCCAAGAACCGCCGCGTAGAGATCAGCACCAGATAACCTGATCTGCAGAGTGGCAACATGAGCCGGGGCGCCTTAGTGGAGCCCCGGTTTTTTTGCCGACTCAGATGCGTTTGGCCTGCTCCGCCGCGTTGCCGATATAGCCGGCCGGGGTCAGCTGGCGCAGGCGCGCCTTCGTTTGCTCCGGTATATCCAGCCCATCGACGAAGGCGAGCAGTTGCCCGGAGGTGATGCGCTGGCCCCGGGTCAACTCCTTGAGCTTCTCGTAGGGTTTTTCGATGCCGTAGCGGCGCATGACGGTCTGGATCGGTTCGGCCAGCACCTCCCAGTTGGCGTCCAGGTCGGCGGCCAGGGCGGCGCTGTCCGCCTCCAGCTTGCCGATACCGCGCATCGCCGAAGAGAACGCGATCACGGTGTAGGCGATGCCGACGCCCATATTACGCAGCACCGTCGAATCGGTGAGGTCGCGCTGCCAGCGCGAGACCGGCAGTTTCATCGCCAGATGGTCGAACAGGGCGTTGGCGACCCCCAGGTTCCCTTCGGCGTTCTCGAAATCGATCGGGTTGACCTTGTGCGGCATGGTCGATGAGCCCACTTCACCGGCGATGGTCCGCTGTTTGAAGTAGCCGATGGAGATGTAGCTCCATACATCGCGGCAGAAGTCGATCACGATGTTGTTGAATCGGGCCAGTGCGTCGAACAACTCGGCCATGTAGTCATGGGGTTCGATCTGGATGGTGTAGGGGTTCCAGGTGAGGCCGAGTGATTCCACAAACGCCCGGGAGAAAGCCTCCCAGTCCATCTCCGGGTAAGCGCTGAGGTGGGCATTGTAGTTGCCCACGGCGCCGTTGATCTTGCCCAGTAACAGCACCCCCGCCACCTGGTCACGCTGGCGCTGCAGGCGATAGACCACATTGGCCATCTCCTTGCCCAGGGTGGAGGGGGAGGCGGGCTGGCCATGGGTACGGCAAAGCATCGGTTTTTCGGCATGCTCGTGGGCCATGTTGCGAATCGCCCCGATCAGTTCGTCCATCTGCGGCAGCAGCACCTGGCCGCGACCCTCGCGCAGCATCAGGGCGTGGGAGAGGTTATTGATGTCCTCGGAGGTGCAGGCGAAGTGGATGAACTCGCTGATCGCCTCCAGTTCATGATTACCAGCGATCTTCTCCTTGAGAAAGTACTCCACCGCCTTCACATCGTGGTTGGTGGTGCGCTCGATGTTCTTTACGCGCCGGGCATCCTCTTCGTCGAAATGGGTGACAATCCCATCGAGGAGGTTGATGGCGTGCTCGCTCAGGGGGGGAACCTCGCCGATCTGCTCGTTGGCGGCCAGTGCCTGCAACCAGCGCACCTCAACCTGCACACGATGACGAATCAACCCGTATTCACTGAAGATCGGACGCAGATCCTCGGTCTTCGCGCCATAACGGCCATCGATGGGGGATATCGCGGTCAGGGTGGAGAGTTCCATAAGCTACCTGTAATCTGTGGGGAATCGGACGCGGGATTATAGCCCCAGGCGCCCCGTGGAAACAATTTGCCCGCCGCGGATATCATCCGGCGATTGGCCGTGTTGCCGATCACGCACCCGGCCACCGGGCGGGGCGAGGGCCGGAGGTGTCGTGGATTATTGTTGCTGCAATGCGGTAAAAAGATCGATTTTAGGGTATAACGGGCGCAGAACAGCCATTTTTTTCGGACGGGGATGACCGCCACCGGGGCGCGCGGGTGGTGAGAAGCCGTTATGATCCGTATCAGGAACCTTGGAGGATGAATCCGTGTTAGAAGCTTATCGCAAACATCTGCAGGAGCGTGCCGCCGAGGCGATTCCACCCCTGCCCCTCAATGCGGAGCAGGTGGCCGCCCTGGTCGAGCTTCTGAAAAACCCGCCCGAGGGCGAGGAGGCGTTTCTCCTCGATCTGATCAGCAACCGGGTACCCGCCGGGGTAGATCAGGCCGCCTACGTCAAGGCCGCCTTTCTCGCCGATCTGGCGAAGGGCGAGGCCGCTTCACCGCTGATCGACCGGGTCAAGGCGACGCAACTGCTGGGCACCATGCTCGGCGGCTACAACATCGCCCCCCTGATCGAGGCCCTGGACGATGAACAGCTGGCCCCCACCGCGGTGCACGCACTCTCCCGCACCCTGCTGGTGTTCGACGCCTTTCACGATGTCAGGGAGCGTGCCGAGGCCGGTAACCGGGCGGCGCGGCAGGTACTCCAGTCGTGGGCCGACGCCGAATGGTTCACCAGCCGGGCCGAGGCCCCGGAGAAGATCACCGTCACCGTCTTCAAGGTGCCCGGCGAGACCAACACCGATGATCTTTCACCGGCCCCCGACGCCTGGTCACGCCCGGACATTCCTCTGCACGCCAACGCCATGCTGAAGATGCCGCGCGAGGGGGTGGAGCCCGACCAGCCGGGCGAGCTGGGTCCGCTCGCCCTGTTGCAGTCCCTCAAGGCCGAGGGGTATCCGGTGGCCTATGTGGGGGATGTGGTCGGCACCGGCTCTTCCCGCAAGTCCGCCACCAACTCGGTGCTTTGGCACACCGGTCAGGATATCCCCCATATCCCCAACAAGCGGGCCGGAGGCTATGTGCTCGGGGGCAAGATCGCCCCGATCTTCTTCAACACCATGGAGGATGCCGGAGCCCTGCCCATCGAGTGTGACGTAAGCGCCCTGGAGACCGGCGACCGGATCGATATCCTCCCCTATGAGGGGGTACTGCGGCGTAGCGAAAGCGGTGAGGAGCTGGCCCGTTTCGAACTAAAGACCAATGTGTTGCTGGATGAGGTGCGCGCCGGCGGGCGCATCCCCCTGATCATCGGCCGCGGGCTAACCGACCGGGCCCGTGAGGTCCTGGGACTGGAGCCGTCGAAGGTGTTTCAGCGCCCGCGTCCGGCCGAGGATAGCGGCGCGGGATTCACCCTGGCACAGAAGATCGTGGGGCGCGCCTGCGGCGTGGACGGGGTACGCCCGGGTACCTACTGCGAGCCGCGTATGACCACCGTCGGTTCTCAGGACACCACCGGACCGATGACCCGCGATGAACTCAAGGATCTGGCCTGTCTGGGATTTTCCGCCGACCTGGTGATGCAGTCCTTCTGCCACACCGCCGCCTATCCCAAGCCGGTGGACATCAACACCCACCATACCCTGCCGGATTTCATCAGTTCGCGCGGCGGGGTCTCGCTGCGCCCGGGCGACGGGGTGATCCACTCCTGGCTGAACCGCATGCTGCTGCCCGATAGCGTGGGTACCGGCGGTGACTCCCACACCCGTTTCCCGATGGGTATCTCGTTTCCCGCCGGTTCCGGCCTGGTCGCCTTCGCCGCCGCCACCGGCGTGATGCCCCTGGATATGCCGGAGTCGGTACTGGTGCGTTTCTCCGGGCAGCTGCGCCCCGGCATCACCCTGCGCGACCTGGTCAACGCCATCCCGTACCACGCCCTCAAGCAGGGTCTGTTGAGCGTGGCCAAGGCGGGCAAGGTGAACGTCTTCTCGGGCCGTATCCTGGAGATCGAGGGTCTGCCGGAGTTGAAGGTGGAGCAGGCGTTCGAGCTGTCGGATGCCTCCGCCGAACGCTCGGCCGCCGGCTGCACCGTCAAGCTTGGCCGGGAGCCGCTGATCGAATACCTCAACTCCAATGTCACCCTGCTGAAGTGGATGATCGCCAACGGCTATGAGGAGCGGCGCACCCTGCAACGGCGAGTCGATGCCATGCAGCAGTGGCTGGAACAACCCGAGCTGCTGGAGGCGGACGCCGATGCCGAGTACGCCGCGGTCATTGAGATCGACCTCGATCAGGTGAGTGAACCGCTGCTGGCCTGTCCCAACGACCCCGATGACGTACGCCTCCTCTCCGAGGTGGCCGGAAAAACCATCGATGAGGTGTTCATCGGCTCCTGCATGACCAACATCGGCCATTTCCGTGCCGCGGGCAAGCTGCTGGATGGGCGTACCGATCTGCCAACCCGTCTGTGGATAGCCCCGCCGACCAGGATGGACGAGCATCTCCTCACCGAGGAGGGCTACTACGGCATCTTCGGCCGGGCCGGGGCACGCGTGGAGATGCCCGGCTGCTCGCTCTGCATGGGTAATCAGGCGCGGGTCAGGGAGGGGGCCAGCGTGGTCTCCACATCCACCCGCAACTTTCCCAACCGCCTGGGTACCGGGGCCAACGTCTACCTTGCATCGGCTGAGCTGGCGGCGGTCACCGCCATCCTGGGCAGGCTGCCGACGCAGGAGGAGTATATGGGCTACGCGGCCGATATCGACACCATGGCGGCCGATATCTATCGCTATATGAACTTCGATCAGATCGAATCCTACCGGAGGGTGGCCGACAGGGTAATCGCGGTGGTGGCCGGCTGAGCCTGTTTCCGCCGGGTCGCTGAGGTTCGCGACCCGGCGCGGACACCCTTTGGGTCAGTCTTGGTTCATGCGCCCGGTGGCGGTGTCGGCCGCCCGGATCACCGCATCCGGGCAGATCCGGCGATTGCCGCAGATACGCTTGGCGGCGACAAAATCGAGCGCCTCCGTCAACTCGCGCCGCTGCTCGCCGCTAAACGCCTCCGCGTCGTCCAGCGCCATCAACTCGATGCGGTGCGCCACGGCCCTGAGATCGCAACGCAACCGGGCCTGGGTGCGCACCCCGGAACCCTTGATGCTGACCGGGACCACGACATCGATCCTGCCGCTGTCGTCACTCAGGACGCAGGTGCACTCTTCGCACCTGAATATCACGTTGTTCTTCTCGAGCGCCATGACCCACCCTTGATCTGGAAAGCCGGTACAGGTATGCCCATTCTCCGGTCCACCGGGAATGCAGGCAATACTTAAATGTGGGTATTCGCAGGAATTTCAATCGTTTGTGGCGGGCGCCCTCATTGGCAGCGCCCTTACAGGCCGCCCATAAACTCGGCCACCGCCCGTTCCATGCTGATCCGCCCCTCCAGCACCGCCTGACGGTAACGGCGGTTCCAATGGGGCATCAGCAGGGTGGCGCGCCGCCACTCCTCGAAAATCACCCGTGCCAGGGGACCGCCCTGGTCGAGGAATCCGCTGTTCCGGCAATCCCGTTCCATGCGCTGACGGTCGTAGCCGAGTCGCACGATTTTGCCGTGCCAGGCGCCATTACGGAATTCGAGCCGGGCGTGGCTGGAGCGGGTGTCGCCGTCGAACGGCGATCCGACCGAGCCGATGTTGAGGATGTGTGTTCCCTGGAAGGTACGGCGATGCACCTTGTGGGTATGGGCCGTGACGAACAGTTCGGTCTGTGGCGGCAGCTTCCGCTCCAGTCCCGCGTCGGGAATGCTCGCGGAGATGCCGTTGCGGTTACCGAGGAGGGTACCGTGGGTGACATGCACCCACTGCCGCCAGCCCTCGGCGGGGAAGTCGAGGTGATCGGCCCAGCGCTCGAACAGCCGTACCCGCGCGCCCAGCTGGGAGGCGCTCCAGTCGGCGAAGCGGCGCAGGGCGGCGTCATGCGGATCCAGGGGGGGATGGCTGGCGCAGTGCAGCAGGTAATCCTCGTGATTGCCGCGCAGGGCGACGCAGTGCAGCCGCCGGCTCAGATCCAGATACAGGTCGAGACACTCGCGGTTGCGCGGACCGCGGTTGACCAGATCGCCGGCGAGTACCACCAGATCCGGGGCCCAGCGCAGGATCGTCTCCGCCACCACCTCCATTGCCGGCAGGTTGGCCTGCACATCCGAGAACACCGCCACCCGCAAAATGTCACCCCTCCCGGAGGGTCAGATCTCACGCACCGGGGCGGATGACTCCGGCGGCGCCTCGGGCTGAGCTTTCTCGTACAACTCAAGGGCCTTGTCTTTGGCCGAATCGTAGTACTCCTTGGAGCGCTCCCTGGTGGTATCCCAGATTTCACCCGATTTCTCCTTGGTGGCGTCCCACAGCTCCTTCGATTTGTCCATGGTCTTCTCGCCGATGTCGCCCCCTTTCTCGCGGGCCGACTGGTAGAGATCGCGGGAGGTATCGACGGTCTTGTCGACGAGTTCTCCCGTGGCCTGCCGGGTCTTGTCCCAGGCGTTGGCCCCCAGCTCACGCGCCTGCTCACCGAGGTCGGGGGCGGTCCCGATCTCCCGAACCGGGGCCGGTGTTTGCTGACCGGGTGGGGAGGGCCTGGCCTGGACCGACTCCCGGCTCTCTTCCGGAGGTTGGTCGCCGCAGCCGGTCAGGGACAGGGACAGGGTGATGAGCGAAGCGGTGATGACTCTTTTCATATGCTCTCCAGTCGATGGTGGGGGGCGTAGCGGTTGGGGGCACGGGAGGTCATGCGCCACCCGGTGTGGCAGCGGCCCGTATCTCCCCGAGCAGCTTCTCGCCGTTGGTGATCAGGCGTTTTCGCCCGATCAGGATCTGCAGCCGGTTGCCCCCGCATTGGCGCCACAGCATGGCGGAGCGGATACCCGCCAGCAGCAGGGTGCGGATCTTGTGCACATTGTCGGGGTTCTGCAGGTGCAGGGGTTCGCCCTGGATCATGATTCGCGGTTGCAGGGTGCTGATGGTGTTGACGTAGATGTCGGCCAGCTGGGCCAGGATGTTCGGATGCAGCAGCGGGAAGTGTTCGCGGCGCTGGGCGGCGGAATCGATGCCGTCGGCGATCTGCTCCAGCATCGCCGGCCGCTTGATGAGTTTTCGCTCCAGATGCAGCAGCGCGATGACGTAGCGGCTGACCTCGATATTGCGCGTGCCCCCCGGGCGGGCGGCGAGCTGGCCGAGCAGGACCTCCAGGCCACCGGCGACGCCGGCGGGACCGCCATAGACATCGGCGACGCTGGCGGCGCTGCGCTGGAAGAGGCTCTCCACGCTCGCTTCAAGGGCCAGGGCGTCGACCAGGCCGCCGCGCGCCACCTGGGCGGCCAGGGCGGCGGCCTGGAAAATTCCGCCGAGGGCCATGGTTCTGTCTCGTTCGCTCTTCATCGCTGGTCTTGTCCGAGTGGCTAAGTGGCAATTCCGTTTCAGGTACGCGTCCGTGGTGGCAGCGTGCGCTCGATGATACCACCACCCAGGCACTCGTCGTCGAGATAGAAGACGACCGACTGCCCAGGGGTGACCGCGCGCTGGGGCTGTTCAAACCAAACCTCGCATCGCCCCGTTTCAGGGGCCAGGATGCGGCACGCCTGCAGGGGCTGGCGGTGACGGATCCTGGCGCGACAGCGCAGGGGCAGGGCGGTGGGGGGGGTTCCGGCGATCCAGTGCAGCTGGCTGGCGACCAGCGCCTGCTTCAGCAGCAGCGGGTGGTCGTGACCCTGACCCACGATCAGACGGTTGTCGGACAGATCCTTCTCCAGCACGAACCAGGGCTGATCGTCGGTGTCCGGCAGGCCGCCGATTCCGAGCCCCTTGCGCTGGCCCAGGGTGTAGTACATCAGGCCCTGATGGCGGCCGACCGGTGTGCCGTCGGGGGTGACCATCGGGCCCGGACTGGCCGGCAGGTAACGGCGCAGAAACTGCGTGAATTTGCGCTCGCCGATAAAGCAGATGCCGGTACTGTCCTTCTTCTTGTGATTCGGGAAACCGGCCTCCCGGGCCAGGTGCCGGACCTCGGATTTCTCCAGTCCGCCGAGCGGAAACAGCGCCCGGGCCAGTTGCCGCTGGTTCAGCATGTAGAGGAAATAGGTCTGGTCCTTGTTCCCGTCCCGGGCACGCAGCATGTGCACGCCATCCTCGTCCACCCGGGTCCGGGCGTAGTGGCCGGTGGCGATGGCATCGGCGCCGAGGCCGACGGCGTGGTCGAGAAAGGCCTTGAATTTGATCTCACGGTTGCACAGTACATCGGGATTCGGGGTGCGCCCGGCCCGGTATTCGCTCAAAAAGTGCTCGAACACCCGGTCCCAGTACTCGGCGGAGAAGTTGACCGTGTGCAGGGGGATCTCCAGGCGCTCGGCCACCGCCCTGGCGTCGGCAAGGTCCTCGCTGGCGCTGCAGTGTCCGGCGCGGTCGTCCTCCTCCCAGTTCTTCATGAACAGACCCGAGACACGGTAGCCCTGGCGTTTCAGCAGCAGGGCGGCGACCGCGGAATCGACGCCACCCGACATTCCGACGATGATGTTGACCGGCCGCGTCATGCCTGCTTGAGAAGGTCCAGGGGGTAGCGGTGACCGGCGAGATAGTCATCGATACAGGCGAGCACCATCGGGCTGCGCAGCTGGGCGGAGCGCCCGGCCAGCTCCGCGCGGCTCATCCAGCGGGCAGCCAGGATCCCCTCGTCGAGGGGTTGGTCGGGGCGGTGATCATGACACGCCCCGGCGAAGCAGAAGCGCTGGTAGGTGGCCCCGTCCGGCGGTACCTGCCACTGGTAGACGCCGATCAGGGTGCTGGCCAGAAACCCCCAGGCGGTCTCTTCCCGCACCTCGCGGGCGATGGCCTGAAGCAGGGTCTCGTGCTCCTCGAGGTGTCCAGCCGGCTGGTTGAAGACGATGGCACCCCGCTGGTCCCGCTCTTCGACCATCAGGAAGCGCCCGTCGCGCTCCACAACGGCGGCGACGGTGGTGTGTGGAAACCAGGTCATAGTTCGATTTGGCACCATTGGCCGGGTTGAAGTTTGCGCAGGCGCCAGCGGCCCACGGCGCACCGTACCAGGCGCAGTGTAGGGTAACCGGCGGCCGCTGTCATGCGCCTGACCTGGCGGTTGCGCCCCTCGCGGATCTGCAACTCGATCCAGCGGGTGGGGATGTTGGCGCGCCGGCGAATCGGCGGTGCCCGCTCCCATAGCGGCGGCGCCTCGATAATCCGCGCGCGGGCGGGCAGGGTGGGGCCATCCTTGAGCAGCAGTCCGCCGCGCAGCCGCTCCAGCGCCGCCGCGTCGGGAATGCCCTCGACCTGGGCCCAGTAGGTCTTCCAGGTCCGCTGCCTGGGATTGGCCAGCTTGTGTTGCAGGGGGCCGTCGTCGGTCAGCAGCAGGAGCCCCTCGCTGTCGCGGTCGAGCCGTCCGGCGGGATAGACCCCCGCGATCGGGATATAGTCGGCCAGCGTCGCACGCCCCTCACGGTCGGTGAACTGGCTGAGGACATCATAGGGCTTGTTGAAGAGAATCAGGCGGGACATGGTTCCGTGCACAGGGAGGGCCGCGTATGTGTAGCGGTCATCGAGTGTTTCGGCGTGGCTTCAGGTGGCGGCGATCACCCGGTTGCGCCCCTGATGTTTGGCCTGGTAGAGGGCCTGGTCGGCACGCTGAAACAGATCGGTCGCCCCCTCGTTTTGCAGCAGGCTGGCGACCCCGAGGCTGATGGTGATGGCCTCCCCGGCCTCGATGACCGGTTGGGCCTGCTCGATGGAGCGACGGATTCTCTCGGCCAACATCTGGGCGCCGGAGAGTCCGGTGTTGGTCAGCAGCACCAGAAACTCCTCGCCGCCGTAGCGAAACAGCAGGTCGCTGTCGCGGATGGTCCGCTGGGCGCAATCGGCGATGGCGCGCAGCGCCTGATCGCCCAGCAGGTGGCCGTGGCGGTCGTTGACGCGCTTGAAGTGATCGATATCGAACAGGATCAGCGACAGCGGCACGGTGTGGCGGTGGGCCAGATCGACCTCGCGTTGCAGGGAGCCGTCCAGGGCAGCACGGTTTTTCGCTCCGGTGAGAGGATCAATGATGGCCGATTGCAGGGCGCGCTGATAGAGGAGGGTGTTGCGCAGTGGGAAGAGCAGCCCCACCAACATGTTTTCGATGGTCTCCAGTTCCTCTTCCGCGAAGCGCTGGTGGCGGAAGAGGCGGATCTCCCCCAGGGCCTCGGAGGCCACTTCCAGGGTGTAGGAGCAGCTGTGCCCGCTCTGCACACCGAGCTTGATATCGATGGCGCTGGCGGGAAAATCGTAATACAGGCCGTCGAAGGGGATGGTGTGCTCCAGCTCCTGGAAAAAGAGCGCCATCAGCTGGTTGATCTCCAGGGTGGTCTGCAGGACGCTGGTCAGTGCCAGCGCCTTGGCGGCGATCTTCTGCCCCGGGTGCAGGGGTACGGAGAACCGGCGGTTTTCGGTGATCTGTTCGATTTGCGGTGCCATCTCGGTATCTTCCAATACGCTCTCTTGGAAAATGATTGAGCAGATTCTATACCAGACTGGTATTTTTTCCCATAAACACGGAGTTACGGGGTTGGTTGCGCTCCTGCGGCTGCTCCCTGTGCCGGAATACCGGCGCCGGTGCCGGGCAACCGGCGGTAGCGCTCCACATCTTCTCAACGGCGGGGGGATAGGCCCCGGGCCCGTCTGCTGCGCCGGTGGCTGCGCCAGCTGATCCAGAGTTTGCGCAGCGGTGGCAGGCCGGTTCTCTGGTTCAGCACCCGGAAGCCGTCCGCGGCGATCTCGCTGAGTAGGGCATCCTTGACCATGGCCAGGGCGAAGGCGCTGCCCAAGGGGTGGTGTGCGGTGCGCGGCAGTTGCCCGAGGGCGTGGTCGAGGCGTTGGCGGGCCTCGGCCGCAAACTCCGTCAGCAGCACAGTGAGACGTTGCTGTGTCTGATGATCGAAGATCCGTTCGAGATCGATGCGGTGCTCCTTCAGATGCTCCCGGGGCAGATAGCAGCGTCGGCGGCGGATGTCGTGGCCCAGGTCGCGCACGATCTCCACGCGGCGCGTGAACTGGCCGATCGCCTCGGCGCAGGCGAGCTGTCCGGCGTCGCCGCCGCCCAGGGCCGTGAGCATGGCACAGAGAGTGCCGCCACTGCCCCGGCAATGGTTGTCGAGGTCCGCGCCGCTGGTCACGGGGCGGTTGTCGATCTCGTCCCGCAGATTATCCAGGAGCCGTTCCAGGTATGCTCGTTCGGGCTGTTGATCCCGGGACAATCCGGCGAGGGAGCGTGCCAGCGGATGGCTGGCACGGTCGCCCGCCTCCAGCAGCTGTTCGCGCCACCACGCGAGTTTGGTTCGTGCCACGCCAGGGTCGGTGCACTCCCTGGGCAGCGCCATCAGCGAGGCGTGCAGGGCGAGCAGTAAAGCCTGGGCGTCACGCTCTTCGGCGGGTGCAAAGCGCGCCACGTAGTAGCGGGTCGAGCCGATGGGCGTGTGTTCGTTGGGAAAGCCGGGGGAGGGCGTCACAGTCCAAGCCAGTCGAGTAGCTCGGCGGGGTGGTTGAGCAGGCCGTCGCCGCCCCAGCGCGCCGGTTCGTCCCCCTCACCGAGGTAACCGAAAAGGGCCACCAGGGTGGCGGTTCCGGCCCGCCGCCCCGCCTCGATATCGCGCTCGGCATCACCCACGTAGAGGCACTCCCCGGGGCTGGCGCCGGCCAGGGCACAGCCGTGGAGGATCGGTTCGGGGCGCGGCTTGCTGTAGCGCAGGGTGTCGCCGCTGACGATGCAGGCGGCGCGTCGGTCGAGCCCCAGCGCCCGCATCAGCGGGTCGGTCAGCCAGGCCGGCTTGTTGGTGACCACACCCCAGGCGATGCCCTCGCCCTCCAGGGTGTCGAGGACCCGTTCCATACCGTCGAACAGGCGCGTCTCCCGGGCGATGTTGGCCAGGTAGAAATCGAGCAGGTCGCGCCGATAGATCTCGAATTGCGGGTGGTCGGCCCCGATCCCGAAGCCAAAGCGGATCAGCGCTATCCCGCCGTGGGAGACATGGGGGCGGATCGCCTCCAGAGGCAACGGCTCGCGACCGTGTCCGCGCAGGGTGTGATTGAGCGCATTGGCGAGATCGGGGGCGGTGTCGGCCAGGGTCCCGTCGAGATCGAACAGCACCACCCTGATCCGGGTGGCGGGCTCACTCATCGGCGTCTTTGGCGCAGCTCACCATGTAGTTTACGTCGACGTCCCGGGGGTCGAGGCGGTAGTGGCCGGTCAGGGGGTTGTAGACCAGCCCCGTCATCTGTTCGGCATGCAGGCCGGCATCGCGTATCCAGCGGTCCAGTTCCGAGGGGCGGATGAATTTCGCGAACTCGTGGGTGCCCCTGGGCAGCAGACGAAGAAGGTACTCTGCACCGATGATGGCGAACAGATAGGATTTCGGGTTGCGGTTCAGGGTCGAGAAGAAGATCCTGCCGCCGGGCCTGGCGAGCCGGGCGCAGGCGCGCACCACCGAGCCGGGATCGGGGACGTGTTCCAGCATCTCCATACAGGTGACCACATCGAAGGAGGCGGGTTGTTCTTCGGCCAGGCGCTCCACCGGGATCCGCTCGTAGAGGACATTCTGCCCCGATTCGAGTTGATGCAGACGCGCCACCTCAAGAGGCGCCTCACCCATGTCGATGCCCATCACGTCGGCACCGCGGGCGGCCATGCTGTCGGCCAGGATGCCGCCGCCGCAGCCGACATCCAGCATCCGTTTGCCCGCCAGCCCGGCGATGGAGTCGATGTAGTCGAGACGCAGCGGATTGATCTGGTGCAGGGGTTTGAACTCGCTGTCCGGGTCCCACCAGCGCGAGGCCAGCTCCTCGAATTTGCTGATTTCGGCGTGATCGACGTTGACGTTTTCGCTCATGGTTTGGTTGCCCTGGGGGGTTGGATGGCCGGATTATACCCGAGTTTGCCGGGTGACAGCGCCGACCTGTTGGTGATGCCGCGGCATATCCCCGGAGGCGTTACTCGATGGCTTCCCTAACCAGGAGGTCGAGCAGGTTGTCCAGTTTTTCGGCGACTTCCCGCGACTCGCCCAGCAGACTGGCGCGCTGGTAGGCGACGTAGGTGGTGTCGGGCTCGCCCGCCTTGACGTAGATGCCGATGGTCAGCGGACAGGTGGTGAGGTTGGCGGGGTGCGCACTGGACATCAGGTAGGAGAGCTGGAGGTTGCAAAACTCCAGCGATTCGGCCTTTTCGTAGAGTTTTTCAAAGCCGGTGTCCTTCGCGGTGCGCTCAAGCATATCGCTGATGTGCAGGGTGCCGCTGATCAGCATGCCCTGGCCGGTGATCGCCATCTGCACGTTCTCCTTCACCTCGTCAAAGGGGTAGCCGGTGGTGTAGATGGTGATCGGGTCCTCCGGTCCGGTGATCGGTTCCGCTGCGAAAGGGCTGGCGCTGATTGCGGTCAGCAGGGCGATGGCGAGATGGCGCATGGTCTTTGGTTCCAGTCGGTTGATATGGAATACACTATAGCAGTTCGGCACGGGGACAAGCAGGTGGAAGCGCCCCCTCAGGAGAACTCCAGCAGTTCATCCACATCGGCGATACGGTGGTTCCAGTCGGCGGTCCTGGCCAGGATCTTCTCCCGGTCGAGGGTGGTCAACTCCCTTCCGTTGAGCAGTTGCCTGCCGGCCACCCAGACGTCGCTCACCCGGTCGCGTCCGGTGGCGTAGACCAGTTGCGAAACGGGGTGATAGAGGGGTTGGGTCTCGACCCCGCCCAGGTCCACGGCGACGATGTCGGCCGCCTTGCCCGCTTCGAGAGAGCCGGTCTGATCGGCGATGCCGAGGGCCATGGCGCCGTTCAGGGTGGCCATGCGCAGGGCGGTGGCGGCGGGGACGCTGCCGGGGTCGGCGGAGAGCCCCTTGGCCAGCAGGGCGGCGGTGCGCATCTCGCTGAACATGTCGAGGTCGTTGTTGCTGGCCGCGCCGTCGGTGCCGAGCGCCACGTTGACCCCGGCCGCCAGAAGACGGGTCACCGGACAGAACCCGGAGGCGAGCTTCAGATTCGACTCCGGGCAGTGCACCACGCTGGCGCCGCTTTCGGCCAGCGCCCCGATTTCGTCTTCAGTGAGCTGGGTCATGTGCACCGCCGTCAGGGAGGAGGAGAGCAGGCCCAGCTCCCCCAGGCGCCGCAGGGGACGCCGCCCGTCCCGCTGTTCGGCCTCAGTCACCTCATGGGCCGTTTCGTGCACATGCATGTGGATCGGTATCTCCAGCTCATCGGCCAGGGTCCGGACCCGCTCCAAGGGGGCGTCGGAGACCGAGTAGGGGGCGTGCGGGGCAAATGCCGTGGTGATCAGGGTGTTGCCGCGAAAGTCGTCGTGGACCCGGATGCCGCGGTGCAGGTACTCGTCGGCATCCCCCGCCCAGGCCGAGGGGAAGTCGATGAGGATAAGGCCAACCACGGCCCGCATGCCCGCCGCCGAGGCGACCCTGGCGGTGACGTCCGGGAAGAAGTACATGTCGTTGAAGCAGGTGGTTCCGCCACGAATCATCTCGGCGATCGCCAGCCGGGTACCGTCGGCCACGAACTCCTCATTGACCCAGCGCTTCTCCGCCGGCCAGATGTGGTCGTTGAGCCAGGTCATCAGCGGCAGGTCGTCGGCCAGGCCCCGCAACAGACTCATACCGGCGTGGGTGTGGGCATTGATCAGGCCCGGGATCAGTGCGTGGCGGGTCAGTTCATGCTCGTGGGCCGGGGCATACTTGTCGCGCGCCTCCTCGGTGGGAAGCAGTTCCAGGATGCGCCCACCCTGAACGGCAATGCTGTAGTCCTCCAGAACCCGGTTGTCGGGGGCCACCGGAATGATCCAGCGGGCATGGATAAGAGTGTCGATATTCAATGGCCTGTACCCCAGGGAGGTGTCGTCTCAATATTCAGACGCCGGGCGTCCGCGCCGAATGCGGTCGCTGCCAATCGCCCGCGCAGCCTGTAGAATATGCCGAATTTGCCATGGGTGAACTCAAGATGGAAGCACAACCTTTGAATATCAGGGCCGAGGCCGACCGGGCGATCGTATGGGAGCACGACCGTCTCTACCTCCTTGACCAGCGCCTGCTGCCGGCCCGGGAGGAGTACCTGGAGTTGCGGGAGGCGGCCGCTAGCGCCACCGCGATTACCGACATGGTGGTCCGTGGGGCGCCGGCCATCGGTATCACCGCGGCCTATGCAGTGGTGCTGGCGGCACGGGCTCGTTTCGCCGAATCGGCCGAGCGCTGGAAGGAGCGGATCGAGCAGGATCTGCGGCTCCTCGCCGCCTCACGGCCCACTGCCGTCAACCTGTTCTGGGCCATTGAACGCATGCGCGGTCGGATCGCCACGCTGGGCGAGGGGGATCCGGAGGCGGCGCTGCTGTCCGAGGCCATGAGCATCCATCGCGAGGATGCCGCCGCCAACCGGGCCATGGGGGACCTGGGGGCGGCCCTGATCGATGGGCCGACCAGTGTCATCACCCACTGCAACGCCGGTGCCCTGGCTACCGGCGGCTACGGCACCGCACTCGGTGTCATCCGCAGCGCCCACGTCGCCGGAAAACTGCGCCAGGTCTACG